>CAZKVF010000448.1:0-23057 GCA_964556085.1 uncultured Solibacteraceae bacterium
GCTCCGGCACCAGGTTGATCGCCTTCTGGAACTGGTCGGCGGCATCCGCAAAGCGGCTCTGGCTGGCATTCACCCCTCCCAGTTCGTTGTAGGCGTCCGCGAATTCGGGATCCCGTGTAATAGCTTCTTCAAAGCAGGTGCGAGCCTGGTCGAGGTCTCCTTTGACCGCCGCATGCTCGCCTTTCTCAAACGCCTTCTGAGCCGCCGGAGGAATTTTGTGTTGCAGTTGTTGCAATGAGACGGTGCTACCACCGGAGCGCTTTGCCTGCGGCTGCTCTGGTAGATGAATCGAGAGAGTCTGATTCGGGTTTACGGAGACGTACTCCTGGTAAAGAACCTGGCCGTTGGCCGTGAGGACCCGTAGTTGGTGCATACCGGGGGTAGCGGACCGAAACTCGAAGGAATTATCGCCGTTAACAAAGGCGGTTTCGAAGCGCATGCCGTTGCCGGACAACTCCACCGTCAGGCCGGTGCCGAGGGGAGAGGAGGAAGTGATCTCTCCACGGAGCACCGTCGTCTCGGGCTGCACCGATTGTGCCCGGCCGGCCGCCAAGACCAAATTGATAAGAAAAATTAAACGCACGTAGTGTTTCATGATGCGTCCTGCAGCCGCCTGAGGTAGCGTCTGCTTCTGGGGTGATGCGATCACGCCAACCGTGGTTCAGTTGTTTGGGTGATGCGCTATTTGAAAGAGGTATTGATCACTTACCCACGACAACATATTTGGATTGCCGGAACTTTATGGGTTTATAAAAACAATTTAAGTCCGTAGGCCTTGCGTGGCATCTGGGCCTGTATGGCCGGCTCTGAAAGGCTTCGCTCTACCGCCTCTGGGAAAAGCCAGCAGAGTCGTCCTGCTTTAACTACTCAGCACGGACGCCCCCCGCTCTAAGGAGACGCTCAATGGCCGCCAAGGATTCACATTCGCCTGCTCCTCTTGATGTTCCTGGCACCGAAGTTAACTCTTCGGCTGGGCAGGTGAGCCAGCGCCACGCCGATTCCACACCGATCCGCGTACTTTCTGTTAGCAGGGATGCATCGGACCATCTAACCTTGCGCCGGATTCTGAGCGGATTGCCTTGGGCCGTTTCGGCCGCTGCGAATTGCTGCCAGGCGGTCGGAAAACTCCGCCGGGAAAAGATTTCCGTCATCTTCTGTGAAAGCCTGCTGGAAGACGGCACCTGGAAGAGCATCCTCGGCCATATCAGAGGAGAGCCCAATCCGCCGCTCCTGGTCGTCACTTCCCGAGTGGCTGACGAACATCTCTGGTCCGAAGTGCTGAATTTAGGCGGGTACGATGTCTTGGCAAAGCCGTTCAGCCCGGATGAAGTTCGTCATGTCTGCACCACGGCTTCCCTCTGGCTCATGCAGCTCGCCGCGCCTCGTCGCACCGCAGCTGCCGGTTAAACCCTTTTAGCCGGGCACTAATCGCCGGGCACTAATCCTCGACTCCATCGACCGGTATAAGCGCACGAATCCATTCGCGGCCCACCCTGCACACACGGCCAGACAAGACGCTATCTGGATATCTGGTAAGAAAACCGGCATGGGTCGCCGAATATTGAAGTTAAACACGCCTGCGTAACCCATTGAGAGCCGATTAATACGGACAACCGCGATTTTTTGGCATCCACGCAATGTGGGTGAATAATGAACGAGGCTCGCAGCATTTGTGACACAAAAGAATGGGCACACGGAATGAGCGGAGACATCAACGCTTCGGACGTCTGGTGTGCCGTGGACCGGATTCACAAAAGCCGGACAATGACGGGGTGTCAGAGGCTTATGCAACTTCTGACGTTTGTGGTCGGCTCTACCTTGAAAGGTGAAGCAGACCATTTGAAGGAGACCACGATTGGCGTCTCGGTATTCGGCCGTAGCCCAGACTACGACCCCAAGGCCGACACCATCGTGCGCAGCCAGGCCTGGCGGCTCCGTTCGAAGCTGAGGAAGTACTACAGCTCGGAAGGCGCCGACGATCCCTTAATCATCGACATACCCGTCGGGCACTACGTTCCGGTCTTCCATATCCGGAATACCGCGGAAATCCCCGGTTGAAAGGGCCAGAAGCGGTGCTTGGCGTAGGGACGGCCCCTCGGGGCCCGGGAATCCGCATTGCCGGCCAACCACACGCATTGCGCGTGTTCCGGAGGTTGGGGGAGCAACATTGCGGCGCTTCCCGCAACTACCCGCCGTCAGAATCGGCTGCCAGGCAAAGGCCCTGGCTCCTCGGCTCTACTTCTGACGGTTGGCGTTGGGGGGCGACTTGGTGGCGAAGTAGCCACCTCGCGTATGGACTTGCAAGGGACCGGAGTTGGCATCTGTTGCTGTCACGCGGATGTGGTGAAACTTGCCATCCTCTGCTCCAGGAAAACCGAGGGTGTACTGGCTGCGAATCTCGCGGGCGATCGTTACACAGGTGTCGGTAACGTCGCTTATCCGCTCCGGGAAAAACGCCTGCCCACCGGTTTCTTCTGCAATTTTCGACAGCACCTCAGGATTGCGGTCGCGGTCAGTCTCGTCGAAGAGTCCGATCGTGTAGATGACGATGCCGTATTTTACCGCAGCGCTCAACGCGTCCTTGAGCGGCGTATGGCTGGAGTTATCTCCCCCGTCCGTGATGGTCAAAAGGACCTTCCGCGGATACACCGCCCATTGAAGTTGCGATTGGGCCATCATAAGGGCGTCATAGAAAGCCGTAGTCCCTCCGAGTTGGAAAGCCTCCACTGCCTTTTCCAATTCGGCGACGTCTCCTGTGAACCGCTTGCCTTCGGGCAGTCCGAAGCGGGGGGTGTTAGTGAAGTGTACGACGAACATCTGGTCCTTCGGGTTGCTGGCGCGTGCAAACGCCAGCCCCGCGGCAACTACTTCCTTCACCTTGGAGGTCATGCTGCTGCTGTTATCGATCACAATTCCGGCGGTTACCGGCGCGTCCTCACCCTGAAAGACCGTTATGGGCTGCGGATTGTTGTCAACAAACAGTTGGAAGGCTGCCTTTGGCAAACCGGAAACAGTGTGCCCCCGCGCATCCGTGACGGTGACCGGCAGTTGCACCAGATTCACGTCCGCGCGAATGGTTGTTTCTTCGGGGGCGGGCGACAGCGCAACGGCCGCTAGCAGCCCGCAGAATGTGCAGCGTGTGATGATGCCCATCCTGATGCCTCGTAGAGTTGATGAATTCCGGCATCCGGGCGCAACAAATTTTTCCGTGTGCGATAGCGGTCGGCGGCAGAGCTGCGGGGAAGGTGGTTAGCGCGCGTAATACCCAGAGCGAAAGGTAGCGCGCAATGCCGGAAGCCCCTTGGGCGGCTGTAGTTTCACGCGTACCCGGTGGTACTTCCCGTCATGGTTTCCTTCGGCCGGCATGTAACCCAATAGGTACTCGTTGCGGAGCGCGGCGCCGATTTTGGAAGCAATGTCAGGCAGTTGGCCGAGGTCGTCCACTTGATATAGGCGGCCGCCGGTTTGGTGCGCGACATCTTCCAGGAGCGTAGGGCCTGCCAGCTCTTCAGGCGATCTTCCTCGGGTGCTGAGTGGTTCCAGAATTCCGATCGAATAAATTTGAACATCGGCTTCACGGATATAGCTCCTTACCTGGCTGTATGAGTACCGGCTTGAGTTATCGCCGCCATCCGAGATGATCAGAAGTGCTTTGCGCGCGTGCCTGCCCTTTTTCATTTCATGCAAAGCCAGGTAAATCGCATCCAACAGAGCCGTGCGACCCCGCGATTGCAGATACATCATCCGGTTCTGGACCTCTTCGATGCGGTCGGTGAACGTGGTCAGCAATTGAGCACGGTCGCTGAAACTCACGAGCAGGAACTCGTCCTCGGGATTGGCTGTGCGCAGAAACTCGGAGACCGCCGCTCGCGATTTTGCCAGTTTCGGGCCCATGCTCCCGCTGCAATCGATTAGCAGCCCTATGGAAACCGGCGTGTCTTCCGAGGCAAACTGCGTGATCACCTGCTCGACTTTATCTTCGAAAATCTTGAAATGTTCTTTTTCGAGGCCGGTGATCAGGCGGTCATTGCGGTCCGTAACCAGCACCGGAATCAATACCAGATTCGCGTCGATTCGGATGTGCGGAGAAAGCCGGTCCGCTTCGCCGCTGACCGGTACGGATTGATTCCGCGGTTCTATGGTGACAGCGGAATCGTCGGCTCTTGTTGGAGTCAGCCCCACAACGCAGATGACAAAACAGGCTGACGCCAGTAATAAAAGGAAAATAAGAGTCTTGCGTCGCTCGTGTCCCACCTTGGGCTTGATGCGCCGCGCAGATCCGGAGAGGCTTTTTTGGGGGTTTCAGAGCGAAAGACGAGGGGGCACAGTAATTGAGGAAAGCCCGGCAATCGAGGCAAGCGCGTTAAACTAACCTACCCGGCACTTTTCCGCCAGCCTGCGGACGCGGGTGAGCAGCTCTGTTATAGAAAAGGGCTTCGACAGGAATTCAAACCGGCTGTTCACCTGCCCATTCTGACAGCTGCCGGACATAAGAAGCACGGGTAGGCCAGGACGCTCGGCCCGGAGCTTCCTGGCTAGGGCCGGCCCATCCATTTCAGGCATGGTAACGTCGCTAATCAGCAAATCGATTTCAGTATGCGACTCGAAAAGTGACAACGCCTGGGAACCACACCCGGCACTAAGAACCGAGTGGCCTTCGCCCTGAAGAACTTCAGTTACCAGTGAACGTATCACTGGCTCATCATCCACCACCAGAACCGTCGCCATGTTAGGCTCCCTCAACGTGCCGGATGCAGCCCTAAGTCAGGCAGATCCAGAAAATGTTAAGAAACACTCGGCCCTGTGACCCAAACACTTGAGTCACTCCAGAACAAGTGGAATCTTCATGTTACGTGGGAATCCAAGGGAAACGACCGGCTCAAAGGGACACGCCGAATGGCGCTACCAACTCGCTTATGGCTGTCTTCAGTTGCCATTCGGATGCCGCAGCGGCGGTACGGGAACTCGAGAAAGCCGGCTTCCAGGTTACAGACTTATCAATAGCCGGAAAGATAGATTCGCCGCAGCCAGAGCTTCCCGCCTGGCGCGATTCGGACGATCACCCGAGCAGAGGACTAAAAAAGGAAACTCACTCGGGATATCCGCAGGTGCTTCTGGCGGCGTCCACTTTCGTGGGCATAACCGGTATTGGTCCAACCCTGCTGGCAGGGCCGCTGGCAACCTTGATTTCCGCCAATTCGGCAAATGGTGACACACTCGAATGGAGCGTCATCAGTGCCGGACTTAACAGCCTCGGAATCCCCATGGGCACAATTGTCCGGCACGAGTCGAGCCTGCAAACAGACAAAGTGTTACTGCTGGCTGATGGCGTCGCAGCCGAACTCATAAGGGCTAAGGACGTTCTGCGAAGCAGCCGTCCGGAAGAACTGCACCTGCATTTTGGCGACGAAACAAAGGTAAATCACGCCTGAACCCGCGGAGTTTCGCCACCCCGTAAGTGTGAGGCGAATCGAACCGCGAAACAGAGCTGCGCCCGCATCGAGCCGTCGATCGCCTCCAAAAACCACCAGGTTTGACCCCGCGTAACCCCCAAAAAGCCCCCAGGGGGTGAAATCTGCGGTTCTTCACAAAACAGCCTTCGTGTCCGTAATGTTACGATTGCTATTAATGTTCGTTAGCATACCCCGGGTGGCCAGGTTTTCAGCCTTCGCCGCTCTGTTTTTCGCCTCGATGGCCGCGTCCACTTTTGGCTGGAGTAACGATTCCACGCCGCAGGAGCGCGAAGCCGCAGCCGCAAAGTTTGTTGCCCAGAGACTCCAGTTCTGGCAGGACCGTATGAACCTGAAGGACTGGAAAATCGCTGTTCAACTGGTTCGGGCCGATCAGCTCGAGCCCAAGACTCTCGGTAATATTCACTGGGACACCGAAACAAAAACGGCGACCATTGACGTGTTGTCCACCACAGACTATAAGCTTTCCTGGAAGCCAATGCTCGATGATATGGAGTTCACGGTGGTCCACGAACTGGTACATCTAGAACTCGCATCTCTGCCTCGCAGTGAAGCCAGCAGACGCGTCGAGGAGCACGCGGTAAACGAGATCGCGACCGCGTTGCTGAAATTGGCCCGGCATTAGTCGCAACTGCGGCGGAACCGGCGTTCTCGTCGGGCGCTTCCGCCCGCCAATCTCGAAATCACTGCACGGGGGTAAGCACCTCTTCCACCGCCCTGGCGCCTTCCCCGCCAAGGCCGTCTTCCCCCCACTTATAAGCTCGCGAGCGAGAATGATCATGGGTGAAATACTCCCATGCGTTTCCGTCGGAGCTGTAGTCCTCGCGGACCGTTCCCCACTGCCTTTCGCTGAGGTAGGGCCCCCATTTCTTCCACGGTATTCCTGCGTCGCGCGCGTCGTTTAAGCGCTTCTGTTCGGCTACGTCGATGATGTTTTTCATGGCCCGGAGTTCGTTCCGATGGGAACTTTTACGGGTGATGCCGGCGCTATGTGGCTGGTGCATTTTTGCGGTTGCCAGGCTCAGAGCAAGCTCACCAAATCGCTGAAAACGCCGTAGGCCGTCTGCTCCACGCCGGGATCGATGGAGACCGTGCCGAAAGTGCCCATCAGGTCCGTGTGAAACAGGATGATGTTCGAGGTCCCGGGCGCCGCAGCCAGGACGTCCGCCCGGTTCAGAACTTCGGCGCGAACCCGCAGCGAAATGCCTGTGCCGGTCCGTCGGGCGCGGCTGATGAGCCGCACGGTCTTGTTCTGCTTCGCCAGGTCTTGAACCCGCTCGGGCGTCAGCCTGCTGATTCCGCGTGTCGAAACCTGCTGCGGGGATGTGCGGGCACCCAATAGTACATTAGCCAGGGCCGCTGTTTTGCAGGCGGAATCCCAGCCTTCCACATCGTACGAGCCATCGCCCTCCGTGATGCCCAGCTCACGCGCCCCGCGCAACCCCTCTTCAAAAGAGGCGCCGCGCTCCATGGCTTCGACCACGATTTTCGATGTGGAATTCAGCGCACCGGTGAATCCCACTACCTTGACACCCGGCATGTTGTGGCGCCATAGATTGAAAACCGGAGCGCCATCCATGACCGTCGCTTCGAACCGGAAGCGCACGCCGGCGGCCGCAGCTTCACGGCACAGCGCGGCGTAGCAATGGGCGATCGGACCTTTATTCGCCGTGACCGCGTGCATGCCACGCGCGAAAGCCGCGCGGATGTGGCTGGTCGCCGGTTCGCCCGTCAATGGATTCAGAGTCGTCAGCTCGATTGCGGCGTCGGCGCGGGCCGCCTCCAGGAATGCGTCGATATCCGGAGCACGCGGGCCGAATTCCGGTTCCACGGGCAGGCCTTCAGGGTCGGTCGCCGTGCCGTGGCCCAGTGTGTGGATGCCGGTGATCCGGAACGGATACTCACGCCGCTGCTTGCGGACCAGCCGCGCCAGCGCGCGGCCCACGCTGCCATATCCGATGATCGCCAGTTTCAATTGCGCCGGGTGAGAAGGAAGGCCCAGAGATCATTTTACTCAGGCCGGCTGAGGAACATCTTTACCCGGCTCGCCTGTTTCAGCACGTGGATTTGCCCAGCGCCGTTCAGCGCGCCTTGCGTTTGGCTTCATAGCTTCCCACCACCAAACATCCGGCTGCCACCACCGCGCACAGCCAGGGGAACCAGTCGCCGTGCTTTGTGTAAAACGTCTGGTCCGCGATGTAGTTGAAGCCGGTATACGAGGTTGCCTGAGTATAGAGCGGAAGCGTGCCTCGGACGCGGCCGGCGGGGTCGATCGTCCCCGTGATGCCATCGTTGGTCGAGCGCAGGATCCAGCGCCGGTTTTCGGCGGCGCGCATGCGCACGATTGTCAGATGCTGCAGCCGCGCCGCGCTGTTCCCGAACCAGCCGTCGTTGGAAATGTTGAATAGCACTTCGGCGCCGCCTCGCGCGAAGCGGCGCACAAAATTCGGGAACACCGATTCATAACAGATGAACGTGCCCATTTTGTGGCCGCCAACCGGGGAAACCACTACCTGGTGACCGGGGGAGAAATCGCCCACCTCGGTCGAGATCTTGTTAGCGAACCCGAAGGGCCACGGCACAAACTCGCCGAAGGGCACCAGGTTCACTTTGTCGTACCGGCTGATGGGAACGCCTTGGGGGGAAATCAGGGTGGCGGAGTTGAACAGCCGGCCATCGGGGTCGTGTGACACATCGCCAATCAACAGGTACGCGTGCGTGGCGCGGGCCACGTCGTCCATTAGTGTGCGATAGCGCGGGTCGTCGTAGTAGTAGAAAGGTGCGGGAATTTCCGGCCAGACGGCGATGGATGGCGGGCGGCTCGACTGTATTTGCGCGCTGCGCTCCGTGAGCGCCGCCAGTTGCTCTTCGGTGCGGTGGACGGATTCTTGCGTCCACTGCTCGCTCTCCGAAACATTGGGCTGCACGAGGACCGCCGTATCCTGTCCGCGCGAGGCCGGCGGCATGGGTGGCAAGAAGCCGAGGAGCGGCAGCAGCAACAGCCACATCAGCTCCAGGCGCGGGCGGCGCAGCAGCGCCAGCGCCAGCGCGGTGGCCATCATCATAAAAACGAACGACAAGCCCCATACGCCGGTGAGCGGCGCCAGGCGGAGCGGTACGCTCATCTGAATCCCTGCGTTGCCCAGCGTAAGCCAGGCAAAGCCCAGTGAACCGTGAGTGGCTTCGATCGCCACCCACAACGCTGACACGGCAGGTACCGCCCACCAGCGCCGCATCAGAATTCCCGCGAGCAGCGCGAAGACGGCCAGATGAAGCCCTTTGACCGCGGCGAATAGCGTGAGAAGAATCCAGCCTACGAAGTCGCCCACACCGCCGTAGAAGGCCAGCGTGTACTCGATCCAGTAGCAGACCCCGAACCAGAACACCGCGCCCGCCGCCCAGCCAAGAGCAAAACGCCGCCAGGGGCGGGTCTCGCGTGAAACCGCGATCAGCAAGGGCGCCAGCGCAACCGGTGCGAGCCAGGTTAGTTGAAACCGTGGAAACGTCAGGACGAGCAGCGCGGCCGAAAGAAGTGCCAGAAAAAGTGGGACAAGCTGGGCCAGGATTGACTTGAGCCGCGGATGAACGCCGATCAACGCCGATAATTCAGCCGTTTTTTGTCCGCGTTCATCTGCGTTCATCGGCGGCTCGGGGTTCATTCCATGCTCGTTTTCTGCTGCCCCGACGCTTCCTCGGCGACCATTTCCGCCATGTACGAACTGCGCACGAGCGGTCCGCTGAACACCGCTTGAAACCCGAGAGCGAGCCCGAGTTCCCGGTAGCGCTCGAACTGCCGGGGTTCGATATATGCCGCCACCGGGAGATTGCGCCGCGTGGGCTGCAGATATTGGCCGATCGTGGCGATGGATGTGCCCGCCTCGCGCAGATCGCGCAGGAGCGTTTCCACTTCTTCTTCGGTCTCGCCGAGACCCACCATGAAACCGGACTTCGTAAACAGTGGGGCAGGCGGCCCGGTTTGCGGGTCCGTTCCGGATTTCGCCTGCCAACAGCGACTCGCAAACCGCAGCACGCCTAGGGACTGCTGATAATCGGCCTGCGGCCGCACGCGGCGATAAAGCCGCGGAACCGTCTCGACATTATGATTGAAGACGTGCGGTCCGGCCTCGAGGACGCGGGCGACAGCCGCGAGGTCGCCCCGAAAATCCGGCGTGAGCACCTCGACGCGTGCCTCGGGCAGAGCGCGGCGCACGGCTCGCACCGTTTCAGCGAAATGATGCGAACCGCCGTCCGCCAGGTCGTCTCGATTCACGCTGGTGATCACGACATGCCGCAGCTTCATGGCGGCCGCCATGCGCGCAACGTTGTCCGGCTCCTGCGGATCGAGCGCCGGCATCCTGCCCTTTGGCGCTCTAGGAACCGCGCAAAAACCGCAAGAACGTGTGCAGCGCTCGCCCAGGATCATGAAAGTCGCGGCGCCTCGGTGGAAGCAATCGTGGATGTTGGGGCAGCGGGCCGATTCGCAGACCGTGTGGAGGTGCAGCTCGCGCAACTGGCTCTTGAGCAAGTGCAGCGATGGGAAGTGCGTCCTCGTCTTTCGCGCCCATTCGGGTAAGCGCTGGCGCGCGACCCCACCCGGACCCCTGACTTCCGGCCCCCCAGTCCTCGGACCCCCGATTTGTACCAGGGAGCCGCTCACTCTTTTTTCAGAATGACAGGATGGAAGCCCGAGCCCTCAAGATCGGACTTCGCGCGGCCCAGGGATTCTCTGTCGGGATACGGACCCACCAAAACACGCGTGAGGTTTTTTGTTCCTTGACTCAGCGAGACGCGAAAGCCCTTGTCACGGAGCACCCTGGCGAAAACCTCCGCCTGCGGCTGGGCAATTGCAGTGACCTGCCAATACGTTCCGGGTTCCGGGTCCGTTAAACCGCCGGCCGGCCCTGCTGCGGACGGGTGCGGGTCGGCTTGCGCGGAAGGAGCCGTCGCAGCCGGCCCATTCCCCGCGGGCTGGGTCTCAGGTTCGGCGGCGGCTTGAGTTCCGGGAGCTGGTGCCGTTTCGTCTCCCGCCGCCGGAGGCTGCTGGTCAGGAAGCCGAGGCTCCGCTGGCGCCGGCTGCGGACGATTCTGCGCGGCGGCCGGACCCGCTGCGGGCGCGGCTTCTGCCTGCGCTTTCGGAGACGGTATGGAGCTCCGCCCCACGACGTACCCCATCGCGAAAGCCACTCCAAACAACAGCGCAACCACGAAAAAACCGCTGAGCAATTGCCGGTTTCCCAGCACCAGCTCGAATTCGCCTTCGTTGTTTCTCATCGGTTCGTTGCGCCGTTACCGCCGGGCCCGCCGGGCCCGCGCTCGGCGGCCCGCTCCAGAAGGCGCTGTATGTTCGTCATTATATCGACGGGCAGTGGAAACACGATGGTGGTATTCTTCTCCGAGCCAATCTCCACCAGAGTCTGTAGGTAGCGAAGCTGGATAGCGACAGGCTGTTGCTGAATGACCTCGGCGGCCATGCTGAGCTTCTCCGCCGCGGTATATTCGCCCTCGGCATGAATGATCTTGGCCCGCCGTTCGCGTTCGGCCTCGGCCTGCCGCGCCATGGCACGTTGCATCGATTCCGGCAGGTCCAGCTGCTTTACCTCGACCATGGTCACCTTGACGCCCCACGGAGAGGTGTGCTGGTCAAGAATCGATTGCAACCGCACGTTGAGTTTTTCGCGCTGGCTGAGCAATTCGTCCAGTTCCACTTCCCCGAGCACGCTGCGCAGCGTGGTCTGCGCCAGTTGCGAAGTGGCGTAGAGGAAGTTCGAAACTTCGACCACGGCCGGGCGCGGATCGATCACACGGAAATAGACGACAGCATTGACTTTCACCGTGACGTTATCGCGCGTCACCACGTCCTGGGATGGCACTTCCAGCGTGTCAATGCGCAGCGAAACACGAACCATCCGGTCGAGGGGGGCGAACACCAGGATGACACCGGGCCCTTTCGGATGGGACAGCAAGCGGCCGAGGCGAAAGATCACGCCCCGCTCGTATTCCCTCAGAATTTTGATGGAACTCAGCAGGTAGATCACCACGATGACGATCAGAAGGACGACGGGGTCGACGATCACGAGGGGCCTCCAGTCCGGTTCACGAGAGATTCGACGGTCAGTTTCAGATTGTGAATTCCGGTGACGCGGACCGGCGCTCCGGGGCTCACCGGCCCGGCCGCCACCGCGTCCCAGTACTCGCCGCGTACCATCACCTTACCCTCCGGGGCAAGGGCCGTCAGAGCCGAACCGGTCTCTCCAATCATGCCTTCCACGCCGGTTTCGACTTTGTTACGCCGGGCGCGTATCGCTAGCGAAAGCAGGAACACGGTGATCACCGAAAAAGGCAGCGCCAGCCCCAATGCGATCTGCCAATGCACCCGCATCTCAGGAATCGGGCCGTTAACGAGCATGACGGCGCCCAGCACCATGGCGATCGCTCCTCCAATAGCCAGGATGCCGTGAGTGGCAAACTTGGCTTCGAGCACGAAAGAAGCCAGCGCCACCACAAGCAGCGCTGCGCCCAGCCAATTAATCGGTAGCAGCGAGAGCGCCGAAAGACCGAGCAGCAGCAAAATCGCTCCAGCCACTCCCGGAGCGATCAGTCCAGGATTCGTGAACTCGACGTAAATGCCGAGCGCGCCCAGCACCAACAGGATCAGCGCCAGGTTTGGATCGGCGATAGCGGAAATCACCTTCTCCCGGGCCGATTCGTCATATACATCGATGCTCGCTCCCGCAGTGTGGAGGGTTTCGTGCGCGCCATTGAAACGCGTGATCTCGCGGCCGTCCAGCGCGGCGAGCAAGGTTCGCTCATCGGGCGCGATCAGGTCGATCAGGTGCTGATCGAGGGCCTCGCGTTCGGTAAACGACTTGCTTTCGCGCACCGCGCTTTCCGCAAGGGCGGTATTGCGCCCGCGTTTGGTGCAGATGCTGCGCATGTAGGCCGCAGCGTCGTTTTCCACCTTCTGCTTTTCGATGGCATCCATTTCGCCGCCTAGCGCCACCGGGTGCGCGGCGCCCGTGTTGGTGCCCGGCGCCATGGCCGCGACGTCGCCCGCCTCCAGCAGGAAGAACCCGGCCGAGGCGGAGCGGCCGCCACTCGGTGCGACGTAGGTGACCACTGGAATTGGGGAAGCGACCATACGCTCGATAGTTTCGCGCATGGCGTCCATCAACCCGCCCGGTGTGTTCAGCCGGATTATGATCAACGAGTCGCCCTGCTCCCGCGCGCGCTCCAGTGCTCTCGTGAAAATCTCGGTGGTTACCGGATGAATCATCCCGTCCACCGCAACCGAAAGCACGCGCGGCGAGGCCGGCGCTTCACGTTGCGCCAACGCCAGGAAGATCGCTAGAACTGCGCCGTGTCGCAAGCTATCCTTATTTTACCAATACTCAGACGTCGTAGTCTGAAAACTCACAGTGGAGAGGGGAAGAATTAGAACTTTCGATGGAGAGTTTTTATTCCCGTGGCCTACAATGAAAAATGCGTCAAACAATACGCCGCAAAAGCATATGAATAGAAAGACCAAACCCGAGAACGATACGGCAGCCCCCTCGGACGCAGCCCCCAGGCCGCGCCGCCAAACTGCCTCCTCCCGGGTCCGGCGCGCCTCGCCGACACCCGTCCCACCCGCCGCGGATGTGGACGCGATAGCGACACCGGAATCGACTTCCAGCGTGGTTGACCCCAAGCCCCGCCGCAAGGCCTCTGCCCCGCGAACCACGCGGAAGCAGCCGAAGGCCGAAGCGCCGGTCGAACTTTCAGCGGATCGGGAAGCAATCGAGATGCCGATCGCTCCGCCCATTGCGGAGCCTTCCCGCGAAGCCATCGCCGAGTTGGCTTACCTTTACTGGCAGTCCCGCGCAGGCCGCGATGGGTCGCCCGACGACGATTGGCTGCGCGCCGAGCGCGAACTACGGCAACGCGGTTCGAAATCCTGGTAGCGCCGGTGATCTTGTCAAGTGTCTTTCTCCGGTGATCTGCTGCGCGTGTATTTCTTCCCGATTACTTGTATTTCCGGAGGACCGCCAACAAGCGTCCTTGAATCTGCACATCGCGAGCGGAAACAATGATCGGTTTCAGCGCGGCGTTTGCGGGCTGTAATCGAATCTGGTCGCCCGCTTCGCGATAGAAGCGCTTGAGCGTGGTTTCGCTGCCGCCGACCAGGGCGACCACGATATCGCCATCGCGAACCTGCGACACCTTTTCCAGGAGGATCAGGTCGCCGTCGCAGATGTGATCTTCGATCATCGAGTTGCCGCGCACTTCCAGCGCGAATGTGTTGCCGTTGCCGGCGAAGTCAGCGAAGTTCAGGGTCTCTCGCTGCTCGACGGATTCGACCGGCGACCCGGCGGCAATGCGCCCCAGCAGCGGCACTTCGAGCGGCCTCGTCCGGCGCTGTTCCTGGAGATACTTAGGCGCCAGCTCCAGCGACCGGCTCTGGTTGAAGCCGCGTTTCAGATAGCTCTTGTTTTCGAGCGCCGAGATATGCTTGTGGACCGTAGCGAGCGAAGCCAGATCGAGCCCGTGAGCGATTTCCTCATAGCTCGGGCAGTAGCCGTTTTCGTCCTGGAATCGGGCGATGAAATCGAGCACCTGCTTCTGTCGTTTAGTGAGCGGAATAAGCGCTACATCGATTATGGGCGAATAAAAGGGGAAAGGCAATAGGAAATTTATAATAAGAAGATCTCATGCCCGCCGAACTCGTTTGTTTCACCGAAAAATGCCGCACGCGATTCCCCATCACCGAAGTCATCTATAACTGCCCGAAATGCGGTGGGTTGCTCGAAGCGGCTTATGACGCCCCGGAGCAATCGGCCCTGATGCTAAAACGCCTGTGGCGGGAGCGGCGCGTTTCGAATGCTCCGCTCGACCAGAGCGGTGTCTGGCGATATCGCGAACTGATCCCGTTTTTGACCTCCTACAATTGTGTGGTTACACTGCGCGAGGGCAACACGCCCATCCTGGAAGCGCGCCACGCGGCGCAGTACGCAGGCCTCGACCGGCTGGCATTCAAGCACCAGGGTTTCAATCCGACCGGTTCCTTCAAGGACAACGGCATGACCTGCGGCGCCGCGCAGGCATTGCGGCTGGGAATGACGCGCGTGGCCTGCGTCTCCACCGGCAACACTTCGGCTTCCATGGCTGCATACGCCAGCGCCGCGGGCCTGCAGCCGATCATTTTCATCCCGCACGGCAACATCTCCTATGGGAAGCTCGCGCAAGCGCTGGAATACGGCGCGCGAACGCTGCAGGTGGAGGCTAATTTCGATCAGATACTTGCGCTGGTCCGGCAATTGGCGGAGCGGCTGGGAATTTATCTGCTGAACTCCATCAACCCGTTTCGCATCGAAGGGCAGAAAACCATCATGACGGAGATGCTTGACCAGCGGGATTGGCGTGCGCCGGATTGGGTGGTGCTGCCGGGCGGTAACCTGGGAAATACGTCCGCATTCGGAAAGGCCCTGCGCGAGATGAAGAGCCTGGGGCTGATCGAGCGCTTGCCGCGCCTCGCCGTGATTCAAGCGGAGGGGGCGGCACCGTTTTACGAGTTGCTTAGGCCCCATAAATCGGGCCGGCGCACACCCCGTCTAAAAGCCGTCGAACACCCGGAGACGCTGGCGACGGCCATCAAGATCGGAGATCCGGTCTCGTGGCCCAAGGCGCTGCACGAAGTGAAAACATCGGATGGCGTGGTAGAAAGCGTTTCCGAGCAGGAAATCGCCGACGCGAAGGCGGTCATCGGCCGCTGCGGAATCGGGTGCGAACCGGCTTCGGCGGCCACTCTGGCCGGAATCCGTAAGCTGACGGCCGCAGGAACGATCACGCCGGATGCCGACGTGGTCGCCGTGCTGACGGGCCACGTGTTGAAGGACCCCGACTACATCTACAGCTATCATACGGGCACGCTGAAAGACCCCGGCGGCCGGCTCATCCAACCAAATTACGGGAATCGTCCGATCGTAGTGGCGAACGACGCCGACCAGATCGCGCGGGTGTTGGAAAGCTAACCTAGCCGTCCTCGCGCGGAAACGTGATGGTGATCTGATATATCGCCAGGGTTAAGTGGTGCGCCTTCTGCCAAACCTTCACTTCGTGGAAATCTTTCATAGCGGGTCGCACGACTGACCGCCAAAGCTGAGCGCTGAACGCTGAGTGCTGACGGCTGTGAAGAACTCTCAGTTTTATGGGCTTAGAACGCCTACCGCAACAATTCCTGCACCTTCGCCACCAGCTCCTGGCCGGACATGGCGCCCGGGTGGTAGTCGCGCACGATACCCGCGCGGTCCACCAGGACGAGCGTCGGAGTGGTGCTGGCGCCATAGGCCTGAAAGTTCGCGGCGCTGATGGGAGTGGGCATGCCCTCGAGCGGTGCGTAGAAGCGCTGACGGATTTGCTCGATGTATTGTTTTTCGGCCGGGGGTGCTGCCGGTTCGCCGCCGGCAGCATAGCCGTACAAGCGAGTGGGACCTACCACCGCGAGGCCCTGCGGCGCGAAGTGGTTGCGAATCGCGGCGAGAATGGGAGCCTCTGCTTTACAGTCGGGGCACCAGTGAGCCCAGAAAAAGAGCACTATGGGACGGCCTTTGAGAGAAGCGAGGTTGAATCCTTCGAGCGGCGGCGCCGGCTTGCCCTGGAGCGTCAGCAAATTGATGTTCTTCTGAATGCGCTCCAGAATCGACGTCATGCCCCAGGCTTTCGATTCCTGGCGGAGAAAGGCCAGAGCCTCGTTCGTCTTACCCTGCGCCGCGAGTACTCCGGCGTGCACTTCGATGGAAGCGCCGAGAGCGGTGGGAAGCCAGGGGTCCGAGTCCAGGTTCCTTATTCCTAGCAGGCGCAGCGCCATGGCCCGCGACTCGGAGGCGTAAGCATCGGCCTGAGGGAGCTGGCGGTCGCCCAGAGCACCCCGGGCAAGCCACGAAATGGCGGCTGCCAGTTCCGGGTTGGCTGCGCTCTTAGCTTGGGTGGCGCGCACCTCGTTGACGGCCAGCGGCAATTGACGCGCGGTCACCAGCGCCTGCACATCAGTTACGAGCGACGCGGAAGCCGCGCCGCCGATCAGCAGGAGAAGCCCCAACGGGCGCAGCAGCCGCATAGACGACTACAACAGGGAGTTGACGTAGGAGATCATCTGGGGATCGGTCCAGTTGATCCCCGCAACATCGAGCTTACGCACCACCGTCCCACTCGAATCGATAAAATAACTCTCCGGGTAGATGAAAGTTCCGTAATCTTCGTGGATTTTGAAATCCCGGACGGTAAGGAACGACGGGTGGAATCGCTGCAGAAACTTCTGATAAGCGTTAATGTCCTGATCCACACTCACTCCCAGGACAGTGACACCCTTGTCGGCGAACTGCTGGGCGAACGCGTTGAGCGACGGTTCCTCTTCCACGCAGGGCTGGCACCAGCTGGCCCAAAAATTCAAGATCAGCAGCTTGCCGCCGAAATCCGGGACTGAAACGGACCGGCCGTTATCGGCGGTGATGGTGAACTTGGGCGCCCTATCGCCTGCGACTACGACACGCTGATAGATGGCGGCGTATAGCACGTACACCAGGGCCACGAGCATCACGCCGATGCCCGCGCGCAGAAACCAGTCGATTTTGACGCCTCGCATACCTGAAAACTATAATCTTATTGTATCCTCCGGAGCAGATCAACGCTCAAACACCCATGCTTATCACGCGGAAAATCGAGTTTTCGGCGTCGCATGTTTGCGGCGTTCCGGAGCTGTCGGAGGAAGAGAACCGGAGGCTTTTCGGACCCGCGGCCAACCCGCACGGCCATGGGCATAATTACCTGCTGGAAGTGAGCGTGGAAGGGAGCCCGGACCCGGTTACCGGGATGGTGCTCGATCTGAAGGAGCTGAAAGAGATCCTGAATCGCGAGGTGGTAGCGCTGTATGACCACCGCTTTTTGAACTATGAGGTGCCACCGTTCGACCGTGTGAATCCGACCGCTGAGAACGTAGCCCGCGAGATCTGGAAGCGGCTGGAGCCGCACCTCAACCAACCCGGCCGCAAGCTGCGGAGGGTCCGGTTGTGCGAAACCGCCGATTTGTGCGTGGAATATTGGGGAGAAGAGCCGTGTTCCGCGTAACTCGACGCTACCAGTTCGTCGCTTCGCACCGGCTGCATTCCGAAGCTTTGAACGAGGCGGAAAACTGCCGGGTGTACGGCAAATGTAACAATCCCTATGGGCACGGGCATAATTATGTGCTGCGGGTATCGGCGTTGGGCCCTGCGGATCCGGTTGCGGGGCAGGCGGTGAACGTACCGCTGCTGGATGGCCTGGTGGAACGCGAGATTCTGAGGCACGTGGATCACCGGAATTTGAATGCGGACGTGGACTGGTTCGGGGAGGAAGTGCCCACCTCGGAAAATCTTGGCCTGGCGATCTGCCGGCGTCTGAAACGCAAATGGAGCGAGGTGTTCGCGGGTGGCTGGCCCCGGTTGGACCGCGTTTGCATCGAGGAGACGCCCCGAAACATCTTTGAAATTGATGCCCGGGAAATCGAGTAAAGCCGTCGTGAAACTGATGCCGAAACGCGAGGAGGGCGGTCTTGCACCTCTTGTTAAAGAGCTGCTGTCCGGACTCGGAGAGGATCCGGAACGAGAGGGCCTGGTGCGTACCCCGGAGCGGGTGGCGGAGGCGCTGCGATTCCTGACCAGTGGCTACCACGTCGATGTGCAGAAGATCATCAATAACGCGTTGTACGAAGTGAAGTACGACGAGATGGTGGTGGTGAAGGACATCGAGTTTTTCAGCCTGTGTGAGCATCACCTGCTGCCGTTTTTCGGCAAAATCCACGTTGCCTACCTGCCGCGGAACCGCGTGCTGGGGCTGAGCAAGATTCCGCGCATCGTGGACGCGTTCGCGCGGCGGCTGCAGATTCAAGAGCGCCTGACGCAGCAGGTAGCGCAGACCATCCAGCAGGCTTGCGACCCGGTGGGCGTGGGCGTGATCTGCGAGGCGCGTCACTTCTGCATGATGATGCGGGGCGTCGAGAAGCAGCATTCCGGCGCGATGACCAGCGCCATGCTGGGCGGTTTCCGCGACAAGAAGAAGACGCGGGATGAGTTCCTGGCGCTGGTAAACCATAAGAGCAACGGATTCTAAGCCAGGTGGGAGAGGCCTCAAGATTGCAATGAGCACTACCACTCAATTCCGGAAGCTGACAGCACACGTGAAGGCCGCGGGTTGAGCGTCCAAACTGAGTCCAAAGGTTTTGGACCAGGTCCTGGCCGCCGTTCCCCGGTGGGCCGATCCGAACGTGCTGGTTGGGTTTGACACGGCCGACGATGCCGGCGTGTACAAGCTGACGCCGGAGCTCGCCCTGGTGCAGACCGTCGATTTCTTTACCCCCATCGTGGACGACCCGTACACGTTCGGCGCCATCGCCGCAGCGAATGCCTTGAGCGATGTCTATGCCATGGGCGGCCAGCCGCTCTCCGCGCTCTCAATCGTGGCTTACCCCGCGAACGGCGATCTTGACGATCTCAAGCAGATCTTGCGGGGCGGCGCCGAAAAGATGCACGAGGCGGAATGCTCGATTCTTGGCGGCCACAGCATTGCCGATGAGGAGATCAAGTTCGGATACGCTGTGACTGGCGTGGTCCATCCTGAGCGGGTCAAAGCGAATTCGGCCGCACGGGCAGGCGACGCTCTGGTTTTCACCAAACGCCTGGGAACCGGTGTGATCGGGACCGCGCTGAAGCGGGGCATCGCCCGCGACGAGCATGTGGCGGAGGCCGCTGCCTCTATGCTCACGCTCAACCGCCGGGCTTCGGAAGAAATGCTCCGTTTTGATATCCATGGCTGCACCGACATCACCGGCTTCGGCCTGGTCGGCCACGCCCGCGAAATGGCTGTCGCCAGCAACGTGACGCTAGAGATTGCCGTCGACCGCGTGCGCCTGCTGCCCGGGGCGCTGGAGTATGCCGCCCTGGGGGCGATTCCCGCCGGCCTCAAAAATAATCGCGAGTTCGCCTCTTGCGCGGTCGAGACGGCCCGCCAGTTGCCGCCCGAACTCGAAGACCTGCTTTACGATCCGCAAACCTCGGGCGGTCTGCTGTTCACCCTGTCGCAGCAGGATGCAGCCACGCTGGAGCGGGCTTTCGAGCCGGCCTACACAATCGGTCGCGTTCTGCCGCGCGGAGACAAGCCCATCAGGCTCATATGACCGTCAATCCCATCATCGTCGCACTCGATTTCGAGACCGCCGCCGAGGCCTTAGCTCTGGTGGACCGCCTCGGCGATAGCGTGGGCTTCTATAAGGTGGGCATGGAGCTTTATGCCGCTGCCGGTATGGAAACCGCGCGGGAGTTGCGGGCGCGGGGCAAGCATGTCTTCCTGGACATGAAGTTCTATGACATCGGCGAGACCGTGCGGCGGGCTGTCTGCCAGGTGGCGCGCGCCGGCGTCCAGTTTCTCACGGTCCACGGCAGCGCTCCGGTATTGCGCGCCGCGATCGAGGGCCGCGGAACGTCGAGTCTGAAGCTGCTCGCAGTCACCGTGCTGACCAGTTATGACCAGCAGGATATCGAGGACCTCGGATATCCTTGCGAGCTTTCCACTCTCGTGGACCTGCGCTCCCGCCGCGCCATGGAGGCGGGCGTGGATGGCATCGTGGCTTCGCCGCTCGATGCCAGGCGCATACGGAACATCGTCGGCCCTGGGCCTGTACTGATCACGCCGGGTGTGCGCTCCGCCGGAAGCGCGGCCGGCGATCAGAAACGTGTCGCCACGCCGGCCGAAGCCTTGCGCGATGGGGCCGATTACGTCGTCATGGGTCGCCAGATCACGCGCGCCGCTGACCCGAGCGGCGAGGTGGCACGGGTTCTCGACGAGATCGCAGCCGTTTAGCCGGTGCGGCAGGCGATCTTTCCTCCTGCCAACCTTCCAGTCCACTGCCTCCGGATTCGATTGACACAGATGGAATTGCGGTAATACAATCCCGCCATGCCGAAATACTTTAGTTACATTTCGTTATGCGGCCTTGCCCTGCCCGCCCTGTTGCACGCCCAAGCGCCGGGTGGCGCTTCCGAGCCTGCCAAGCCGGATTCGCCTGCAGTGCAAACCCTTATCGCAAAGGCTAAGAAGGCGGGCGGACCGATGTGGGCCGAGGAAGAGCACTTCTTCTGTGAGGCGCCGCGCGCCAACAGCCCCAACGATCCCCCGATCGAGCCGACCAAGATCTTCGACAACGTCTATGTGATCGGCAACCAGGGAACCGTAGTGTATGTCATAAACACTTCCGACGGCCTGCTGATGATCGATTCCCTGGGGGCCAACCAGGTGGACACGCAGCTTTTGCCGGGATTTCAGAAGCTGGGCTTGGACCCCGCCAAAGTCAAGATAATCGTGATGGGCCACGGGCATGGCGACCACTTCGGTGGCTCGCCCTACATGCAGGAGCATTACGGCTCGAAGGTTTACATATCCGCGGCGGATTGGGACCTGATGGAGCATCCTCCGGCGGGGCGCGGCGGCGAAAAGAAAGGGCCGCCGCCAGTGCTGCCGAAGCATGATCAGGTAGTGACCGAAGGCCAGGCCATCGTGCTCGGAGATTTCAAGATGATGCCCATCGCCATCCCAGGCCATACGCCGGGATCCATGGGCTACACCTTCTCGGTGAAAGACAACGGCAAAACGCGTGTGGCGGCGATGTACGGTGGGACCATCCTCACGCCCGGAATCATTTCCGACGAGGGTTTGCAGACGTATCTGAAGTCCGTCGCGCACTTCAAGGAAGAAACCAAAAAAGCGAAGGTGGAAGTGGAACTGCAGAATCACCCGTTAATGGACCCGATCCAAACCAAACTGGACAAACTGAAGGCGCGCAAACCGGGTGATCCCAATCCTTTCGTCGTAGGGCCGGCCAATTACCAGAGATTCGTGGACGTGCTGTCGGCTTGCACCGAGGTGAACATCGCCCGCCGCAAAAGTTGACTGCTGTATCGCCGGCGGCCGTGCCGCCGGCGCTTTCCAAGGAAAGCTCTCCTCCAAGCGCCTGACAGGTTCCGGGGGTCTCCCCACTATTTTTGCAAATGAGTTGCAGATTTTCATTGACTGTTACTGGGGAATTCGGATAGCCTGTTACTTCGTACCTGCAACTCAGTAGCAACTGGCAGGCTTGCATATGTCGCCTAATCGAACCGCAATGCTGGTCTCCCTGGGAGCCGTTCTCCTGCTTCCTCCCTGTCGGGCCGCGGAAGGCCCCTTCTTCGTAACGTACACGCATCAGATGGAGGAGCCCCGCAACCTGGAACTGACGACAAAAAACGTGACGGGAGAGCCGGCCGGCGGCGACCGATTCCTGGGAACAGCCGCCGAGTTTGAATATGGAGTTACCGGCCGATGGACCACCGAGCTGTATCTCGATGGACAGGCCACCGGCCGGGAAAGTGCCGTCTTCACCGGATATCGCTGGGAAAACCGGTTCCGGCTGATTCCGCGCGAGCACTGGATCAACCCCGTACTCTACGTGGAATTCGAGGACATCAACGGCGCCGATAAAACGTTGCTTGAGGTGGTCGGCCACGATGGCGCGGAAGATCTCGCGGCGCCTACCGCCGAAGCGCGCCGCGAAAAGCTGCGCGAACTGGAGACTAAGCTGATTCTAGGCAGCTATTACAAAGGCTGGACAATCGCCGAAAACTTCATCGCAGAAAAGAATCTGAGCCACGCTCCTTACGAGTTCGGCTACGCCTTCGGCGTTAGCCGGCCGCTGGCTCTCGCCGCCCGCCCCGAGCGTTGCAACTTATGTGCAGAAAACTTCCAGGCAGGCGTGGAACTGTACGGCGGCCTCGGAACTCACGCGGACTTTGGTCTTCACGGGACCTCGCATTATGTCGCCCCGGTCCTCGCGTGGACGCTGGCGAATGGCGCCACCTTGCAGATCTCACCTGGTTTCGGCATCACGGGCGCCAGCGCCGGCTTTCTTTTGCGGTTCGGCGTGTCATATGAGGTCGGGCAGTTCGGCAGCTCGGTGAAGAATTTGCTACGCGGAGGCCGCCCGTGAAGCATCGCGCCACTGGTGGCGCCGGCGCCTTTGCCGCTTGTGCCTTAGCAGTCCTCTCGGCCGGCTTGCTCGCCTGGTCCCAGGGAGGAAGCCTGATCCAGCGGGCATCGTCCAAAGCCCAACCGATGAATAATCCACTGGAAAGCGACCCGGCGGCGCAGCGCGCCGGCGCCAAGCTGTACAAACGCGAATGCAGCGCATGTCATGGCGAAAGCCGCCAGGGCAGCATAAACGCCCCGCCGCTGGCACAGGCTGAAGTTTACCAGGCGGCTCCGGGGATCCTGTTCTGGATCTTGCGCAACGGCTCGCTTACAACCGGAATGCCGTCCTTCGCCCATTTACCGGACGCACAACGCTGGCAGATCATCGCTTTTCTGACATCGCCACGCTAGTGCCGGTGGCCTTGGCTGGTAGCGCCGGCGATCTCGTCGCCGGTG
This sequence comes from uncultured Solibacteraceae bacterium, assembly GCA_964556085.1. GTDB lineage: Bacteria > Acidobacteriota > Terriglobia > Bryobacterales > Bryobacteraceae > PSRJ01. The sequence continues at coordinate 22,932 of CAZKVF010000448.1, forward strand.
CACGTGACCGTCGCCTCCTAAAAATTCACGATCGAGGCGAACGATACCGGATTCAAGCTGGCGCCGCCCACCAGGACGCCGTCGACGCCATCGATCTTTGCGATGCCTGCCGCATTGTCCGGTTTC
>CAZKVF010000449.1:0-6567 GCA_964556085.1 uncultured Solibacteraceae bacterium
ATCCAGCGGTACATGCCGGGGGCGTTGAAGGTCACTTTGAAGCGGTTCAAGGTGGGGCTAACCTGCGCAATGGGCACCGAGGTACCGGGGGTTCCGGAGAGCGGACTTGTCCCGGTAGCGCGGTCCTGGGCCTGCGAAATCAGAAGCCCCGAGTTGATTTGATCCTTGGAGTTGGCGTCGCGGTTCTGTTCGTCAACAGGATCGAAACCGGCATTCAACACCGCAAATCTCGAGCCGTCCTCGGCCGTTCCGAAGGGGCCTGATGTGTCGACAAAGCCGCCTGGGCCAGGTGAGCTGGGGCAAGTCGCGTCGTCCGTCGGGCATCCGAATGTGATCGTGTGCGGCTCGGCGGGATCGACATTTACAAATTCCACGGTCTGTCCCACTTTTACCTGAAGCGGTTGACTCTTGGTGATTATGTTTCCAAGGGCATCCACAAAGCGGAACAAAGAACCGTACTGCCATCCCCCGCCGGTAGCCACGATTTTGCCCACAGTATACACGCGCGGGTTCAGTCCGTTGGTAAGAAGATTGAGTGGAACCAAGCTCGTTGTGACATTTGCGATCTGACCGATCACTTGCACGCTATAAGCAAGCTGGTTGTAGGGAAGGGCGGCTGAAGGATCAAGCACATGCACCTGGCCGAACATACTGGCATGGATCAGGCACGTAAATTTGAAATTCCCCTGGGCCGGAAAGTTCACGGTGTAAGTGGCTCCGTAGTCGCTCACCGTGCCACTATTGACGCATTGCAAACCGGCCACGCCCGAAGGATCATAGGCGGAGCCACTGGCGGAAGTCGCGCCTCCGTAAGCGGAACAGCCGACAGCGCCAGAGGGGCGCTGCTGCGCCGCGGGATAAGGACCTACACCGAGCGTCGCCGGCTGGGGTTGATACAAAAAGGTAACGGTGTGACCTTCGTCGGTTGCGTGGGTCCACGTAATGCTGTCGTTCTGGTGGATCCAAATTTCATTCGGCGCGAAGCCCATAACTTGTCTGGCCTGACAGCCAGAGGCGAGTTTGTCGTCGCCAGCGCCCCCAGCCAGGCAATCGGGGACCTGGGCTCCCAATTTTACGTTCCATTGCGCGGCCAAGGCTAGTTGGGGAGCGAGAGACGCGGCCAGCAGCAGCGCAAGGCAGGGGGATATCAGGATTGACCTGAGCGAGTGCATCGTAATTTTCATGTTCCTTCTCTCCAAGAGTCACAACTTGGTCTGAATTACAAATTGATCGGGCCAGAGCACACTTCTCCCATGGCCCGATACCCGATACTGAATACTGGACAACGGTCGGCAAAGAGAATCCGCCACCCCGGCTGGTATTCTCCGGTTGTGGAAGTTCTCAACGCACGACGTGTGTAATACTTAATCCGGTCTTCTTTTACCTGTCTTTGCGGTGCCGCAATTAAAGTGGCGCCAGGCTACAGTTAACACTTAAATCGGCGCTGAGCGGATTTGCCTATGGGCAATTCAGCAACATAGCCTGGAAAGCGATGCGATCTGCTGCCAGTCCACTGTATTCGATGCCTTGCTACCATGAGAAGCACCTCGCCTGACATGCATACCAACCGCCTCGCGAACGAGAAGAGCCCGTACCTGCTGCAACACGCGCACAACCCCGTGGACTGGTACGCCTGGGGCGAGGAAGCTTTCGAGAAAGCCCGCAGGGAAGATAAGCCCATCTTTCTTTCTATCGGGTACTCGACGTGCCACTGGTGCCACGTCATGGAGCGCGAATCGTTCGAAGACGAACGAATCGCCGGCTTGTTAAACCAGGATTTTGTTCCCATTAAAGTTGATCGCGAAGAACGGCCGGACGTGGACCGCATCTACATGACGTTCGTGCAGGCGACTACCGGCGGGGGCGGATGGCCCATGTCGGTATGGCTCACTCCGGATCTTGAGCCGTTCTTTGGCGGGACCTATTTCCCTCCCGAGAATCGGTGGGGCCATCCAGGCTTCGCCTCGGTGCTGAGCCAGCTTGCCTCCGCCTGGCGAACAGACCGGGAACGTGTCTTGGATTCGGCGCGTGACATTGTGGAGCAGCTACAGAAGTCCGTCTCGGTCGCACCCGCGCGCGCCGGAAGGCCGGTGCTCGATCCCGCGATTCTCGACAGCGGCTTCTTTGCCTTCCGCCGCACCTTCGACACACGGCTGGGCGGCTTCGGAGGCGCTCCCAAATTCCCCCGCCCCTCCGTGGACAGCTTCCTGCTGCGCTATCATGCGCGCACGAAAAACCGGGAGGCGCTCGACATGGTGCTACTCACGCTCCGCGAAATGGCCAAAGGCGGCATGAATGACCAACTCGGCGGCGGCATGCATCGTTACTCGGTGGATGAACGGTGGTTCGTGCCGCACTTCGAGAAGATGCTGTACGACCAGGCGCAGCTCGCGATTTCGTACGTGGAAGCCTTCCAGATCACCGGTGATCGCCAGTACGCCGCCATCGCGCGTACCATTTTTGATTACGCCCTGCGCGACATGACCGATTCCGGGGGCGGCTTCTACTCAGCCGAAGACGCCGATAGCGTCGTAGACCCGGCCCAGCCGCAGGTCAAGGGCGAGGGCGCGTTTTACATCTGGTCCGCGGAGGAGATTCGCAGGCTGGTGGGCCTGCCGGCGGCTGATTGGTTTGGGTACCGCTACGGGGTCGAGGAGCGCGGCAATGTGGCTCATGACCCGCACGGCGAGTTCACCGGCAAGAACATCCTGTTCCAGGCGCACACCCTGGAAGAGACGGCGGCGCACTTTGGGCAGGACGGAGCTACCTTGCGCGCAGGGATCGAACAAGCGCGGGGCGTGCTGTTCGAATCGCGTTCGCGCCGCCCCCGGCCGCAGCGTGACGATAAGATCCTGACCGCGTGGAACGGCCTGATGATCTCGGCATTCGCCCTGGGAGGCGCCGCGCTCAATGAGCCGCCTTACGCGGAGGCCGCCCGCCGGGCCGCAGAGTTTGTGCTCGCGCGGATGTACGATCCCGAGACGGGGATCCTTCTGCGCCGTTACCGCGAGGGCGATGCCGCCATTCCGGGTTTCCTGGACGATTACGCGCTGTTCGCGCAGAGCCTCCTGGACCTGTACGAGGCACAGTTCGATCGCAGGCATCTCGAGCTCGCCATTCGCATCACCGAAAAACAGCGCCAGCTTTTCGAAGACCAGGCCAACGGCGGATTCTTCAGCTCGGCGGAGGGCGATCGAAGCCTGGTGCTGCGGGTGAAAGAGGACTACGACGGCGCCGAGCCTTCGGGTAACTCCGTCGCGGCCTTGAACCTGCTACGGCTGGCCCAGATCACGGGCCGCCCCGAGTTTCGCGAATCGGCCGAGCGGCTCTTCGCGGCTTTCGGGTCGCGGTTATCGGCGGCGCCAATGGCCGTTCCGCAACTTTTGGTAGCGTACGGTTTCCTGCTGAGCGAGCCTCGCCAGATTGTGATAGCAGGCGGGCGTGGCGCGGCCGATACACAGGCGCTAATTGAAACCGTTCACGCCCGCTTTGTGCCCAACCGCATCATCCTGCTTGCGGATTCGGAAGATGGCCGCGCGGAGCCGGCGGCAGGCGCCCCCGAGTTGGCGGCAATGACCAAGGTGAACGGGCGTGCGGCCGCGTACGTTTGCCAAAACTACACGTGCAAACTACCGGTCACCGAGCCTTCCCAGTTGGCCGAGTTGCTACAATAGCCGTTCACCCCAAAAATTGAGGAGGACAAATGGAAAGACCAGGCGCGACTACTATGCGGGGCAACCCCCTGACACTCATCGGACCGGAGTTGAAGCCCGGCGACGCGGCACCGGATTTCACGGTTACTGACAACAACCTGAAACCGGTGAGCTTGAAAGACACCGGCGGCAGCGTTCGGATCATCAGCGTGGTCCCGTCCCTCGATACTCCGGTGTGCGACGCGCAGACTAAGCGGTTCAACGAGGAAGCCGCGAAGTTGCCCGACGTCGAAATTCTTACGGTGAGTATGGACCTTCCCTTCGCGCAGAAACGCTGGTGCGGCGCTTTCGGCGTGGATAAGGTGAAGATGTTGTCCGACCATCGCGACGCTTCTTTCGGAACGAACTACGGCACCTTGATCAAGGACATGCGAATCGAGAGCCGGGCCATTTTCGTCATCGATCAGAAGAACAAGATCCGCCATGCCGAGTACGTGAAGGAAGTCGCCGATTTTCCGAATTACGAGGCGGCCCTGACGGCGGCCAAGGGCGCGGCGACTGCTAAAGCGTAACCGCTTCCGGCAGAGGACTAACTGAGCGCTACGCCGACAGTAGCGAACGTTTTCACCCGCGCGATCGAAAGCCCGCTGGTACGCGGCAGCCTTACCCTGGCGGGCGGTGTTCTGACCGGCAACGTCATCGGTTTTGGGCGTGTCGCTCTGACCGCTTATTTGCTGGGCACACACAGCCGGGCCGACTCCCTGGCGGTGGCTATGGGGCCGGTAGACAGCCTCAACTCCATGCTGACCAACAGCATGCTGTTCGCTTTCGTGCCCATCCTGGCGGCGCACGCAGAGCCCGCGCGCACGGCCCTGTTCCTGAAGCTGCGGCGCGCGTTCTTGTGGCTGTTCCTGGCCGTTTCCGTGACGGTGATGGCGACGGCGCCATGGCTGATGCGCGTGCTCGCGCCCGGACTGGACCCGGATGCCTTTGGCGCAGCGGTGAACATCGCTCGCATCCTGGCACTTTCCACCGCGGCAGCCGGAATTGCTGCCCTGTATTGGGCGCTGCTGTACACGGAGCGCCGCTTCGGGCCCACCGCCTTTTACCAGGCCACGATCAACCTGTGTACCATCGTGGCGGCCGCGAGCCTGTGGAAGGAACTCGGAGTCTACGCCTTTCCGGTGGGCTATGCGCTAGGGGCCTGTGTGCAAATGGCGCTGGTGCATTGGGCTGCCCGGCCGAACCTTCGCTCAGCAGAGCCGGCAGCAGCGGCCGTCCGCTGGCGCGCGGTGCTGACCAAGCCCGCCTTTTTCCTGGTGTACGCCGCGGGATTGAGTCTGAATGTTACGTTCACTCGCGCCTATGCGACGCACGCCGGAGCCGGCACGGCGGCCGCCTTCGAGTACTGCATGCGCGGGGTTGGCGTACCCCTGGCATTGCTGGTAGGGCCGATGACGAATTCGCTGCTACCAGAGATCGCGCGGCTCAAAAGCGCCCTGCGGCTGAGTGAAGCCTTCCGTTTGGTGAACCGCAGCATACTGATTGCAGCTCTGCTGGCCGTGGGCATCACCAGCATTGCCCTACTGCTGCGCGAGCCGGTGATTCGGGTTATGTTTCAGCGCGGTAATTTTACGGCAGACTCTACCAGGCTCGTGTCGACGGTGTTTTTGGCGCTGGGTCCGACACTGGTCGGATGGAGCCTGCTGGAAATCACCTCGCGCTCGCTGTTCGCGCTGGATCGCCCGTGGCCACCCGTCTTCATTGGGCTGGCGCCGGTTTTGGTGAATGCGGCTCTGACTCTGGGACTGGGGCTTTCGCGGGCGCAGTGGATTGGCGCAGGCGCCTCGGTCGGAGCGCTGACCGGCTTCGCGCTGCTATTCCTGGTACTGCGGTTGAACCGGAGGCGATGGCTGGGCGCATCTTGCATTTCTACTCCGGCCGGCTGAACCCCAGGTTCTGCAACAGCGCGCGCCCGAGGGCATCCCCATCCAGGGGCGGCGCCGGCTTCTCCGCCTCCTCCATTTTCTTGAGTTGCGCTTCCTTTTCCTCTGAAATTCTTGTGAGCCGATCCCCGCATGCTTGCCGACTTGAACCCGCCCAGTTCTTTATTCGCAGGTAAATCGAACCACGGCATGTTCTCCGCGTTATACACGCTGCCCACGATCAGCGGCTGATCGGGGTTGCCATCCTCGAAGGAAACCACTACTTCATGTCCTATGCGCGGCCAGAAAAATGAGCCCACCCTTTACCCGCCCAGACTTGCGAAACCTGCAGCCAGCAGGACCTGGCCTGATCCTTCTTCCCTTCGCGGTCCCAATGGAACTGCACCTTAACACGCCCAGGTTGGGGACCGCACGAGTGGGCGATAATCACCTAAACTGAAGAAGGATCGTATGGGTTCTCATTCCGCCAAAGTTGACCTCGAACCCCTCATCTGGGCCCGGCTGATCCAGGGCCACAAGCATGAGATCTCTCCCGAAGTAGCCCGCTATTTGCTGTCCATCGAGTTCGGCGAGGATGACCGGCAGCGGATGCAGCTTTTGGCGGATCGATCCGAGGCCGGATCCCTAACACCCGCGGAACAGGCGGAGTTCGACGGTTATCTGCATGTCGGAAACCTCCTCGCCGTAATGCAGTCCAGAGCGCGTGTGATTCTGGGAGAGCAACCGCTCAGACCTTCGCGTTCGTGAACCCGGACCTGAGGCGGCAGATCTGGGCGCGGGCCGCCCATCGCTGTGAATACTGCCATTTGCCGGCTGCCTGTTACCCACTGCCGTTCCACGTCGACCACATCATCGCCCGCCAGCATGGTGGTGAAACTCATCTGGACAATTTGGCGTTGGCCTGCCTGCACTGTAATCGTCACAAAGGGCCGAACCTTGCCGGAGTGGACCCCGCTAGCGGATCCCTG
>CAZKVF010000450.1:0-17326 GCA_964556085.1 uncultured Solibacteraceae bacterium
GAGTTCCGGATAGTCGGCCACTTCCATCAGCCGCTCCTCGTAAGCAAAATCCACCAGGGTGTACTGCACGAGATCCTCGAGGAGCTGGAACAGCTTTGCCTTCGCGGTTCCGGCGAGCATGGCGCGATGCAAATCGGCCGCCATGCGAAACAGGTTTTTGTGCTGTGAATCGACGGTGGTCACATTCACGCTATATGCATCTTTCCACTCGAACATGTGGTTTAGATCGGCTTATCTGCCGAAAACCTTAGCTGCCAGAGGCCCTGGCGTAAAATGGAGGAAGAGATGCGTATCCTGCTGTTTAGCGGAAAAGGGGGCGTGGGAAAAACCAGCCTCGCCGCGGCCACCGGCCTGCAACTCTCCCGTCTCGGCCACCGGACCCTGGTGATGAGCGTCGATCCGGCGCACAGCCTCGCCGATGCCTTTGACCTCTCGGGAGATCTTTTTCATGGCAAAACCGGCGACCCCTACCCCATAGATGAGCGCCTCGCCATACACGAGGTGAATATTCAGAAGGAAATCAAGCGTCACTGGCGCGAGATTTCCGCGTACGTGATTTCCGTCCTGCGGACGACTGGGATCAGCGATGTGGAAGCGGAAGAACTCGCCATCCTGCCGGGAATGGAAGAGCTGAGCGCCATGATGTGGGTTAACACCTTCCGCCGCGAGAAGCGCTACGACGTAATCGTTCTCGACTGCGCGCCCACGGCCGAATCGATGCGTTTCGTCAGCATGCCGACCACGCTGGAGTGGTACATGCGGCACATCTTCCCCGTGCAGCGCGGTGTGCTCAAAGCAGTGCGGCCGATTGCCAACCGGGTCTCCCCGATCGAGCTGCCCCCGGACAGCTATTTTGCCAATGTGCAGGATCTGTTCGCCAAGCTGGATGGCATCGACGAATTGCTCGAGGATCCCAAAGAGACTAGCGTTCGTCTGGTGACCAACCCGGAGCGCATGGTTTTGCGTGAAACCCAGAGGGCTTACGTCTATTTTTCACTTCACGGCCTCGCGGTCGATGGCATTATCGTGAACCGCGTCCTGCCTGCGGAAGTCAGCGACGCCTGGTTCCAGGAATGGCGCACTTCGCAGGCGCGCGTCCTGGAAGAAATCGAAGCATACTTCGCGCCGGTGCCCGTGAAGCGGGTGGCGCTGTTCACCCATGAAGTGCTGGGCCGCGAGCGGCTGGAAGAACTCGCGAGGGCTCTCTACCGCCCTGACGAAGATCCCGCCGCCGTGACACGCACCGAAGCGCCTTTCGACTTTGTCAAAAGCGACGGCCATTACGAAGTCCGCGTACGGTTGCCGTTTGCCGCCAAGGGCGAGGTTGGATTGTTTAAGAAAGGTGATGAGCTGGTGGTCGAAATCGGCACTCTTCGCCGGCACATTGGCCTGCCCACCACCATGGCCAGCCTTTCGCCAAGCAAGGCAAGGCTGGAAAACCGGGTTTTGACCGTGGAAATGAAGGAGACCTGACATGGAAGAGAAAACCGAACGAGCCGAATCTCACGGCCCGGGATGCTTCTTCTGCGAGACTGTGAAACCGTTCTTCGAACGCACCTGGAGCGATGCCACTCGCGATCACTTTCGCAACTCGCGCGTAGAATTCTTGAAAGGCGTCCGGAGCATCCTGGATGCGCGCATTGCCCGCCTCTCGCGCGAGCACCAGAAAGGCACACACGTCGTAGTAGAGTAGATTGGTGCCCGACCAGATCATCCGTCCCACGGCGAAGTTCCTGAAAGCCGGGGCGATTCTCACGGCCATCGTTTTCCTGGCCGCGGAAATCGCGTATTTTACGTACTGGCGCGAGAATGAGAGTCTATCGCTGCTCCCGTTGATCGTTCCTCTGATCTTTCTCTGGCCGCTTGCCCGCTGGATTCGCTGGCGTTCCACCAAGGCCACGATTTCCGGCGACCGCTTGCGCTACGAAACAGGCTTGGGCGCCAAGAGCACGCGCACGATCCAACTGACGAAGTTGCAGGACGTCAGGGTAGACCAGGGCCTTTTTCAGCGCATGTTCGATATCGGCGATATTTCGCTTGAAACGTCGGGCGAGGCGAGCCGTCTCACTCTTTACAGAGTGGATCAACCGCAACAGCTTGCTGATGAACTGCTGAACCGCTCACACACCGGGACGACGGGCGTCAGCACTCCTTAAGACGGGATCGTGGCGTAGCTCTGCACTCTCTCCGGCTTGCCCTCAGCGCGTTGACAACTTTCAAAACCGCGTGATATCGGTAAAGGCTGCCGGCATACGAGGACGTCGAGCACTTAGTCGGAAGGTAACCAGGCAATTGCCCATCTTATTACTCATTCTGTTCGGAGCCAGCGGTTTTTCGGCGCTTATATATGAGATCGTCTGGTTTCAGCTTTTGACACTCGCCATCGGATCGACGGCCGTATCGCTGGCGATCCTGCTGGCCGCCTTCATGGGCGGCCTCTTCTTGGGGAGTGCCGGTTTCGCGCGCTTCGCCCCGCGCCGCGATCCGCTGCGGATCTACGCCGCGCTGGAATTGGGTATTGCGCTATTCGGTCTGCTGGTGCTGATTGGGATGCCCCTGGTCGGCCGGATCTACATCGCGGCCGTCGTTCCCGGTTTGCCGGACATGCTGCTCAGGGGGGCTATAGCGGCAGTCTGCATGCTGCCGCCTACGATTCTGATGGGCGCCTCGCTGCCGGCGATCGCGGGTTGGGTCGAGGCGGCTTACGGAACCACTCCGCGCGCCGTCTCTTGGTGGGGCTTTTTGTACGGCGCCAACACGGCTGGAGCCGTCTTCGGCTGCTTGTTTGCCGGTTTTTACTTACTGCGCATTTATAACACCGCGACGGCTACCTATGTGGCCATGGCGATCAACTTAGTCGTGGCAATAGTGAGTTGTAAAGCAGGACAGGCCTCCCAGCCTGTCAGTCCCGAAACGCAATCGGGACTGCAACTCCCATCCGAGCCGCTGTCGCCATCCGAGCCGCGACCGTCAGGGAGCGCTGTCTATCTTGCCATCGCCCTCTCCGGCGCCACTGCTCTCGCCGCCGAGGTCATCTGGACGCGCTTGCTCGGCATGATGCTGGGCGCTACGGTCTACGTCTTCTCGGTGATCCTCGCGGTTTTTCTCACCGGGCTGGCCCTCGGCAGCGCGGCCGGAGCGTGGCTCGTAAAGCGAATTCAAAACGCGCGCCTGGCGCTCGCTTCCTCGCAGCTCCTGCTCATGCTGGGCATCGGCTGGACAGCCTACATGATTGCCGATTCCCTTCCTTACTGGAACGCCGCGCCGCTGCTCACGGCCGGGCCGTGGCTCTCTTTCCGCCTCGACTTGATCCGCTGCTTCGCCGCGATCCTACCGCCGACGCTGCTGTGGGGCGCGAGCTTCCCGCTAGCGTGCGCCGCGCTGGCTTCACCTGGTGAAGATGCGGGCCGCATCGTCGGCCGGGTCTATGCAGCCAACACGCTCGGCTCGATCGTGGGAGCCCTGGCCACGAGTCTCGTACTCATTCCCGCCATTGGCACGCGCCAGACCGAGCGAGTCTTGCTGGCAACTGCCCTCGCAGCCGCGTGGCTGGTTTTGGGTGGGCCAGGCGCTTCCGCCTGGCAACAGAGCCGCGAGCGTCAGCGGGCGGTTGCATGGGTCCTCTTAATTGTTTCCGTCCCTCTCGCCGCTGTCCTGATCTGGCGCATCCACCCCATTCCCGGCGGAGTCATCGCCTATGGCCGCCGGATGTCGTCCTGGAACGGTACGGTGCTCTACACCGCCGAGGGCATCAATTCCTCCGTGGCAATTTCCCAATCGACCGACGGTCAGACCGAAGTGGACGTCAATGGCCACGTCGAAGCGACCACCGAACCGTACGACATGAAGCTCCAGCGCATGGTCGGCCACTTGCCCGGCGTGCTGCACCCGCATCCCCGCTCCGTACTGGGCATCGGCTTCGGGGCGGGCGTCTCTGCCGGCACCTTCACGCGCTATCCCGATATTCAAAAGATCACAGTTTGCGAAATCGAGCCGGTCATCCCGCCTACCTCGACACGCTATTTCGCGGCCCAGGATTACGACGTCCTGCACAATCCGCGCACGCGCATCGTTTACGACGATGCCCGCCATTATGTCCTCACCACGCCGGACAAGTTCGATATCATCGCCTCCGACCCGCTCGATGTGTTCGTGAAAGGCACCGCCGCATTGTATTCCGTGGAATACTTCGAAGCAGTCAAAGCGCACCTCAATCCGGGTGGCATGTTTTCGCTATATGTGCCGCTCTACGAGACCGACGAAACCACCATCCGCAGCGAGCTGGCCACCTTTTTCGAGGCCTTCCCGAACGGGACGATCTGGGCCAACACCGTGGACGGACAGGGCTATGACATGGTGTTCCTGGGCCAGGCCGAGCCGCTGGCCATCGACCTCGATGCGGTCGAGCAGCGCCTTGAACGCCCCGAGTACGCCCCTGTGGCGCAGTCACTCCGCGAGATCGGCGTGAACTCGGTGATCGACCTGCTGGCCACTTACTCGGGGCGCAAATCCGATCTCGCTCCCTGGCTGCGGCGGGCGCCGCTCAATCACGATCGCGATCTTCGCCTGCAATACCTCGCGGGCTGGGGCATCAATTCGGCCATGGCCGACTCGCTCTACCGGGACATGCTGCGCTACCGCCGCCCGCCCGCGGACATTTTTGCCGGTTCGCTCGAGCGCCGTCGCGCGCTGCTTTACGCTATGCTGCCGGAAACCGCGGGCGCGAATTGACGCTCACCGCCATCACGCGCGGCGTCAGCCCCGCGATCAACAACTGTGAGTTGGGCTTCCTGCCGCGTCAGGAGATCGACGTCGGCAAGGCCTCGGCGCAGCACCAGGCGTATGAGGAGTGCCTCCGCGACCTCGGCGTCACGGTCGTTTCGCTGCCACCCGACCCAGATCTGCCCGATTCCGTGTTCGTCGAAGATCCGGCGGTCGTAGTCGATGAAGTAGCCATAATGACGAGGATGGGGGCGGCCTCACGACTGGGCGAAGCTGCCATTCTTGCCGCGGTGCTGGCTCGCTACCGGCCGCTGCGGTGGATCAAGGAACCGGCGACCCTCGAGGGTGGTGATGTGCTGCGGATTGGAAGGACTGTCTACGTTGGCCTATCAGCCCGCACCAACCAGGCGGGGCTCGATCAGGTTTCGGAGTACCTCCGCCCGTTTGGCTACTCCGTTCGGCCAGTGCCGGTGCGCGACTGCCTGCATCTGAAATCAGCCTGCGCGCGCCTGGACGATCGGACCCTGCTCGCAAACCGCGCTTGGTTCGATCCCACCGCTTTCCAGGGTTTGCGGATTGTCGATGTGCCCTCCGAAGAGCCGCGCGCCGCCAATGTCCTCGCCATCGGCAGCACTGTGCTGGTTCCCACAGCGTTTCCCTGGACGGCTGCCATGCTCGAGCGGCTGGGCTGGAAGGTCCGCCTGCTCGAGATTTCGGAGCTGATGAAGGCCGAGGCCGGGCTAACCTGCTCCAGCATCCTGATCGAACGCGGGGGCGGCATCGGGTAAATTCCCCTCAGAAATTTACAAACCAAACGCGATTTGCTGCGTATAAACTGCCATGGTGAAACTGCTGCTCGTAGTGTTGCTTTTGGCTGCGCCGTTCTTCGCCTTCTGTGATTGGGATAGAAATGAGGCAGCCGCGCGCGCCGAAGCCCGCGAAGCCCGCCGCGAGGCGGTGCGGGACGCCCAAAGGCTCAGTGAAGACGCGCGCCGTGCCGCGGCCGAAGCCAAGGAGAATATCCGGGACGCGGTTCGGCAAGCGCAACGGGATTTGCGGTATGCCCAGCGCGATTTCGATCGCGCCTGGCGCGAAGCCCACCGCAACGTCCGCTGGCTGTAGGCGATGTAGTGGGGCAGGCAGTCTTGCCGCCTGCCAGTCCCAGAAGAATTTGGGACTCCTGGTCAGGCGCCGCCCGGCCCGCCAATGCTAGATTGCTTTTGAGCGGGATTCCGGCATGGGCGCGCAAGACATCTCCGAATGGGAACGCATCTCCGCCCTGGTGTTGGGTTCCCTGGATGAGGAGGGTCGACCGGACGATCTTGCCCGGCGCGCCGCTCGCAGCCGCACCCAGTTCTTCCGCTGGTTCCGGGCACTCGCAGAAGAAAGCCCGGGAGCCATGCGGCGCCGCCTGCTGCTCGAGCGCGCCGCCTGGCAGTTGGGGCGAACGGCGCTATCCGTGACGGAGATCGCCTTCGAGGCGAATTACGGTTCTCTCGAAGCGTTCACGCGCGCATTTCGCAAGGCCTTCCGAATTTCACCCAGCCTGTACCGGCGGATGGGCGCGATTCACACCCTCCTGCCGGCGCCCAACGGATTCCACTTCTACGCCGCCGGCTCCCGCTCGAAAGGAGCTTCTCAAAATATGGACCTATTCGACCTCTTCGCCGGGAGCGACTCCTGGCATACGCGCTATCTCCTGGAGCAGGCAAAGAGTCTCACCGACGAGCAACTCGATTCCCCTCTCGGCTCCCCAATCAAGGTCTTCCCATGGGACCAGCCGGACCAGAATCTTCGCCAAATGCTCGACCGTCTTGTCTACACCAAGGAAGTCTGGACCGCGGCGCTGACCGGCGGCGAGATGCCGCCGTTTGAAACTTTAACCGCGGCTGAGCGCACCCCGGCAGCCATGCTGGCGCGCTTTGAGAAAGCGGATGCCGCGTTTCAGCGCATCCTTTGCGACGTGCGCAATCGCGGCGCTTGGAGCGATACGTTTGTCGACGCGCTCTGCGAGCCGCCCGAAACATTCACCTTCGGAGGAATGTTCGCCCACGTGGTCACGTTTAATAGCTACCGGCGTTTGACCGCGCTCGGCGCGCTCCGCGGCTTGGGGGTGAAAGTGGAGGGCTTCGGCTGCCCCAGCGAGTACGAAGCGGCCATGACGGGGCGGGGGAATGGCGCGGGCGAAAAAGCTGGGGCTCCTGGTGAGTAAAGGACGCCATTCCGACCGCCGCAATCTGCGCGGTGGAGAAGCTGCGACTTTTGTTGATGGGAAAGGGCGAACCGAAATTTCGACCGCGCAGGTTGCGCGGTATCACCGCCGATTTGCCGGCGACAAGATCGCCGGCGCTACCTCTGGATCCGGCTGGACCCGCCGGCCGCGAGGGCGCGGACCTGGTCTAGCGTCGCCATAGTCGTGTCACCGGGGTAGGTGGTGAGGAGCGCGCCGTGCGCCCAGCCGAGTTTGACCGCCTCTTCGAGCGGCGCGCTGGTCAGCAGGCCATAGAAGAAACCCGAGCTAAAGCCGTCGCCCCCGCCGACGCGGTCGTAAACGTCCAGCTCGAGTTTCGGTGCGGTGTAGGTTTGCCCGTTGAGCCAGGCCACGGCGCTCCAGGTGTGCCGGTTCGCCGAATGCACCTCTCTGAGCGTGGTCGCAACGGCTTTGATGCGAGGATGGCGCGCGGTCACGCATTCGATCATCGCCAGAAAGGCTCCCGGGTCAATGGCCGAAGCGCTTCCGGTCGAGGGACCGGGGATGCACAGGGCCTTCTGCAAATCTTCTTCGTTACCCACCAACACGTCCACGTTCTCGACGATGCGCCGCATCACCTCTGCGGCGCGGGCCTGCCCGCCCCAAACCTTCCATAGCTTCTCGCGGTAATTCAAATCGAACGAGACCACCGCGCCGCTCGCCCGCGCCGCTTCCATCGCTTCGACGATCAACGGTCCCGTGGTGTCGGAGAGAGCGGCGAAGATGCCGCCCGAGTGGAACCAGCGCACACCAGCGCCGAAGATCGCATCCCAATCGAAATCGCCGGGCTTCAGTTGGGCCGCTGCTTCGCTGGCGCGGTTATAGAAAACCACGGGAGGCCGCACACCCTGCCCGCGATCGCTGTACACCGTGGCCATATTCGGGCCGTTGACGCCGTTGTGCGCAAACCGTTTGTAAAAGGGCTTGACTCCCATAGCCCTCACCTGTCCAGCGATCAGGTCGCCGATCGGATAATCGACCATGGCCGTGGTGATGCCCGTCTGAAGGGCGAAGCAGTCCGCCAGGTTGGCGGCACAGTTGAATTCACCGCCGCTCACGTGGATCCGGCACTCAGTAGCTTTCCGGAAGGGAACGATTCCCGGGTCGAGGCGATGGACCAGCGCCCCCAGCGCTAGAAAATCGAGCGTCGCCTCGCGGCGAATCTCGAGACCTGCGCTCATGCCTCTTTTTCAATTCTTGCCGGCTCCAGCCTGGGAACCAGCAATTGAATCGCGATCAGGGCCACCAGGTACGCCGATCCCGCAATCACAAAAACGGGAACGTAACTGCCGGTGACCTGCAAAAGCCAACCCGTAAAGGTTGCGATCAGCATGCCGCCGACGGCGCCGCCGAAGCCGCCAATCCCGATCACGGAGCCCACCGCGTGTTTGGGAAATGTATCGGAGACGATGGTGTAAAGGTTCGCGGACCAGCCCTGATGAGCCGCCGTGGCCAGGCCGACCAAGGCCACCGCCAACCAAAGGTGGCCGGCCCTGGCCGCCGCAATCACTGGGACAACCGCCAGAGCGCAGAGCAACATTGCAGTCTTGCGGGAGGCGTTCAAACTCCACCCCAGCTTGAGAAACTTCGCCGGTAGCCAACCGCCGCCGATGCTGCCAGCCATCGACATCGTGTATACAGTGACTAACGGCCAACCCAGATCGGTGAGCGCCAACCCGTACTGGCTGTAGAGGAATTTCGGAAGCCAGAAGAGGAAAAACCACCAGATGGGGTCCGTTAGAAATTTCCCGATGAGGTACGCCCAGGTCTGGCGGTGCGGAATCAGTTGGGACCAGGGCGCTACCACCTTCGTCTCGGCAGGGTCGCTCTGAATGTAACGTAACTCCGCGGCCGAAACCTTGGAATGTTCCTCGGGCCGCCGGTAACCAATCACCCACGGCACGACCCAGATGGCGCTAAGCACTCCCATGAAGACAAAAGCCCACTGCCAACCGAGCTGCACCGCAATCCACGGAGCGGCCGCCGGGGCAACGATGGCGCCGATATTCGCGCCGGAATTGAAAATGCCGGTCGCCAGCGCGCGTTCCCTTTTGGGGAACCACTCGGCCACTGTTTTGATCGCCGCGGGGAAATTGGCGGCCTCGGCCAGGCCTAGTGCGAAGCGCGCCAGCGCGAACGCGGTCACCGTGCGCGCAAAGGAATGTCCAATGGTGGCGAGGCTCCAGACAGTGATGGCCACTGCATAGCCGATGCGGGCGCCCACCCGGTCGATAAAGTGGCCTGCCAATAGCAGGCCCAGTGCATATGCTCCTTGGAAAGCGGTGACAATACCACCATATTGAATTTCATTCCAGCCGATCACGCGCTGCAACTCTGGAGCCAGAACACCCAGGACCTGGCGGTCCATGTAGTTCAGAGTCGTGATGAAGAATAGAAGCGCGCAGATGCGCCAGCGGTATGTGCCAATCGCGGCCTGGATAGCCGGCGCAGGGAGCGACGTGCCCTTCAATTCCGGTGTGCTAGTCCGCATAAGCGTGCGTCCTCCTCGGGCGACAAGAACCGGTCGCGGCGCGCCCACAGCCCGTGTCCGGGATTCGGTATAAAGTAGACTTCCTCACCGCCGATCACGTTAGCTCCAGGGCTCATCTTGGTAGGATCGTACTTTTTGGCAGCGCGGTCGAGCGGCTCATAGCGGTAGCCGACCGCTTCGATTTCTTCCTGGCCGAGATGCCCTGGGCAGTAGGTAATGATGAACCGCCCTTCCGAAGAGCCATGGATGAGGTGCGCGGCCGCACCAAGGCTTTCCGCAAGATCGGCATTCTGATCAACGGCGCGGCGGATGGCGGCAGTTCCCGCATACCCATGGCGCCGCACGAGCGAATCGATCGCGGCATCCTCGCCGAACCGTTCCACGCCCGGCGCCAGTACCACCAGCTCGCCGCCGTCGGCAAGCGCCATGCGGGTGCGGTAGATGGCCTTGTTGCCGAGCCAGGTGCTGTGGAACTCTTCGGGGTTCAAATACGCCACGGCCTTCCGGATTGGCCGGTCGAGCAGGGTGATATTGAGTCGGGAACTGAGTCCGGCGGCTTTTTCGAAGCTCTCGATATCATCACCGATGAAGAGGCCGCCCGCCTGATCGGCGGTGACAGTGAGCACGTAGACAACCGGCAGGCTTCGCAGGAAGTTTTCAGAGGCGTAGTTGAGGACGCGGCGCACGGGGTTATCGGCCCGGCCCATGAGGCGCTCCATGCCGTAAACCGCGCCGAGGTAATGGCTCTTGTGAATGTTCTCCGCCCCGCCCGTGCCGATCAGCACATTCTTGTTGTAGCCGGCCATGCCGGCGACTTCGTGAGGCACCACCTGGCCGATGGATAGAATCAGGTCGAAGCCGCCATCCACCAGAATTCGGTTTACTTCGACAGGCCACGCGAAATCCAGCTCGCCTTCGGACTGCTCGCGAATGAAGGCGGCGGGCACTTCGCCGAGTGTGACGAGGCCGTTCCGCCAGTCATGCATCGCGAAACGCTCCCTGGGAATATCGCCGAACATGATTTCCATTTCGCGCGCCGACATGGGTCGATGAGTGCCAAGCGCAGGCAGCACGGCGCGCAAGCGATCGCCGTAGTATTCCCAGGCGAACCTGGTAAGCTCTCCGGCGCGGGAATGCCGGCGGGTGAAGTCGGGAGGGATGACGAGCACGTTTTGACGGGGCCCTAGCGCGTCAAGCGCGCGGAACAGGCCGGTCTTGAGGTCGAGGTCGGAAAGCACGCCGGCCTCCGAGACGCCGGCGAAAAAGAGGCTCATTATGACCGCTCCGCGTCTCTTGGTGGGGCAGGCGCTTTCGCCTGCCAACGGATCTCTTCCCACCGACCCCCTGTCGCGGCTCCGATCAGTGGTGGCTGTGCCCTCCGCATCAGCTGTTCACTCCCGAGGCCAGGAAGCCGCCATCCACCACAATACACTGGCCCGTGATAAAGCTAGCCGCGTCCGAAGCCAGCAGAACGGCCGCCCCCACCACCTCTTCCGCGCTTCCGAAGCGCTTCATAGGCGTGCGCATCAGCAGTTCGCGGCCGCGGTCGGTTTCGTCCAGCAACTTGCGGTTCAAATCCGTGCGAAAGACGCCCGGTGCGATGGCGTTCACATTCACGCCCCTCACCGCCCACTCCACCGCCAGGCTGCGAGTGAGCGACAGCAAGGCCGATTTTGAAGCCGCATAGGCAGCCACTTGATTCAGGCTGACGAACGAGTTCAGGGACGCGATGTTGATGACGCGCCCGCGGCCGGATGCTGATAACGCGCCGTAAAAGGCCTGGCACACCCGCAAAGCGCCGGTTACGTTCACGTCGAGCGTTGCCTGCCATTCGGCCTCACTTACTTCGAGCGTCGGTTTGCGGGACATAATGCCGGCCGCATTCACCAGCACATCCACCTGGCCGAAATGTTCCGCCACGAGGTCGCGAAAGGCCTCGACTGACGCCCGCTCCCGGACATCTACGGGGGCGGTGAAGCTTCGCCGTCCGCTACCGGTAATCCTCCCGCACATTTCGCGGACGAGCGCCTCGCGACGGCCGCTCGCCACCACATCCGCCCCTGCTTCCGCCAGGCCAAGCGCAATGGCCTGCCCCAATCCCGAGGTTCCCCCAATCACCACGGCGACGCGGCCAGTGAGGTCCAGCGAACTAAGCATCGAACCTTTTCCCGTTGATCGTCACACCCGTAAGCTTCAGGCCTTCGACGTGTTCGACGACATTGGCGCTGGCGACATTCTCGAAATTGCAGCGCTCGACGCGGATATCACGCACTGGCGCGTTGGGAAAACCGCGCACGTACAGCGCGTATTTTGCCTTCTTACAGGTGACGTTGCGAACTTCGATGTTGCGCACCACGGGGCGTTCCGGACCCTTGGGGCCTTCCTCATAGAAGAAATCCACCAGCAAAACGCTGTCCGAAATTTCACCGATCGTCAGATTGCGGATAAAGACATTTTCGATCGTGCCGCCGCGCATGGCGTTCGTCTTGAATCGCAGCGCCTGGTTCAGGTTGGGGCTCGAGAGCTGGCAGTCTTCCGCGAACACGTTGCGGACTCCGCCCGACATTTCGCTGCCAATGGTTACTCCGCCGTGGCCATCCTTCATATGGCAGTTGCGGATGACAATGTTCTCCGAGGGCTTGCCCACGCGGCGTCCGTCGCGATTTCGGCCGGACTTGATGGCGATGCAATCGTCGCCGGTATCGAAGACGCAGTTTTCAATCAGCACGTCCGTACACGAATCCGGATCGCAGCCGTCATTGTTCGGCCCGTGGCTGGAGATCTTCACGTCCCGCACGGTAACATTGGCGCACAGCAGCGGGTTTATCTCGAACATGGGCGAATTGATGATCGTGACGCCCTCGATCAGGACATTCCTGGCTCGCACCGGCTGTATGAAGCTGGGCCGCAAGTAATGGTCTTCGCCGAACTTGCGGTCGCTCAACGGGACATCCTTGGCTCCCATTTCCATTAGCGCGTTGCGCGCGGCGTCCTGCGAAGGCTGGCCCTTGGTCCAGCCGCAATTGGTGCGGCCCTTCCAGGGCCACCAGTGCGAACAATCGGCTTGGCCGTCCAGGGTGCCGGCGCCCGTAATGGCGATATTATCTTGGCCATCTGAGTAGATGAATGGCGAGTAGTTCAGGCACTCGGTGCCTTCCCAGCGGGTGTAGACCAGCGGCAGGTAGCGGCGCGGATCGCGGACAAAACGCAGCGTGGCGCCTGCCGGAAGATGCAGTTCCACATTGCTCTTGAGATGGACCGGCCCGGTCAGCACGGTTCCGGCCGCGATGACCACACGGCCGCCTCCGGCCTGGTTGCACGCGGCTATTGCGCGGGCGATAGCTTCCGTGCAGTCTTTCTCTCCATCGGCCACGGCGCCATAGCGAGTGATTTCGAAATCGCGCTTGGGAAAGGCCGGCCCTTTGATGCGCGCCCGGATGGCGGCTGCCTGATCCCAAGGGTCACCGGTCGCCGCTGAGGACCGCCACCCTCGCGCGATGCCGAGCGCCGCCGCCCCTTTGAGTAGATCCCGTCTGCTGGTTGCCATCGTCGGATGCCAACCCGAATATATGCGGCGGCTCACACGGTGTCAAACCGGATTGGCTAAAGGGTGCGTTTAGTGGGGCTTAAGTAGTGGGCCAAGGCTTCCGCCCTGCCGCCAGCCTTCCAGCCGGCGCGCCCGGTACCGCAAGCGACCTTGTCGCCTGCCACTACTATCAGATGGATGCAGGGCACTCGCCGCCCGCAGTGACCCAAGTCACTGGCTAGGGTCCCCGTGTGGGGCACAATTTAATCTGCCCGGGATTTTAGTCCCGGTAATCCCCGGAAAATAATCGCCTCGCCCTCTGGCATTTGGCCGCCTCAGGCGGCCACTACGCTCCTGCTCTCGTGCTATAAGTCCATATGGAAGGGCAGCTCACACGGCGGTCGCGTGTACAGATCGGCGCGCTGCTAAGTAATTTTACAGAACGAACCGATAAGGAACCGTTAAGTCAATTAGAATCAATACGACCCCTTCTGGCAGCAAACCCAAAAACGGAACTGGGATGGAGCCCACGCCGAACCGGGTACGCCGAACGCGCCTACCCCTCCGGTCACAGCTCGGATTCGGCTTCGCGTTCCAAGCCTTCGCGATCCGTAAGGACCACTTCCTTGTGGTTCAACCGGATCAGCCCGGCGGCCTGGAAGCGGCTCAGGTTGCGGGAAACGACTTCGCGGACAGTGCCTAGATTCAGGGCGATTTCCTGGTGGGTCCAGGGCAGGTCGAATGAGTCGCTTTGCGCCATGTCGGACAATTCGAGCAGCGCTCGGGCCAGGCGTTGGCGAACCTTACCGAAGGTGACGCTCTCGAGCAGGCCTACGAGACCGCGCAGCCGCCGGCCTACGATGGCAAGCGCCTGCAAGGGCAATTCCGGATGCTGTAGGCAGATCGCGCGGAAATCGCGCTTGTGGATGAAGAGCGACAGCACGGCGCCGATGGCCTGTGCGGATGCGGGATAGGCGCCGCCGTCGAAAAGCGGTAATTCCGCCACGGTCGCCGGAGCCCTTTCGACGGCCAGCGTCAACTGCCTGCCGGATGGCGAGCTTTTGAAGATTTTGGCCGAACCCTCAATCAATATATAAAGACCTTGGCAGGCGTCGCCTTCGTGGAACAAAAGCTCGCCGGCGGCAAACGGGCGTGTAGCGGCGCGCTGGATTAAGGAATCGGCAACCTCCTGGTCCAGGCCTGCAAACATAGGAATCATTTGGACCAGCTCGATGCGGGGGTCGGCCATAAGAAGAAAGGATACAAGAATACAGAATGCTGAACACAGAATGCTGGCTACCGGAGGACAATCTAGGTAAGGTAAAGATCGAAAAGAAGAGGAGCCGGAACTGTGAGTAATCCTGTATATACTGCGCGGCCAACGGAGACCGAGCAAGACGGCCTGGTGGAATTGGCGCTGAACCTTCGATGGACCTGGAAGCACGCCGCCGATCAACTCTGGAGCCATCTCGATCCGGAGCTTTGGGAGCGGACCATGAATCCCTGGCTCGTGTTGCAGACGGTATCGCGAGAAAAGCTTGACGCGGCGCGGCGCGACCCGGCGTTCACGCAGTTGATGGAAGACGTTTTGCGAGAGAAGCAGGAGTCGCGTGACGCGGTCACGTGGTTCCAGCACACTCACCCGGGATCGCCGCTCAAGCTGGCGGCCTATTTCAGCATGGAGTACATGCTGGCGGAAGCGCTTCCCATTTATTCGGGCGGCCTCGGCAACGTGGCGGGCGACCAGCTCAAAGCGGCTAGCGACCTGGGTGTGCCTGTGGTCGCCGTAGGTCTGTTATATGCACAAGGCTATTTTCGGCAGGAGTTCGATGCGGCCGGCAACCAGATCGCGCTATACCCGTACAACGACCCCGGCGCGCTGCCGATCAAGCCTGTGCGCGAGCCGAATGGCGAGTGGCTGCGGCTGCAGCTGAGCGTTCCGGGAGCAAAGATGTGGGTGCGCGCATGGCAGGTCGAGGTCGGTCGCTCCATGCTATATCTGCTGGACTCCAATGATCCGGCCAATCCCCCGACCGTGCGTGGTATTACCAGCGAGCTGTATGGAGGCAACGCGGAAACCCGCATTCGCCAAGAACTGATGTTAGGGGTCGGAGGATGGCGGCTGCTGCGGCGGCTAGGGCTTCAGCCCGAGGTCGTGCATCTGAACGAAGGTCACGCCGCGTTCGCCATATTGGATCGCGCGCACTCCTGGATGCTGGATCATCATCAGCCGTTCGATGTGGCGCTGGCGGCTACCCGCGCTGGCAACGTCTTTACGACCCACACCGCCGTGGATGCGGGTTTCGACCGGTTCCCGCCCGGCCTGATGGAAAAATTCTGCACGTATTACGCCGAGCACGTGTTGGGCATCAGCATCGATGACCTGATGGCGCTGGGCCGGCGCGACCGCAACAATCGCTCCGAGCCATTTAATATGGCGTACCTGGCCATGCGCGGCAGCGGCAGCGTGAACGGCGTCAGCCTTCTGCACGGGCAGGTGAGCCGCCACCTGTTTCAAACGCTGTTCCCCCGCTGGCCCGAAGCCGAGGTTCCGGTAGGCCATGTCACCAATGGCGTGCACGTGGCTACCTGGGAATCCAAAGAATCCAACGACTTGTGGGCGGAGGCGTGCGGCCACAGGCGCTGGATCGGTGAACTGGATCAACTCGAACCCAACCTGCGCAAAGTGGGAGATCTGGAGCTGTGGCGCTTTCGGACCCAGACCACCCGGGAGCTAATCGATTTTACGCGCAAGCGCCTGGCCATTCAGAGGGGAGTTGAAGGCGCGTCGCCCGCCGAAATCGAAGAGGCCCAGCACATCTTCGATCCAGACGTCCTGACGTTGGGTTTTGCCCGCCGCTTCGCGACTTACAAGCGGCCCAACCTGTTGCTTCACGATCCCGACCGGCTCCTGCGGATTCTCACCAACCGGGAAAGGCCGGTGCAGTTGATTCTGGCGGGCAAGGCCCATCCGCAGGATCTTCCCGGCCAGGCCATGATCCGCCAGTGGAATGATTTCATTCGGCGCACCGAGGCACGCTCCCATGTCGTTTTCCTGAGTGACTACGACAAGGTACTCACGCAACACCTGGTGTGGGGTGTCGATTTATGGATCAACACGCCACGCCGCCCATGGGAGGCGAGCGGCACGAGCGGGATGAAAGTCCTGGTGAACGGCGGCCTGAACCTCTCGGAACTGGACGGCTGGTGGGTGGAAGCGTATACGCCGGAAGTGGGCTGGGCGATCGGGGACGGCCGGGAGCATGGCGCTGACCCCGCCTGGGATGCGGCGGAAGCCGACGCCCTGTACACCACGCTCGAACGGCACGTGATCCCAGCTTTCTATGAGCGGGATGCGCAAGGCGTTCCCAAGTGCTGGGTGGACAAGATGCGTGAGAGCATGGCGCGGCTGACGCCCCAGTATTCGGCCAACCGCGCGGTCCGGGAATACACGGAAAGCCGCTATCTTCCCGCAGCTGCCGCGTATTGCCGCCGGGCCGCGGAGGCAGGCAAGGAAGCTAAGGCCATCTGCGAGTGGCAGAGGCAGCTTGCGGAGCATTGGAATTGCGTCCGCTTCGGTGATATGCACGCCGAGACGCAAGGCCAGGAGCACGTTTTTCAAGTACCGGTGTACTTGGATGATCTTTCTCCCGACGCCGTCGCGGTAGAGCTATATGCTGATTCGCCTTGCGGCGGCGAGCCATTCCGGGCGGCGATGACACGCGTGCAGCCGCTGGCCGGCTCGGTGGGCGGGTATCTCTTTTCAGCTCGCGTACCTGGGGACCGGCCCGCGAGCGAATATACGCCGCGGATCGTGCCTTTCCGCCCCGGAGTAAACACGCCCTTGGAAGCGAACCAGATTTTTTGGCTGCGGTGAATTTTTCCGCGCCGTCCGCGCTTTCCGGCCCGCGGGGGAACGCGGAGACCAGGGTCATGCCCGACAGCATGCCAGTGGAGTAAAATTGCGGCGAGGTAGGCCGATGAAAGACACGACCCGCCGCTGGCTGGTACGGATAGCGCCTTGGGTACTCGCCGCTGGCATGCTCCAGGCCCAAGGCAGGAGTCTGGATATTTATTGGATCGACGTTGAGGGCGGGGCAGCAACCTTGATCGTCGCGCCCTCCGGTGAGTCGCTGCTGATCGATACCGGTTGGACCGTCGGTGACCGCGACGCGAAGCGCATCTATGCTGTCGCGCAGCAAGCCGGCCTGAAGAAAATCGACTACCTCCTGATTAGCCATTTCCATGCGGATCACGTAGGCGGCCTGGCGGCGCTCTCCAAGATGATTCCGATCGACCGGTTCTTCGATCATGGCGACGCCATCGAGAAAGAGAA
>CAZKVF010000451.1:0-10229 GCA_964556085.1 uncultured Solibacteraceae bacterium
CGAATCCCACCGAGCGCGGCGAGATCACCGCGTTCGTAAACGGCACCGAGGCACACCGTCCCGTCGCCGAGAGCGGCTTGGCCTCGGCATATGTGTTCAAAACCACCGCCGACCCCTTCGCTGGACGCATCAACTTCTTCCGCGTGGATACCGGCATCGTCAAGAACGATTCCAACCTTCAAAACGTCAACAAGAATTCCACGGAACGCCTGGCGCACCTCAGCAGCCCGCACGGCAAAACCTTGCAGCCCATCACCGAGTTGCACGCCGGCGATATCGGCGCCATCGCCAAGCTCAAAGAGACACTGACCGGCGATACCCTGGCGGAGAAAGGTTTCAACGTCAGCTACGCAAAGGTGAAGCTGCCCGAGCCTTCCATTGCGTTCGCCATTGAAGCCAAATCGCGGAATGACGAGGACCGCATGGGCAATGCCGTGAACCGCATCCTGGAAGAGGACCAATCCCTGCGCTTCTACCGCGACCCGCAAACCCGCGAATTCCTCCTCGCCGGCGCGGGACAGCAGCACGTGGAAATCGTCGTCAGCCGGCTGAAGAAACGCTACGGCGTCGATGTCACCCTCAAAGCCCCCAAGATCCCGTACCGCGAAACCATTCGCGGCACCGCCGACGTGCAGGGCCGCCATAAGAAGCAGACCGGCGGCCACGGCCAGTTCGGAGATTGCTGGATCAAGATGATGCCGCTCGAGCGCGGCGCCAACTTCGAGTTCGCCAACGAGATTTTCGGCGGAGCGATTCCGAAGAACTTCATCCCTGCCGTCGAAAAGGGCATCCTGGAGGCGGCCGCCAATGGCTTCCTGGCCGGATACCCCATGGTGGATTTCAAGGTCGTGCTCTACGACGGCTCCTATCACGACGTGGACTCTTCGGAGTTGGCGTTCAAACTGGCCGCCCGCAAGGCCTTCAAGGCGGCTATGCAGCAAGCGAAACCGGCCTTGCTCGAGCCCATCATGAACGTGGAAATTCAAGCACCCGTGGAATATGCCGGCGACCTCATGGGCGACCTGAACGGACGCCGCGGCCGCATCTCCGGCATGGACACCAAGGGAAGCACGCAGTTCATTCGGGCCCAAGTACCCATGGCCGAGATGCTGAACTACCAGAACGACCTGACCGCCATGACCCAGGGCCGCGCCTCATTCACTATGGAGTTCGACCACTACGATTTTGTGCCGCAACTCCAGGCCGAGAAGATCATCGCGGCTGCTAAGGCCGCCAAAGCGGGCGAAGAAGAGGAAGAGGAGTAACCCGGCAGGGCCGAAGCCCTTCCCCACTGAAACTTATACGCGCGCCGGAAGGACCACAGTGCAATGGGCGCAGCGCCGCGCGCCGATCGGAATGGTGCTGAGGCACTCGGGGCATTCTTTCGTCGTGGGCGCGGCCGCAGCTTCCGGTTTTTTGAACCGTCTCTGGATGGTATTCATCGGAACCACGATGACGAAATAGATCGTGGCCGCCATGAGCGCGAACGCAACCACCGCGTTCAGGAAATCCCCGTACTTAAACTCGCTGTTGTTGACGGTAAACTTCAGGGACGAAAAATCCGGTTGACCGCCGATGGCCGCGATGAGCGGCGTGATCAGGTCCTTCACCAGCGCAGTTACGACCGCTCCGAAGGCTGCGCCGATCATCACGGCGACAGCCAGGTCCACCACGTTGCCGCGAAACAGGAATTCTCTGAATCCTTTCAGCATGCGTCAGGCTCCTTAGTGGGTCATTGCGTAAACCACGTAGTTTACTCCGATACGGATTCCCAGGGCAGCGTATTTTTCGGGGTAATACGGCGCATCGGCCCATTCCCAGGAATCGCCTACATCGGAGTTGAAAGTCATCGCTACCATGAGGCGGCCGCGATCGTCGTAGATGCCGCGCCAATGGTCCCGGCAGCCCTCGCACTTATCGGTGCGCCCGCGCATCACGGATCCCTCGCTAGCCACCTGGTAGCGGTCATCCAGATCGTAGACGGTATGGAAAATCTGGTCGGCGTTTTCCAGTTCGACGATGGGCCGGTCGGGAAAGACGCGCTTCATGCTTTCGGTGAAGACTGCCCAGCCGTCGTCGCCCCAGAAATCGTCGCACATGAAAAAGCCGCCACGAAGGAGGAATTCCCGCAGGGCGCTGGCCTGGCTGTTGGTCAGGCGCCAGCTTCCGGCCTGTACTGCGTAGAGCCAGGGCCAGTCGTATTGGCCGCCTTCATCTAGGTTGACGGGCTGTTCAACGGACTTTACATGAATGCGCGTGAGGCGGCGCATCGCCTGAGCGAAATGACGATCGGCGCGCGGGTAATCCTGCGTCCAGATGGAGAAGCCTTCGGTCCAGAGGCCGCCGCCGTAACGGTACCCGTAGCCGCGCCCGTAGGCGGGTGGGTACATCAGTCGGGCGAACGTCCACTCGGTTCGTTCCATCCAGTCCACGGGCCGGGGGATTTCGCCGATCCGGTATTCGACGCCGTTGAATTCGCGGAATGGGATCTGGAAGCCGTAGATTGTGCCCAGAGCCGCAATTGCGGCCGCCCCGAGCCCGAGAGCCTTGCCGAATGACACGTTTCAGCGCCCTTCGTGAGCATAACACCCGCAACCGGGCAAGTCCCTCGCGATTACCAGCGAGCCGTGGAGGCGCGTGATATAATCCGCCGCATGAAAAAGACCCTCGTGCTACCGATTTTACTCGCCCTGG
Organism: uncultured Solibacteraceae bacterium; assembly: GCA_964556085.1. Taxonomy (GTDB): domain Bacteria; phylum Acidobacteriota; class Terriglobia; order Bryobacterales; family Bryobacteraceae; genus PSRJ01. The sequence goes on from CAZKVF010000451.1 coordinate 2,695, forward strand.
GGTTCTCCATTTGCGTAATCGCTCAAAGCGAAGCGGACTACTCCGGATGGATGAAAGATATCGCGAAGACCAAAGGCAAAGTGAAGAAAGGGATCGACAGCAAGGCCAACGCCGACGTCGCCACCGACGCTACGCACCTTGCCGGCCTTTTTAAGCAGGTAGGCGGCTTCTGGTCGGGTCGCGGCGCAAGCGACGCGGTGGGCTACGCCAAAACCGCGGAGACCGCGTCTAACGATCTGGCCGCCGCGGCCAAAGCCGGCGACGACGCCAAGATGCAGTCGTCGTTCGCAACCGTGGGGGCGCAATGTGGCATGTGCCACATGGCCCACCGCGAAGGAGAGCAGGGCAGTTTCAAAATTAAGTAAGCATTACGAGCTGGGAAAACAGATCCTGACGGGCGACGCGGCGGCCACTATTCGCGGACGCCCGTCCCGCCCGGAAGATTCCAGTCCAGCCACCGCAGCATTTCCAACTGCCGGTCGGAGTTGCCACGGCGGACTTCCAGGTTTACATAGCGCACGCCGCGGCGCGCCGCGAGCCGGGAGAGCGAGCCATCGTCGCCTTCAGGCTTTTTCTGCTGCAACACAACGTTGTAGGGCGATTTTGCCAGGGTAGAAAAATCGATGGGATCGGTGCACAGAAAGAAGGCGTGCGGGTTGGCCGGTTCGCGCAGCGAAACCGAGTCGCTGATGGGGACCTCGTCATTCACGGAGTATTCTTCCGTATTATTATGCAGGGCCACGAGAAGCCCCTTCGGCGGAGGAAACAGCGCCCGTACCAGGCGTTCCCGGCCCTTGTCGAGGATGGCGAGGGCCGATTGCATCTGCTGTGGCGTCCATTCGGCATTCAGGCTCTTCAAATTGGCCTCTGCGCCGGCGCGGGAGAACATCCGGTTCGGGTCAATTTCCCCTTTATCGATCTTGACGTTGCGGGTTTCCGTTTCGATGATGAAAGCCGTGCCCTCATGGGTTTCCATGAAGCGTGTCAACACCTGGCGGGCGGTCTCTTCATCGCCGTGAATCAGCAGATAGTGGCGCTTGGGACTGCCGTTGCGGACGATGCGGAAGCGCGCGCCCGCGAGGCTGATGTGCCGGGGGCGGAAGAACGGAAACCATCCGAACGCCAGGAAGTGCCGTCGCGAAAGAGAAGCAACCGTGAGGCGGCTCCGGCCCGCGGCGGCCGCGCCGCTCACTGGGATTCCTCCCCGATGGCTTTCTTGTGCTTGGGTTTTTTTCGGGAAGCTTTTGGCGGGATGGGTTTGGCCGCTGGAATGGTGCCCACGCGCTCCCGCGCGATGGCCTTCACTTCGCGCGCCAAACTAAACTCCTTTTTCTTTGTCCGGGGCAATCATCCTCCGTATGCAAGCCGCCAGCATCTCCGCCGTGAACGGTTTAAGCAGAAAAGCCACCCGTCCGGGTGCGGCGGCCTGGAGGGCGCTCACATCTACAGGATAGCCGCTGGCAGCCAAAACGCGAAGAGCCGCGTTTGCATGCAACATCCGGAGAGCCAACTCCTCCATGCCGATACCATCCAGGGTGGCGTCCAGCACGACCATGGCGAACCGTTCGAGATCGGCGTCCGTCAAAGCGGCCGCTTGCTCGGCCCGATCAAGCGTGGTGACCGAGTAACCCAGCCGCTGCAGATAAAGGCTCATCACTTTGAGTAACGGCGGCTCGTCGTCCACGATGAGGATGTGGGGGCGTTCGGCGGTACGCCCGGTGGACGCGGCGGTTTCCATCGTAAGATTTTCGCTATGAAATTCTACACAGAGTATTTAACGTTCAAAACCCGGAATCACCGCGAATATATTAACATCACGGCCGAAGTGGAGGGAGTCTTGCGCAAAAGCGCCCTACAGGAAGGAATGATCCTGGTGTCGTCCATGCACATCACCGCGGGCGTGTGGGTGAACGACGCCGAGGAAGGATTGATTGCCGACATCGACGAATGGCTGGAGAAACTCGCGCCCTTCCGGCAGGATTACCGCCACCATCGCACCGGCGAATCCAATGGCGATTCTCATTTGAAGAGCCTGTTAGTGCACCATGAGGTGATTGTTCCGGTCACCAAAGGTAAGCTCGATTTCGGCCCCTGGCAGCAAATCTACTACGCGGAATTCGACGGCCGTCGCCCCAAGCGGGTGATCATCAAGGCCATGGGGGAGTGAGGCTGGATCTAGCGCTGCTCCAGCGGGCGAAACGCGCAGGGATAGTTGGGATCGCCAGATTGCTCTGAAAACGAGGGGCATTGTGAGTTCCGGCCCCAGTGTTTCCTGGCATATAATTCTAGAGCTTCCGGGGAGGGACTATGAACGTACCGCTGACACCCATGCGGTGCCTGTATCGCGCCGTCGATCTATACTCACGCAAGGTGGGCGTCGTCTCCGGCGATTGCCGGTATACTTATGCGCAATTCGGCGAACGGTGCGAGCGGCTCGCGGCCGGTCTTCTAGCCGAGGGCATCCGGTGCGGCGATCGTGTGGCGTACCTCAGCTTCAACACCAATCACTTACTCGAGGGATATTACGGTGTGCCGCTGACGCACGCGATCGTCATGCCGCTCAACGTGCGGCTGCAGCCCGCCGAACTGGAGGCCATTCTCAGCCATGCCGAAGTGCGGATGCTGCTGTTTGAGAATGATTTCGTGCCGTACGTACCCGCGCTGCGCAAGAGCTGCCCGTCGATCGAGCGGTTCGTGGCAATTGATGGAAATGCTCCGGGCGCCGATCTTTCGCTCGAGGAACTGCTCTCGCATGGCCGCATCGAACGGCCAGATATTTTCTCATTCGATGAGAACGAAATCGCTGAGCTGTTCTACACCAGCGGCAGCACCGGCACGCCCAAGGGCGTCATGCTCTCGCATCGCACGCTATATATGCACGCGCTAATGGCCGCACTGACGATCGGCTGCCGCGACGATACCGTCGAAATGCACACGATTCCATTGTTCCATGCCAACGGCTGGGGACGCCCGCAGACTGCCACCCTGTTCGGAGCAAAGCAAGTCATGGTACGGCGCTTCGATCCTTCCCAGGTTTTGCGGCTGATCCAGCAGGAGAAAGTCACCTCGTGCTCGGTAGTGCCGGTGATGGCCAACGCGCTTCTGAATTGCCCGCAGCTTGGCGAGTTCGATACCTCCTCTCTGGAAGAAATTCACATCGGCGGCGCAGCCTCGTCGCCCCAGTTGGTGGCGCGCCTGGAGGCGGCGTTAGGCTGCCGCGTGTTGGCCGGCTATGGGCTGACCGAAACCGCGCCCGTGGCCAGCACTTCCCGCAAGAAGAGCACGGTGCAATATAAAGACGATGACGACCGGGTCCGTCACCAGGCCATGGCCGGCTGGCCGGTGCCCGGCTGCGAAATGCGCGTTGTGGACGCGCAAATGAGAGACGTCCAGCGCGATATGGAAACGGTTGGGGAAATCGTGGTCCGCGGCGACAACGTGATGGACGGTTATTTCCGGGAACCCGAGGCTACCAGGGCCGTGATGAGCGGCTATTGGCTGCACACCGGCGACATGGCCGTTTGGGACGAAGAGAATTACGTCCACATTGTGGACCGGAAGAAAGACATCATCATCAGCGGCGGCGAGAACATTTCGTCCATCGAGCTGGAAAACGCCATTTCCGCGCATCCCGCCGTATTCGAATGTGCTGTGGTGGCGGCGCCCGATGGCAAATGGGGAGAAGTGCCTGTGGGTATCGTCGTGCGGAAGCCCGGGCAGGAACTGGATGAACGGCAGCTTCTCGCCTATCTCGAGACCAGGGTGGCGCGCTTCAAGCTGCCGCGCACCATCGAATTCGCGGAAGGGCCGTTGCCGAAGACTGGTACCGGAAAAATCCTGAAGCGCGAGCTTCGCGAAAAGTTCTGGCAAGGTAAAGAGCGGCGCGTCCAGGGTTAATTTCACATTCGGTGTAGTGAAAACCGGATTGTCAGGGGTCTTCGAAATAGCGAACCGAGATTGTGCCGAAGACCAATGCCAGCTGGATTCGTCCGCAACTTCCGCCGTTGCGCCACTTGATCCCCCTGCCCTGTACGGCGGCCAAACCGCGTTTCCGGCTTTGTCCAAGATTGACGAAGACCTTCGGAATTGCCGGGGCGCCAGTCCTAGCGCCAGCCTTCTGGAAAGATCCAAGCTGACTGCGTATGCCAGCCTGCGCGAGCGTTTGACGGCACGGGCGATCCTTTCAACTCGGAAAAATATCGCCGGGCCAGGCGGTTTTTTTTCGAGCGGCGCTCCTGGTTCCGGTCTCTATTGCGAACGATGCGAATGGGACCAAACCGCCGTGAGCACTGGCAGTCTGCAGATTCGCCAGTATTTTCGTGCGATGGATGCGGCGTTCTTTGATCGCAAAAGCCTGCGCATCCTGTCCGGCTGGTGATCCGCATGGGACTCGCTGCATGAGCGAGATCAGGAACCGGTAGAGTGCGGCCCGCAAGCGTACTCTTCAACCTGCCGCGCACCATAATTTCAGGGGATAATTTAGGAAGAGAGGCGCGAGCATGAGAATGTCCTGGCAGCCCGAAAGCGAGCGTCTGGTATGCCGGTGGTCCGACGTGGGAGAACGCGTTCGTTACAACCCGCATTGGATGCAGGAGGCCCAGGCGCCTCACAAGGTTGCGGCGCCATCGTTTCTGGATTTCACCAGGCTCAGCCCCTTCGGGGGAAGGAGATGGTTCGACCCGAATCGGGGATACGGGGACCCAGAGGTTCTCACTCCGCGAATTTGATTAACTCCACGCCCTCTTCGACTACATCTCCTGCCGAGTAGCGCACATCGGCGACCCGTCCATCGGCAGGGGCGGCGATGGTGTACTCCATTTTCATGGCTTCCAGAATCAGGAGGGGAGCTCCGCGCTTCACTTCCGCGCCTTTTTGCACCATGACCTGCACGATGCGCCCCGGCATCGGGGCGGTGAGGCGCCCACCGGCGTCTTCTTCGATGCCTGAGGGCGCCAAGGGATCGATCAAGCTTAGGCTATGCGTGGCGCCGGCCAGGAAAACGGTTAATTGAGTAACGTGCAAGAACGCCCGGGCGCTGATTTTGACTCCGTCGAGAAACCGGGCATCTTCGTGACCCGAAATCTGGCCCGGGCCATCCGGAAAATCGATGCGCAACCTGCCGTCTAGCTCCGGAAACACGCGAAGGGGCAGGCGCGTTTTGCCATCGGTGAACACGACGTCCTGGTAACCGGCTCCGTTCAGGCGCCAGGCGCTTAACTGATTCCACGGCGACCAGGGGTCGCCCGAAGCTGCGGCGCGTTGTTCGGTCTTGCGGCGCTGGACGGCGAGGACCTCAAGGAGCGCCGCGGCCAGGATCTCGCGCGAAACGACAGGGGCTGACGGCAGCAGCTCGGCGGCATGCCGCTCCAGAAACCCGGTGTCGAAGTGCCCCGCCTTATAATCGGGGTGCGCGGCGACCGCCGCCAGGAATGAAATATTCGTGGTTACGCCTGCTACCTGGTATTCTGCCAGCGCGCCCCGCAGGCGTGAGATGGCCGTGTTGCGGTCGGGAGCCCAGACGATAACCTTCGCAATGAGGGGATCGTAGTGAACCGAGATGGAATCGCCCTTGCGGACGCCGGTATCCACGCGCGCGAGTTCGAGCGGGGCTTCCAGGTGCGTAATCACGCCGGTGGAAGGCCGGAAATCGTGGGCCGGATCTTCGGCATAGACACGCGCTTCGATGGCATGGCCGTGAAACGTAATCTGTTCCGTGCGGCGCGGCAGCGGCTCTCCCGCCGCAACTCGGAGTTGCCACTCCACCAGGTCGAGCCCGGTTATGGCCTCGGTAACTGGATGCTCCACCTGGAGGCGCGCGTTCATTTCCATGAAGTAGAAGACATCGCCCTGAGCGATGAACTCCACCGTGCCGGCATTCACATAACCGATGGCTCGCGCGGCAGCGCAAGCCGCTTCGCCCATCTCGCGGCGGCGACTCACGTCCAGGCCCGCTGCCGGCGCTTCTTCAATTACTTTCTGGTAGCGCCGCTGGAGGGAGCAATCGCGCTCGAATAGAGAAAGCACGTTGCCGTGGGTGTCGGCGAAGACCTGGATCTCGATGTGCCGGGGCTGCGTCAGATATTTTTCGAGCAGCAGCCGGTCGTCACCGAAAGCGGAGGCGGCCTCGCGCTTCGCTGAAGCGACGGCCGCGGCCAGATCGGCGGCCTGCCGCACGATGCGCATGCCTTTGCCGCCGCCCCCGGCCGAAGCTTTGATCAGCACGGGATAGCCGGTTTCAGCGGCAGCACCGGCCAGAGTGTCGAGATCCTGCGCGGCGCCATGATAGCCCGGAACAACCGGAACGCCACTAGACGACATCAACTCTTTCGCCGCTGATTTCAGTCCCATGGCACGGATCGCCGAGGCGGGCGGGCCAATGAATCTGACTCCGGCCGCTTCGCAGGCTTCGGCAAATCGCGCGTTCTCGCTCAGGAAGCCGTAGCCCGGGTGAATCGCCTGCGCCCCCGCACGCCGGGCGGCATCTATAATCCGCTCGATGTTCAGATAGCTGTCGCCTGCAGGCGCCGGTCCGATCAGGTATGCTTCCTCAGCGCGCTCTACATGGAGCGCTCGGGCGTCGGCCTCCGAATAAACGGCTACGGTCCGCATGCCTAACCGCCGCGCCGTCTTGATAACCCGGCAGGCGATTTCGCCGCGATTTGCGATCAATATCTTTTCAAACAAGCTGAGCCCCCGGTCGACGCGCCTGTGGCAATATCGAAACAAATGGCACTCGAGTTCACGACCTCCTATCTTAAGGACTCACTATCGCTGTTTCGTTATTACAAGCGGCTGGCCGATGGGGCCCTGGCCCAGGTTACCGAAGAACAACTGTATGCGGTGCTCGACTCCGAAGCAAATTCGATAGCAGTGATCATGAAACATATGGCGGGGAACATGCTTTCGCGCTGGACCGATTTTCTAACCAGCGACGGTGAAAAGCCGTTTCGCGACCGCGACAGCGAGTTTACAGACCCGCCGCACTCGCGCGAGGCCCTGATGGAATTCTGGGAACAGGGCTGGCGGTCTCTGTTCTCGGCGCTCGAGCCGCTCTCGGAGGACGATATGACGCGCACGATCACGATCCGGAGCGAAGCCCATTCGGTAATGCAGGCGATGAATCGCCAGCTTGGGCATTATGCGTACCACTGCGGCCAGATCGTCTTACTGGCGAAGCACTATCGATCGGACAAGTGGCAATCGTTAAGCGTCCCGCGCGGGCGGTCGTCCGAATTCAATCGCCGAGTGGAAGCCGGCCAAGCGAGTCAGAGATGACGACAGTAGTTGGGAGCAACCTCTTCGGAAAATGGCTTGGCCGAAGAGTATCAGGTCTATCTGCAGGCGAGCAGGGGCAACCTCCGAATTGGTGCGCGAGACAACACACGAAGCTTGCCCAAGCATGTTAAAATTCGGTCGTAGCTTTTCCCGCAACAGCGGGGCAACCCAATCTGCCTTGCCTTCGCCCGAATAGCAACACAGAGAGAGTTAACTTGAAAAATATTTTCGTAGGGAATTTGGATTTCGCCGCAACGGAA
>CAZKVF010000452.1:0-9308 GCA_964556085.1 uncultured Solibacteraceae bacterium
GACAATTGCTTTATGTGTATTGAATGGAACTGGCCTGCTTTGTGTCAGTTAACAGGGTCGAAACCCCTCAAATACTTCGTTACGCTGCGGTCATGTTACCGCCCAAGCATCGGAATTGCAATTGTCCTGACAAACCCAAGAAGCACTACCCTTCGGACTACCGCGAAGCGGTTTAGTCCAATGCCGTTCATCGGCGTCCGGATCTCGTGGCTCATGTTGGCGAGGAATTCGCTTTTTACGCGCGCCAGGCTCTCCGCTTTTTCCTTGGCGGAAGCCAGCTCGGTGTTAGCGCGAGTGAGTTCCTGGGTGCGGAATGCCACCTGCTGCTCCAGTTGCTCGTGGTGGACCAGCAGCTCGCGGTCCCGGGCTTGAATTTGCGCGAGCATTTCATTGAAGGCCCCGGTTTCGTCGCTGCCGTGGGAGGCCGCGCGGACGCTATAATTCTTGCCCGCCGAAACCTGCCGCGCGATCGCGGCCAGATCGAGCAGAGGGCCTGCGATGCCCCGCTGCAAGCTTGCCGTGGCGGGCAGAGCGGCTAGGAACGAGATGAAGATGGCGAGCACGATCACGGCGACATTGCGCTTCAAGTGCGCGTAGGCGCTGGACAGGCTTGAGCGAACCAGAATGAATGAAACCGATGGTTTCGGTGTCCAAGACGATGGGACGGACCAAAAGGAGGGTATCGCCTTCGAAGGATTGGCCTACGGGCCGGAGGCCGGCGGAACCGGGAGAAGCGCCGCGTCGCACGTAACGCGCGAACAGAGAACCATCCTTGTCAAATACTGCGGCCAGCAGAATCCGCTGATCGGCACGCAGGGCAGTCAGAGTTTCCTCTGCCGCGCGCCGGTCCTGAAACGTGAGGGCAGCCGTGGTATTCGAGCCCATAGTTTCGGCGAGTGTGGAGATCTCAGCTGCGGCGGTCTCACGCAGATCGAAGGTCTTGAAGACCCAAAGGGCGGCGGAAGACAGCACGACCACGATGATACCGCTCACCACCATCAGCACGGCCAGCTTGCGGCGGATGGGAAGATCCCGGAACCAAGCGGTCATGGCTTGCCCCCGGCAGTGCCGGATTCATGGACTAACTCCGCCAGTTGCAGCAGCTTCGAGCTGACTCTGAGTCCATGACGGGTAACCGCGTCCACGTTGACGGCGAAGCGGAATTTGTTTCCTTGTTTGTTGAGCTGGATCATGCCTCCATGACTGGCGAACTGCTCGAAGTCGGCCACGGTGAGGACCGGTGCGCCGTTCAGGGCTTCCAGCACGGCTGACATGCGTTTGCGCTCGTCCCATCCAATAAACGCCACGCGGCAATGCAGCGTGTCTTCGGGCTGGCCAATCCGCCGCGCCAAAACCGGGTGGCCGTTAATGGTCTTGCCCGCGAGGCTCTGTTCGAGCGCGTCCTGGAACTCGGCGGAACCCAGCACACAAAACGTTACGGGAGCGGAAGCGGGAGCGCCAGGATCCCCGGGCCACTCGACAAATCGCGCGAAGTTATACAGGAAGGCGGCTTCCAGGCGCATTTCGAGCGATTGTGTTTGCGCCCCGGCGGCGATAGCCGTTCCGTGCCAGCACAACACCAGCGCGAGGAGGGTCTTAACGATGGGCCGGTATCGATGCAGCCGTAGTAGGGTCCAAGTGTCTTTACGGATCGAGGGCTGCGTTGCGCACACCAATGCGGCCGTCAAGCCGGCGCGGCCTGATCGTTCATTACCCGCGGAAAATGGCGTACGAATGGCGCGGTTACAGTCCACCAATAGAGAGTTCGGCGAAAAGGATGTAATTCTTTAGCGCGGCAGCACTTCCGCGTTACAGGCTTGCCAACATCATCCGAGTTTTCCCTTAGAGCGTTCCGGGGGGTGATATGGCATTTTGTACGAAGTGCGGCCGTTTTTCCCCGCCGCGATCCGCGTCGGCTGCAGGCGCGAAGGGTTGCCCCCGAACCTCGTTTTCCGCGACCAACTCCAACTCCGAGGCTCTTGAATGAGGGTTACCTTCCGTCTGTCACCAGGTTTATTACCACCAGGTTTATTACCAGGTCTATTCCAGCACTTCCGCCTCTACGCGCTTGCCAACGTCAGCGAGTTTTCGAGGGAGACAGGGAGACAAGGGAATGGTAGCAGGGACGGACGATACTGGGGGTCATTCAGGTTAGCGCAGGGAATCGACTCTGCTTTCTCCGACCAGTCCAGGCTCGTGAAACTCCCCTGCTTGCCAAGCTCAGCGAGTTTTCGTACCTTAGAGCGTTCCGGGGGTGATATGGCATTTTGTACGAAGTGCGGGGCCCAGGTGCAAGGGCCGTTTTGCGGGAGTTGCGGAACGCCCGCGCCTGGCGGGGCGGCTCAGCCACAGGCGTCGCCGGGGCCACCGCCCATGACGCCGGCAGCGCCGCCTGTGATGCCCGCTGGGACGGTGGCGCCGCCACCAGCCGTGGGGCCTGCGACGGCGACGAAAGCCAGTCCGCTCGTCTGGATTCTCGGCGGCTGTTTCGGCTTGCTGGTGCTCGGGGCGATTGTGGGCGGCCTGGCCATGTATTACATCGCGCACAAGGCTAAGGACGCGGCCCGGATGCTCGAAAAGAATCCGGGGTACGCCGTGGCGAGAATTATTGCGGCCGCGCATCCCGATGTGGAAGTGGTGTCCACCGATGAGGACAAGGGAACCATCACGGTGCGCGACAAGAAGACCGGCAAGGTGATGACGATGAACTTTGCCGATGCGCAAAAGGGCAAGTTCGTTTTCGAGCAGGATGGCCAGAAGCTCGCGGTGGAGGCGCACGGCGATGGAGATAAGGGCACGCTGGAGCTGAAGTCGAGCGAGGGCTCGATGAAGTTCAACGCCGGGGCCGGCGGTGAAAAGCCTCCGGACTGGCTGCCGTCGTACCCGGGCTCGACGCCGCAGGGATCGGTGTCGATGCAGAACGCCACCGGGTCGACCGGCAGTTTTCACTTCACCACGAAAGACTCCGTCGAGCGGGTGATGAGCTATTACGAGGATGCTCTGAAAAAGACGGGGTTGAAAGTCAATACCAACACGGTCCAGCAGAACGGCCAGACCAGTCTGGGGACTGTGACCGGCGAAGACGCCGGGAATAAGCGGAAAGTTTTCGTCAACGCCACCGTGACGACGGACGGGACCAACGTCGGTGTAACGTTCACGACGCAATAATCAGTCGGTGCGCAGGGCTTCCACAGGACTCAAGCGGGCGGCGCGCAACGCAGGAATCCATGAGGCGATCAGCGCGACGCCGATGAGCAACGACGGGGCGACTAAGAAGGAGAGGGGATCCCGCGGACTGGTCTCGAAGAGCAGTGTGTCGAGGAAGCGGCTTAACACGAGCGCGGCCGCAATCCCGGCGAGGGCGCCGGCGAGTGTGTAGCGCAGCGCCTTTCCGGCGAACATCCTGGTGATGGCCGACGGCTGTGCTCCGAGCGCTATGCGCACGCCGATTTCGCGCGTTCGTTCCGACACCGTGTAGCCGAGCACACCGTAGACTCCGATTGCCGTCAGCAGCAGCGCAAAGCCGGAGAAGGCCGCCAGCAATGACGCGCTGAATCGCTCGCGCCCGATGGTTTCGCCAAGCACCAGTTCCATGGTGGCTACCTCAGAGACGGTGGCGCCGGGATCCAACTCGCGAATGATGCGCTCGACGGGAAGAGACGCGGATTCCGGCGCGGCCGCAGTCCGGACCAGCAGGATCAGTGATGGGAACGCCAGGTGTGCATGCACGTAGTAGACGGTGGGCCGGCTGCGGCTCCCGCGCGTGCCGTCGGTGATGTCGCCAGTAACACCGATGATTTCGCCGAACGGGTTTTTATCGTCCATCTCCACGCTGATCCGGTGGCCCAGCGGATCTTCACCACGCATGTAGTGGTCGACGAAAGCCTGGTTCACGACAAAGCGATAGGGGGCATCGATTCGATTGTCCCCAGCTTCGAACCCGCGGCCACGGAGCGTCGGGATTCCAGCGGTCCGGAAATAGCCGGGAGTGGCAACAAGAACGCTGGCTACCGGTTCATTCCCGGGGCCGGGATCGGGACGGCCTTCGATCTTCACCCCGGTTCCGGCCGGGTATCCATGCAACGGAATAAAGCTGACGGCGCCGGCTGACCGCACTCCCGGCAATGCGCGCACGCGCGCTGTGGCCTCGTCAAAGAAGCGCACGCGGGCGGCCGATTCGCGATAGTTCGCGCCCGACACGGAGATTTTCATGGTCATCAAATTCCCGGCATCGTAACCCGAAGGGGAGGACTGTAACCGGACCAGAGTTCGAAACAGGAGCACGGAGCCAATCATCAGTAGCACTCCCAACGCCACCTCCGCACCGACCAGCAGCCATCGCAATTGCTGGCCACCGCCGCCAGTCCGCTGATGCTGCCGGATCCGGCCGAGAGCGCGCGAACCGGAGGCGGCCAAGGCAGGCGCCAGACCGACGAGCAATCCGGTGATCATGGACAGAGCCAGCGCAAAGCCTAGGACGCGGAAGTCGATGGCCAGAGTGCCGGCCCAGTTCAGTTCCTGAGGCGCCATCCGTAGGAGTCCTCGAATCGCGAAGAAAGCGACTGCGATCCCGCCCAATCCGCCGGCACAGCCGAGCACCGCGCACTCCGTGAGCACCTGGCGAGTGATGCGGCCGCGTCCGGCTCCGATGGAGCGGCGTATGGCGAGTTCCTGCTGACGTGCCGAGAATCGGGCCAGCAGAAGGTTGGCTACATTCGCACAGGCCACGCCCAGCAGCAGGCCTACTGCGGCGAGCAGCACATATAAGGATGTCCTTACGTCGTGAACGAGAGTTTCACGGAGCGGTTCCGCGGTTGCGGTCCATCCCGAGTTGAAGGCTGGATAGTCAGCCTCGAGTTGCCGACCGATTGCCGACATTTCCTTCCTGGCGGAGGTTGCCGACACTCCGGGGCGCAGTCTCGCAATGCAGGACATGAAGCGGCCGGACGTGGCGCGATAGTTCTGTGCTGGATCGAGCGATAAGGGCTTCCAGACGTCGATGTCGCGGTCCATGAAGGAGAAGGCGGCGGGAAGAACGCCAATGATAGTTGCCATGTCACCGTCCAGGCGCACTGTTCTCCCGATCACTGCCGGGTCGGCGCCAAAGCGGCGGCGCCATAGCCTGTCGCTGATCAGCGCGACCCGTTTCGCTCCCGGCAGGGCGTCGTCTGGAGTGAATACCCGGCCGATTGCTGCGTTCACTCCGAGAAGCGGAAAGAATTCCGGAGTAGCCGATCGATAGCCAAGCTCCTCGGCCGGACCGCCAAGTTCACCAAACGCGATAGTGAACGGAAACCCGAGTCCGGCCATTTCCGAGAAGACATGGTTGCGCTTCCTCCAGTCGAAGTAATTAGCCGGCGAGATTACGTTATTGCGGCCGTCTCGACGGCTGTTGACCTCCCACACCATCGTGAGACTGCCTGGATCTTTGTAGGGCAAAGGCCGCAACAGAAGGTTGTCGGCCACGGTGAAGATGGCGACACTGGCCCCGATACCGATCGCCAGCGAAAGAATGGCAGTGGAGGCAAAGCCCGGGTTGCGACGGAGCCCGCGTAAGGCATACCGGATATCGTGCCAGGCGGTTTCGAGCCATACAAAGGTCCACATGTCGCGCATGTCCTCGCGGATTTGAGTTTCGTTGCCAAACGGTGGCGCCCCTCGGTCGCGGGACCGCATCTCCCTATGAAAGGCGATTTCCTGTTGCAGCTCGCGATCGAGGGCCCGCCGCTTGCGAAGCTTCAACCACCAGCGCAACATTAGGCCTCCATCACCTGGGCGACCGCCAGCGACAGCCGGTTCCACTTGGCGGATTCGACCGCCAGTTGTTTCCGACCAGCGGCGGTCAGCAGATAGAATTTCGCCTGGCGGTTGGTTTCCGACGTTTTCCACTCGCTGCGGAGCAGACCCGACAGTTCCAATCGGTGCAAGGCCGGGTACAAAGAGCCCTCTTCGACCCGGAGGATGTCCGCGCTGCGGCGCTCGATCTCAACGGCGATGGCGTAACCGTGCATGGATCCGCGAGCCAGCGTGCGAAGAATGAGCATGTCCAGAGTGCCCTGCAAAAACTCGCCGTTGCCGCGCTGCTTAGGCATAGACCGTCTTTACCTAGACGGATTATACCTGAAGAGGGTTAGCAAGCAATTCCAGTTACGCCGCGGCCCTGCTAACGAACCGGTTTCGAAACCGTCCAAGATCCTTTAGCCGCTGCCCAGGAGGTCGTATGCTACTTCGCCCCGTAGTTGCACTTGGTATTCTGATTCCGGTTTTGGTCGTAACGGCGTATCCTGCCGCGGTCCCCGCGAACGCCGCCGGTGAGTATGCCAAGCACTTTGGCGCGCTCAGTAAACTGTCGATTGCGGTGGCGCAGGCGATGCCTGCTGACCAGTATGGCTTCCGCCCGCACTCCGAATCCATGGACTTCGGTCAATTGATGTCGCACATTGCGACAACCAACTATCAATTCTGTGCGGGTCTGAAGGATTCCGACCCGCCGGCATTGCCTTCACCCAGCGAGAAGGACGCGGTCGTTAAGTTCATTAGCGATTCGTTCGACTATTGCTCCACCGTGATCCCCAGCCTTACCGAGGAGCAACTCAACCGCCCACACAACTCTCCCGACGGACGGCTTTCCGGTCGCGAAATCCTGCTCGCCATGTACGTCCACGTGGCGCATCATCGCGGACAGGCGGAAATCTATCTGCGGGACAAAGGCATCCGGCCGCCGTCCTACAGGGTTTAGTTACCAGAGCAGCTTCAATCCGAACTGAACCTGCCGTGACGTCGTCGATGTGGCTGTAATCACACCGGCCGTGGGCGACACGCCGGTGGGAGTGAAGACGATCGCATTCGGTGTATTGAAATTTGCGCGGTTGAGCAGATTGAACAGCTCCGCGCGAAATTGCAGGCTGAGTCTCTCTTGAATCCGAGTGTCTTTCATAAATGACAAATCCCAGGTAGCAAGGCCAGGGCCGATCAAGGTGTCTCTGCCCAGGTTCCCGTAGAAACCGCTGCCGTTCGGAGGAGCCAGGAATGCCGCCGGATTGAACCACTGGTGCGGGTTTCCAAGAATGACGGGACCGCTGAAGGCCGGGTTCACGAAGGGGCGCACGGGATTTCGCGTGTCGCCATTGTTTGACGGGTTATAGCTGAGTTGAGGCGTGAAGGGAAGGCCGCCCTGGAGGGTGACGATCGAATTGACAGTCCAGCCGCTTATCAAAGCGCTGCCAATGCCGCCGGAGCCTTGCAGAAAGCGCTTGCCGTGCCCGAACGGTAGAGCGTAGGTTCCGTTGATTGCGGCCACGTTCCGGACATCGAAGTTCGCCAGGCCTCGATCGGCGCGGAGATTAAACGGGTTTGAGGCGAGCGCTGGCTCCCCGCCGGAAGTTGTGGCGTTCAAGGAATCTCCATCGTCGATGGTCTTCGACCACGTGTAGACGCCGCGCAGGGCGAAGCCGCCGCTGAAGCGATGGTTCACGTCCACTTGCAATGCGTTGTAGGAGCTGTCGGCTTCCGAGAAATACGTCCAGGTATTCGCAATGGCGGGATTCGCTTTTACGGCAGTGGGAACATAGTACGTCCCAGTAGGCACCGGAGCGCCGGCCAGACCCGTGGGAAAGTTCTTGGGATAGTTAGCGGGGCAGGGCGCGGCGGGGCAAATCACCGGAAACGGCTCATTTGCGTCGATACCGAGGATTTCGTGGTATCCGTTCGAGCCCACATAGCCGGCTGTCACCACGGTATTGGCAGTCAGTTCCCGCTCGATGCGGAACGACCAGGAGATCAGCGTCGGCGTTTTCAAGTCCGGCTGTACGCCGCCGGGCACAAGCTTCGCAGTGGCCGGTACCGCGGCATCGGGTGAAATGGGGAGGCGGCTGACCGACAAATTCGGAAGACTGTAGGTTGGGTTGAACGGCGCATTTTGGTCGGTGCGGTATCCCAGGGCATCTTGCAAATCATTGTACATGCCGAAGCCGGCGCGAATCACGGTTTGCTTCGAGTTGCGGAAGGGGCTCCAGGCGACGCCAATTCGAGGTTGCGGCAGGAACTTTCCATGGTTCACCGTAAAAACAGACGATGCGATTCGTGGCTGAGTGGAAATGACGCCGTTCGGGAAAGTATAGTTGGCGGCCCGGCCGTTAACCTCGTTCCAACCATTGGTAAATTCATCGCGGAACCCGAGCGACAGCGTGAGCTGTGGGTGCAGGCGAATGACGTCTTCGGCGTACCAGGCGCCAAACCACGAACGCCAGCCCAACTCAGTGGGCCGGGGATCGTAGAGAAGACTGCCGGCGGTTCCTTTCAGAAGAGTCTGCAGGCTGGTGAAAGTTGCCTGGCCATACTGGCTGAGCGCCAGATTCTCATTCGAGCGCAGGCGCTGGAACCACGCTCCGAAATTGAACTGGTGGCGTCCCTTGCTGAACGACACGCCGTCTTCATACGTGAACAGGGTTCGCGCCACCAGCAAGTTGCCTCCATTGTTGCTGCCCGCCAAGCTCAACTGCGCCGTGGGATTCGACGCCGCACTGCCTCCGACCACAACCGCGCCGACCGGCCGGCCGACGACAAAGCCTTCGAGATTCGCCGCGGGAGTGCCGGGTGTAGGTTCTCCGGTAAAGAAATATCCGGCTCGTGAAAAACCAACTCGCGCCGTGTTGATCAAGGCAGACGAGACCACATGGGTTTCCTGCAGGCTGACGACCTGCTCGCGGAGACTCTCGACGTCGGTGCTGTAGAGGTTGGTGCTGGTGGGAGTGAAATCCGCACTGTCGTCGACGGTATAGATTCCGTTGAGGGTGTCCTTGGTGGAAAAAATATGATCGACGCGCGCCGTGCCGAAGTCGTCTCGAATGGTCTGCAGCGGATTGTTAAACGCTTCCGAGATTCCGCCAAAGTCTGGGGCTCCCGGGCTGGGAACCGGCCAGAGCGAGATGAGCGTCGAAACACCGACAAACACCAGTCCGGAGGCCGGGCAGGCTTTCGGCGCCGGGGTCACTAGCTTGCAAGGTAAATACCCGCTCCGTGCGTTCTGGTCCGGGACAAGGTCGACGCCGGTTTGGTGCAGGTGCTGGCGGAATCCCTCATAATTGCCGAAGACGAAGATCTTATCCTTCTGGATCGGTCCGCCCAGCGAACCTCCAAACTGGTTGCGCTGAAAGCCGGGAGCGGAGCCGGGATCGAAGTAGTTGGGTGCATCCAACGCATTGTTTCGTAGGAATTCGAATAGAGATCCATGCAGCTGGTTTGTTCCGGACTGGGTCACGATCAAGACCTGCGCACCGGGCCGCTTGCCGTACTCGGCGCCGTAGGAA
>CAZKVF010000453.1:0-10177 GCA_964556085.1 uncultured Solibacteraceae bacterium
GCGGGAGATAAAACTGCTATCCGTGTGGGATGGCGCTCGGATGGCATGGCGATTCCCTCGGACCGCGCTGCACATATTGCGCGATGCCCTGGCCGGTTTCAAAACGGCCCCATTCCCTCGACGGCTCGGCCTCTTCCTGACCAACCGGTGCAATTTCGTGTGTCCGATGTGTGCCGTTCAGGATGCGCGGGACGAAGGGTTGAAGCGGGGCGGCGACATGCCTTTCGACACGGTCGAGAAGGTGCTGAGGGAGTGCGCGGCTTACCAACCGGTCGTCGATTTTATCGGAGGCGAGCCGCTGCTCTACCCGCACCTCCGCGAAGCAGTCCGGTTGGCCAGCCGACACGAGTACCGCAAGATGTACGAGCGTACCAGACCCATGCCCATGTGCTTCCGGTGCTGCGGCCTCTCGCAGACGATCCGGTTTTGACTCGCAGCCGTTGGTAGCGGCCCCGCGCCGCGCTTAAAACGCGAACCGCAGCGAAAGCTGCAGGTTGCGCGCCAACGGGCTCTTGCTGGTAATCATCCCGAACTGGCTTGAACTTGGGTTCAGGAATCCACCAACGGAGCACCCCGATTGATATTGACCGCACAGGTTCGGATGATTGATGAAATCGTAAGCCTCCGCGCGAAACTGGAAATTAGCCCGTTCATTCAAGGCGAAGGTCTTGAAAAGGGCCAGGTTCCAATCCTGCAAACCCGGTTGGTAAATGGAATCGCGAACGCCCGATTGCAAATTGAAGGTGCCACTGGGTGGAGCCGACGCGCTCACCGTGAAATACCGCGGCGAGCTGGAATTGGTCACGGGGCCAGCGAAGGCGCCGCTGTTGATGGTGACTGGTCCATTGAGCACCCAAAACTGGCCTTCACTGCCGCAGCCGAAACTGCCATTCTCACCCACACCGGCGTAATCGTTGTTGGTGCCGATGCCGCAGGGGGAGCCGCTCTGGAATTGGGCGGTGCCGGCCAGCGACCATCCGCCCAGCAGCTTGCCCTGAAGATGTGTGTCGTTCTTCAGGAACGGAATAGCGTAAACCCAGTTGATGAGGGCCAAGTGCCTGGTGTCATATTCGGAAGGACCCCAAAGATTGCTCGTGTTGTAAGTGTCCGGCACGATGTCGCGGTAGTTGGAGCCGTTATCCATGCTCTTCGAGTATGTATAGGAGAAGCCAAAACTGGAGCCACTCCGGAATCGCCGCTCCCACAGGATCTGCAATCCGTTGTACTGGGAATTGACCACGCTTTCCTCTTCCTGAATGGAGGCGAATCCCTTGTAAGGTCGAAGAGCATTCACGTTCACGCCCGGGTTCGCCAGGAGCGCACCCACCGTGGGCTGATTGATGTCGTACACCTGCCAGGCGTGATCGCCGTGGTGCCCCACATACGCCACCGTCAGCACGGTGTGCAGCGGAAGCTCGCGTTGCACGCTGACGTTCCAGTTCCAGGCCTCCGGCGGTTTCAGATTAGGGTTGAGCGTGGTCATGGTGAGCGGCGCGGCGGTGCCAGTGGTTAAGGCTGCGCCTGGATTGTCCACCGAAACGTTACTCACCGTAAGAAACGGCTGGAAGGGGGAGTTGCCGCCTGGGAAGATGTTGTCGATCAGGGGCATACGTGTGGCGAAGGCGCCGATGCCGGCGCGCACCACGGTCTTCGAATTGAGTTCGTAAGCGACGCCGAACCGCGGTTGCCAGGTGTTGGTTGTCTGGATGTAGCCTCTGGGCAAATTGGGCCCGCCCAACAGGCTGTTGCACGGAGCGCCGTCGCATAGGTTGGAGGTAAACGCGGCGATCCGTCCTCCCGCCGATGGAAAAGAATTGTAGCCGGGAATGACTACTCCGTTATACGGGTTGCCCGTTCCCAGAATCACGTTGCCCGTCGTGGTCGAAACCTGAACGGCGTTAGCGGGATTGTAGAGCGCGCCATCGAAGTAGCCGGCATTGCCCCAGAGCGGGTGGAATCCCGCAATATTGCTAAAGCGGATGCCGTAGTCGAGGTGCAGCTTGCGCGTGACTTTCCAGGAATCCTGCGCAAACCATTCCCACATCCAGCCGCGCCAGATGGTGAGTGCGCGCTGGCCGATTTCGGTATATGTGTCGGCGTAGCCTAGAGCCAGGTTGGCCATACCGATGCCAGAAGTGGCGCCCAGACCGGTGCGGTTGTCGCTGAAGGTGAAGGTGCCATTCTGATTGCTCGCACCGCCGGGAACGGTGTTGACGTTGATCTGATCACCATCGTTTTCACCGGAATACTCGAACGACACACCGAATTTGAAGGTGTGATTGTTCCACACCTTGGTCAGGGTATCCCCTCCCGTCCAGATGGGTCCCGAGGAGTGTGACGGGTACGGTCCGCCAGCCATCCCATAGAAATTCGGCACACTAATGGTCGGAATCTTATTGGGTAAATCCTTGCCACTCGGCAGGATGTAAGGATATGTAATGGGCATCGCTAAAGCCTGGCGGTTAAAGCCGGGCGCCGCGGTGTTCACCCCGATATAAACGTCGTCGATGCTCAATGTGATCCGCGCTTCGTTCAGCAGCGTCGGGCTGATGGTGGAAGTGAACGACACCGTGTTTGTTTGGTTGGGACGGTTAAAGATCCTTGGGGTGAGCCCTAAGTTTTGATCGAGCGGTAGATATTCGTAGTACGACAGATCGCTTCGGCGCGCCGACAGCCGGTTCTTCTCGTTAGCCACGATGTCAATATTCAGATTCCCTTTGCGCTGATTAATGGGGTGGTTAGCTTGTTCGATAAAGTTATTCGTGCCGTTCAGAAAACCCGGCGTAGGCAGCGGATAGGCGTTAATAATGGCAATGCCGTTGGAACTTAGCCGGTTCTGCGGAATGATATTGCCGGAAAATGGCTGGCAGGTCGCTGCCCCGAGAGATGGGCACGTCTTTGGGTCGTAGATCACGTGACTTCCCGAATACCAGGGATTCGGTCCCAACAATTCGCTGAAGTTCCCTTGACGCATATCGAGAGTCGGCACGGGTTCCACCACGTAGTCTCCATACCGGCGGCGAATCCAGTCTTCAGCAACGAAGAAGAACAGCCGTTCGCGCAGCTTCGCGTTTAAACCGGGCCACCACACAGGGCCTCCGATGGTTCCGCCGAAATTGTTGTAGCGCTCCGGCTGGGCGTAGTTGGTGAGGGTGCTAAGATTGCGCGTCCAGGTATTGGCGTTCATGTCGGAATTGCGGAAATATTCGTAGAGGCCGCCGTGAAAATCCGTGGTGCCGCTTTTGCTGATGACGCGGATCTGGCCGCCTGAAGCGCGGCCGTATTCGGGCGCATAGTCGGACGCCAGCACCTGAATTTCTTCTACGGCGTCTACGTTCGGCACACCGATGATCTGGCCATTGGCACGGGTGCGGTTGGCCGGCGCGCCATCTATGGTGACCAGCGTGTCTTGCTGCCGCGTGCCGTTCACGTAAAACGGCTCGGTCACACCCTCCGCGTAATTGAAATCCCCCATGCTGGCGCTGCTGCGCATGCCGGGTAGAAGCCCCGCCTCGTAGAGCGGGTTGCGGCCGTTCAGTTCCTGCATGTTGACCAGGTCGCCCGTCACCTCCGCCTGCACTGCCGCGGAATCGGTTTGCAGTACGGCGGCGGTCGCGGTTACTGAGACTATTTCGGTTTCGGTGCCTACGGCCAGGTCCGCATCGAGCGAAAGCGCGGTGTTGGGCGCCAGTCGGTTGTGGTCGCTTTCAAAGCGTTTAAACCCGGGCGCCTCCGCAGTCATCGCATACATACCAGGCGGTAGATTCGGCGCAACATAATACCCGGCGCTATCGCTGACCAAGGTATGGATTGCTCCGGTACCTTCGTCCTTGAGGGTTACTTTCGCTTTCGGTATGACTCCGCCTGTAGGATCTTTCACGAACCCGCCAATAGATCCGGTGTCGGTTTGCGCTAGAGCCGTCGCAACCCAGAACAACAAGCCAATAAAGACAGTCTTACCTATACGTCCGAATGCGTGGGTCACCAAAAAACCTCCGTTTCGACCGATCATAGGGCCGTTGTGTTGATACCGCGTGACAGATCGATCAATTAACCGCTACAAGCCCCGGACCGTGGAGGCCCTTTCCGGTTCGTGATATCGTGAGCGCCATGGCACGTCTGAGGCTTCTGACTTGGTCTGATCGCGGCCGGCGTTTCGTCGCCGTAGACCAGCAAAGCGCCCGACATCGCCCGCGCACCAACATTCGGATAGAAAGGGCAGAGCGGTGAGGTATATGTGGCGATAACCGAGCGGAAAGAGTGGAAGTTCTTCGGCGTGCTGCCTCAGGCCAGTCCGGGCCTCGCTGCAGCGTGGTGGGCGGGGCTATTCGTGCTGGGAGTGCTACCCGCGGCCTTCGCGGTCGCGATGGGCGTTCTCATCGCCGCTGTGGGAAACGGCCACTCTCTCTTGATGCCGCTTGCGTTCGTCGGCTGCATCTTCTTTATTCTCCAGGTCCTGAATCCGATCCACCACGCCGTCAGTTCGAATCTCGGCGATCGCACTGCGGCATGGCTCTACGACCGCCTAACAGAAGCCTGTGTACGGCCGCCTGGCATCGGTCATCTGGAAGACCCCTCCCTCGCCACGGACCTTACCGTTGCTCGGGATTTCGATCTGGGCATGACCGGTCCGCCACTCTCCGTAGCCATGGACTTTATTGCCAGCGGCATGATCACCATGGTGACAGGTATCGCCTCAGCCGTAATTGTTGGGGCCTACCATTGGTGGGCTGGTGCCGTTCTCCTCGGCGCATGGGCAGCCACTCATTACCTGCTGCGGGAAAGCGGCGTCTGGCGCGACCGCAACACACCCGAGGTCCGCGGAGCACAACGCGACGCCGACTATGCCTACCGTCTGGCCGTCGATCCCCCGGCTAGCAAGGAGCTGCGTTTGTTTGGCCTGGCCGGCTGGATGCTAGACCGCTTCGTGCGTCGCCGCGCGCGGCTACACGAACTGCAGTATGCCGCGACGCGCATGCGGGAGCGCCCGCTTGCGGGCAGCATTTTACTGGTGGTCGCCGCGAACGTGGCCATTTTCTGGTCCATCTCGAACGCGGCCGCTGCGCACCAAATCAGCCTCGGGGAAGCAGTGACTTTTCTGCAAAGCGCGGTCGGGGTTTCCGCAATCGCCTTCGGTGGCCTCAATTGGGCTCTGGATGGAGCCGCCGCACCCGTCCTGGCAGCCCTGCGCTTGCGAGAGGCGATGGAGCGGGTTGGCAAACTCTCCTTGGGCAAAGAGGCGGCAACCGGCAAACCCGCGCGCGAGGTTCGCCTGCGCGATGTGACCTTCGCTTATCCCGGCAGCACGCCGGTGTTGGAACACTTCGATCTGACCATCCAGGCCGGTACATCGCTGGCCATCGTTGGACAGAACGGCGCCGGCAAAACAACCATCGCGAAGCTGTTGTGCCGCCTCTATGATCCGCAACAGGGTGTGATTGAAATCGACGGCGTGGACCTGCGCAATCTCGATCTGGAGTCGTGGCGCTCGCGTATCACAGCGGTTTTCCAGGACTTCATTCGTTTCGAAATGCCGCTACGAGACAATGTGGCTCCCAACGGGGCGCCCGACGGCTTGATCTACGCAGCACTTGAGGCCGCGGGTGCCCGGAATTTCGCGTCTTTGGACACGGTGCTCGACAAGGGGTACGCAGGCGGAACGCAGCTGTCCGGCGGCCAGTGGCAGCGTGTGGCGCTGGCCAGAGCGTTGGTTGCTGTAAATATGGGCGCAACTGTCGTGCTGCTCGATGAGCCTACCGCACAGCTTGATGTGCGCGGCGAGGCGGAAATCTTCGAGCGCCTGCTGGCCGCAACCCGACATTGCACTACGATCCTGATCTCGCACCGGTTCTCCACCGTCCGCCATGCCCATCGAATTTGTGTTCTGGAGCATGGGCGTGTGGTCGAACTCGGGACGCACGATGAATTGATGGCCCTGGGCGGGCGGTATCGGACTATGTTCGACCTGCAGGCGCAAAGATTCCAGGAAACCAATGAGGAAGGCGATGCCTACGAAGTCCTCTCGTAACGGCGCAACCAGCGGCGGAAGCTCCATCGAACCGCTGCCTCCGACCCTGTTGTCCATGTGGCGGCTGTGCAAACTCGGCTTCCGGTATGAACGCCGCCTGATGATAGCCGCTTTGGTGCTGTCGCAAGTGGCTTTCTTGCCTTCGGCTCTGCTAGCGCTGTGGCTGGCGTGGCTCGGCGAGGGCATTGTACAGCACCGGCCGGGCCTGGTGCTCGGCGCCGCTATAAGCATGGCCGTCAGCACTGCCGCGACCTGGTTCCTGGTTACGATCAGCACGCGCGTGCAGCGGCGTTTCCGCGACAAAGTAACGATTGCACTCGAAGCCCACGTAGCTCATCTGCAGGCCTCGATCGTATCTGTGGCGCACCAGGAGCGGCCGGAATATCTGGATCGTCTTTCTATGCTGCGCAACCAGGTATTCGTGCTCGATCACATGTATATGTCCCTCTTCACCACGCTTGGGTGGTTGTTGCGTCTGGCCGTCACCATGGCGCTACTGGCCTCGGTTCATCCGGCCTTGCTTCTATTGGGCGTGTTCGCGCTACCCACAGCCATTGCCTCATTCTGGAGGCCCGACGTCGAGCGAAAGGCCAGGGAACAAGGTGCCCAAGCCGAGCGGCTGTCCCGCCACCTCTTTAATGCGGCAACTACAGCGGCCCCGGGCAAAGACGTACGAGTACTGGGCATCGGGAATCAGATTCTCCGTGATCGCCGGGCCGCATGGGACCGCTGGTACGGACCAATCGCACGGGCGCGTTGGGGCACGGCTCTGTGGAATGCCCTCGCCTGGGCGATTCTTGGCGGCGCCTATGCAGGGGCCGTGGTCTTCGTTACCTGGGTGATTCACGCCGCCGCGGCACAGATCCTCCTGGTGCTGGCAGCCGGGGCGGGCTGGCCGCCTACGTACGAGCCGCCGTGGGTGAAATCGGCTTCCTTCGAGGGTTTTGGGCCGATGGTTCGCGGCGGCTGGCGTGGCTGGAGGACTATGCCGCGAAGGAGGCCGCCGCCGGCGATCTTGCGGCTCCGGCTGGACTGCACAATGGTATTCGATTCGAACAGGTTTCGTTTGCTTATCCCGGCAATGCGCGCCTGGTGCTGGAGGACATATCCCTGAGCCTGCCCGCCGGAGCGGTAGTAGCGATCGTGGGTGAGAATGGCGCGGGTAAGACGACGCTCGTAAAGTTGCTCGCCAAAATGTACGAGCCCACCTCCGGTGCGATTCTGATCGACGAAGTGCCGCTCTCGCGCATCGCTGCCAACGATTGGCGTTCACGCCTGTCCGGAGCGTTTCAGGATTTCTTTCGATTCGAATTTCGTGCGCGCCACACCATCGGGTTGGGCGATCTCGGCCGGCTGGAAGAGGAGCCTGCGGTACTCGCCGCTGTGGACCGCGCAGGAGCCGGCGATGTCATGGCGCGTCTGGCGCTCGGACTCGATACGCAATTGGGGCCGACATGGCCTGGTGGAGCCGACTTGTCATTCGGGCAGTGGCAAAAACTTGCGCTGGCGCGCGGATTTATGCGCGATGACGTGCTGCTATTGGTTCTGGACGAACCCACCGGGGCCATCGATGCTGAGACCGAACATGCCCTGTTCGAGCGCTACGCTGCCGCCGCGCGCACTGAGCAGAACACCAACGGCCGAATTACGATACTGGTGTCGCATCGTTTCTCCACGGTTCGTATGGCTGACCTGATCATCGTTTTGGATGGGGCCAAGCTGGTCGAAGCGGGCACTCACGAACAGCTCATGGCTAAGCGGGGTTCATACTCCGAACTCTACACCATCCAGGCGCAAGGTTACCGATAGCGCAAGGTTCGTCCTACCACCGAGGGATCGGACGCGTGGCGGCAGAACTTCTGCGGGCTGATGTGCTGCGAAGAGCATCCCGGTCGAAAAGCGTCCGACCCACTCGAGCCGACAGATCACGAGCTAACTAATTGCACCGGACAATTCACATACCAATAACATGGCGTTGCAGTTGCGTTGACTTTGCTGAACCCCAGTGATATAAGTCACTCCGCGACTATGACCCCGGTGTCCTGAGGAGGGTGAGCCTCTGGGTATGTCCGATCGGGTTGGGTGAGCGAGCCAGGGTATTGTCAAGGCGTACATTCCAGGGCTCTGCGGTCTGATCGCGAGGAGGGGATTCATGCCTCGTCGCATCCTTCAAAACGTTACGGTCGTTTTCTCATCGTTGCTTCTGATTGTGGCTATAGTTATGTTTTCGGCGCATCCACTCTCGGCACAGGTGGCGGGCGCCACGCTTTCGGGGGCCGTCACGGACCCGTCCGGAGCCGCCATCGTGGGCGCTCGAGTTACCCTCACAAACCGAGCGACCGGCGTGAATCGCGCCGCAATAACGGATGCGGCTGGATTTTACTCGGCCCCAAACCTTCAGCCCGGTAACTACGACGTCACGGTTTCGGCCGAAGGATTTGCTACGGCCAAGAATGTGGACGTCGAGCTCACGGTTGGGGCCCAGCAGGTGTTGAACGTGCCGATGAGACTGGGAGCGGCCAATCAGACGATTCTGGTCGAATCGGCCGCGCCGCAGGTGCAGCTCGGATCGTCCACCATCAGCTCCGAGGTGGAAACCAAACAGATCCTCGATATGCCTCTCAACGGCCGCAGTTGGCAGGATCTGGCTACACTGGTTCCCGGCGTCAACGCAATCGAAACCCAGGTCCCCTTCGAGAACGGCGCCATTCGCGGCAACCGCGGCTTTGGGAACCAACTCACCATTTCCGGCGGCCGGCCTACGCAAAACAACTACCGGCTCGATGGGAACAGCATCACGGACTACGCCATGGGTGGGCCGGGCAGCGTGCTAGGAGTCAACCTGGGGGTGGACGCGATTCAGGAATTCTCGGTGATCACCGGAAACTACTCGGCCGAGTATGGGAGGACGTCGGGCGGCATCGTCAACGCCGTTAGCAAATCGGGAACCAATGGATTCCATGGCGATGTCTACGAGTTTTTGCGCAACCAGGTTCTCGATGCGAACGACTTCTTCTCAAATACCGCCGGCTTAGGGAAACTTGTTTACCGGCGCAACCAATTCGGCGCCGCGATCGGTGGCCCGATTCAAAAGGACAAGACCTTTTTCTTCTTCGACTACGAAGGCATTCGCCAGACGGAGGGAACTCCCAGCTCGGATTCAGTGGTTCTGTCGGACGCGGCGCGTTCCGGCCATTTAGCTAACGGAACGGTTGTACAAGTGGACCCGGCCATTCAGAAATACCTGGCGATCATCCCTCGTGCCAACGGTCCGGTCAACGCCCAAGATCCTAACAAGGCTACCTTTGTCTATGCCCCCACGCAAGTGATCCAGGAAAATTACTATACGGGCCGCTTCGACCACACGTTCAGCCCCAAAGATAGCCTGTTCGCGACGTACAGCAATGACGACACGCCGCTCAATACCCAGGACGGCTTCGGCGAGGTGAACATATTGTCTCAAACCTCGCGCGACATCGCGGCCCTGGAAGAGAGCCACATCTTCAGCCCGACGATGGCCAATACCGCTCGGCTCGGTTTCAACCGGAACGCCGTCATCAATTACCAGGAGAATTCGGCGATCAACCCCGCCCTCGCTGACCCGTCCCTGAGCCTCATGCCGGGATTCGGTCCGCCGATCCTGGCCATCTCCGGCTTCGCCCGCAGTACGGGAGGCCTGCCCCCTGCATTTACCCATCACACCTGGAATTCCATCCAGTTTTACGACGACGCCTTTGTGACTCGAGGAACTCATTCGCTGAAATTCGGCTTTGCCACGGAGCGCATGCGTTACAACCCCTTCTCGTTGTATATACCCACTGGACTCGTCCGTTTCAACGGAAAGAAGACGGGGAACCCGTTGATCGATTTTCTCACCAATCAGCCCTATGACCTGGAGGGCGGGCTTCCACCCGGAGTGAGCCCGCGCGGCTTCCGTCAGACCCTATTTGGGGGATATCTCCAAGACGATTGGAAAGTACGCCGCGGACTCACCCTGAATATAGGTTTGCGTTATGAGATGACCACAATCCCCACTGAGGTGCAGGGCAAGGCCGCCAGCCTGGCCAACATCGCCGACCCGCTGCCCGTCTGCGGGACGACGGCGCCCACCGCCACTAACACCGTATACGGAAAGAATGGTTGCGCGGG
>CAZKVF010000454.1:0-6692 GCA_964556085.1 uncultured Solibacteraceae bacterium
GCTGCACCGAGCCCGTTTTGCAATTCGAACCCAATTTCTCCGGACCGGTCGGCGCCCGATGATGCCCTCGAATGCCAACGAAATGAAGCACTTCCGGAGCTTCTAGTGGGGCAGGCGATCTCGTCGCCTGCCTTGGACAGGCCAGAAGGCCTGTCCACTACCCCGCCGCCCGCGTCTTCCTCGGCCGCTTTTTCGGCGCCGTAATCTCCACTGGCGCTTCGGCCTCCGCTTCCGCTGCGCCGCTGCTCGCCGTTGCCGCCTGCGCGGGCTTGCGCTTCTCCGCGAGACTGCGCTTGAGGGCTTCCATGATGTCGATGACGGGCGCGACTTTGGCTTCCGGTGTCTCCACCACTTTCTTGCCTTCGATCTTCGCCTCGATCATCTTCTGCAGGTTGTCGCGGTAGGTATCGTGATACTTCGCGGGTTCGAAATCGGCTTCGAGCGACGAGATCAGCATCTTCGCCATCTCCAGCTCTTTTTCCTTCACCAGCCCGGTGTCGGTGCGAAACTCCTCCACCTGGCGGATTTCATCCTGGTAGTACATCGTGTGCGAGAGGATGCCCTTGGCGCCTGGCCGCAGAATGATGATGTGCTCGCGGTTGTGCATGGCCACTTTGGCCAGGGCGTAATACTTGGATTGCCGCAGGGCCTCAAACAGCAGTGCGTAGGGCCTTTCGCCGCCTTCATCCGGCGCTACGTAGTAGGAGCTTTCGAGGTAGATCGGATCCACGTCGTCGGACTTCACGAACTCCAGAATCTCCATCACCTTGGCCGTCTTCGGCGCGACCTTCTTGATATCTTCTTCGTCGATGACCACATAGCGGTCTTTTTCGTACTCGTAGCCTTTCACCGTCTCGTTGCGCCCGATCGGCTTGTCTTCCGCCTGGCAATAGGTAACCTGGCGTATGCGCGAATGGTCGTCCTTGTGCAGTAAGTTGAAACTGATGGTTTCGCTACGTGCGGCGCTAAATAACCGGATAGGGAAGGAAACCAGTCCAAAAGTAAGGTGTCCTCTCCAAACGCTCGCTGCCATAAGTGTTCCCTCGCCGTTACAAGATACCATGTAAGCTGAAGCGGTTCAAGGATTTATGGGTCTCCAAGAGTACGCCGCCAAACGCCGGTTCTCAAAAACTCCGGAACCGCCTCCCAAAGAGCCGGCCACCCAAGTCTCTAATTACTTCTGCGTGCAGCGGCACGATGCCACGCGGTTGCACTACGATTTCCGCCTCGAAATCGATGGCGTGCTGAAATCGTGGGCCATTCCCAAGGGCCCGACGCTTGATCCCGGCACCAAGCACCTTGCGGCTCACGTGGAAGATCATCCGGTCGAATATGGCGATTTCGAAGGCAACATACCTGCCGGCAACTATGGCGCGGGCAGCGTCATGCTTTGGGACTGCGGCACGTTCGAACTGGTGGGCGATGCCGGCGGCGCGGAACAATTGGCGCGCGGCGATCTGAAATTTCGTCTCCATGGCGAAAAGCTTCAGGGCGAGTTTGCTCTGGTCCAGATGAAAGGCCGCGGTAAAGGCAACGAGTGGCTGCTGATCAAGAAACGCGATCAGTTCGCCGTCCCGGATTGGGACATTGAGGCCCACGCCTACAGCGTGCTCTCGGGACGCACACAGGAGGAGATCGCCCGCAATCTGCCGGCCCGCAAATCCAAGCGCAAGACAGCCGGTGCCTCCGACCGCGTGTGGGCCTCGAGCCGCCCAGCCAAACGCGCCGCCAAAACCGCGGCGCCCGCCGCCGCCAGCAAGCCTCGTAAAAAAAAAGAGCAGATTGACGCCGCCGGTGTAAAGGGCGCCCGCCCGGCGGAGATGCCGGATGCCATCGAGCCCATGATGGCCACGCTCGCCGAAAAGCCGCCGCGCGGAGACGAGTGGCTCTTCGAGGTGAAGTGGGACGGCGTGCGCGCGATCGCCTTTATCGATCACGAAGAGATGCGCCTCCAGGCGCGCAGCGGACAGCGCTGTGAACGCCAATATCCCGAGTTGGCTGTGATCCCTCACCAGCTCGCCGGCCGGCAGGCCGTGCTCGATGGGGAAATTGCCGTGCTCGATGCTAAAGGCGTCGCGCGTTTTCACCTGATTCAGCCGCGCATCGCCAACGCCGACCCGAATGCCGTGGCACACCTGTCACGTTCGACGCCAGTGGTGTATTTTGCCTTCGACCTGCTCTATCTGGATGGCTACGACTTGCGTAACGTCCGCCTGAGCGAACGGCGCCGCCTGCTCGAACAGGTTGTCACGCCCAGCGGCGTCTTGCGGCTTTCCGATGCATTTCCGGGCGCAGGCGAAGAGATGCTGGCCGCGGCGGCCGAGCACGGGCTGGAAGGAGTTGTCGCCAAGCACGCCAATAGCTGTTACGAATCGAAGCGCAGCCGCGAATGGCTCAAGATCAAGATCGTCAACGAGCAGGAGTTCGTCATCGGCGGCTTCACCGAGCCGCAGGGTGAGCGTCAATATTTCGGCGCGCTGGTTCTGGGGGCCTACGAAGGCGGCAAGCTGCTTTGGGTCGGCAACGTCGGGACTGGTTTCGACCAGAAGGTGCTGGCAGCAGTGTCGCAACGCCTGAAACCCCTGATCACCAATGAGTGCCCGTTTGCCGAACGCCCCGTCCCGGATCGCGGCATGACCTGGGTCCGCCCCGAACTCGTGTGCCAGGTGAAGTTCACCGAGTGGACTCAGGATCGGCGCTTGCGCGCTCCGGTGTTCCTGGGACTCCGCAATGACGTTAAACCGCGCCAGGTTCGCCAGGAAGCCCCGGAGGAACCAGACGCCGGTGGCCAAGAGGCCGAAGCCGGGCCGGACCTGCGGTCCGACCTGTTAGCCCCCGATTTTTTCAGCAAAGACGAAAAGGAAGCGACGCGCGAAATCGACGGTCGTACACTCAAGTTCACCAATCTGAGCAAGGTCTATTATCCCGACGACGGCTATACCAAGCGGGACGTCCTGAATTACTACGCCGCAATCGCGGATTTGATCCTGCCCCACCTGAAGGACCGGCCGCTTTCCCTGAAGCGTTACCCCGACGGAATCGCCAAGGAATATTTCTTCCAGAAGAATGTTCGTGAGGCCTTTGCCCCCTGGCTCCGGACGGAACTGATCGAATCGGAGCATAACCACGGTCCGATCAAATACGCGTTCGCGGACGACCGCGCCTCCCTGCTCTATCTGGTCAACCTGGGCTGCATCGATCAAAACCCCTGGATGAGCAGAATGCCGAGCCGCTCGGCGACGCTCCTGGATAATCCCGACTTTATCCTGATCGATCTCGACCCGCAGGAGTGCCCGTTCGACATGATCGTGGACGCGGCCCTGCTCGTGAAGCGGCTGCTGGATCAAATCGGCCTGACGGGATATCCAAAAACCACCGGCGGCGACGGCATGCACGTTTATATTCCCGTGGAGCCGGTCTACTCATATGAGGACACCCGCTCGTTCGCGGAGTTGATCGCGAGCCTCACGTTTGACCAGAAGCCTGAACTGTTCACCACGCCCCGTTCCGTTTCCAAGCGGCAAAAAAACCGCGTCTATTTCGACTACCTGCAAAACGGCAAATCCAAAACAATCGCGGCGCCCTATGTCCTGCGCGCGTATCCTGGCGCCCCCGTGGCCACACCCCTCGAGTGGGGCGAAGTGCGGCACGGTCTCCTCCCCGAGCACTTCAACATCGCAAACGCGCGCCAGCGCTTCGCCGAAAAAGGCGACCTGTTCGCCGGCGTGCTCGAAAAACCGCAAAGACTCGAAGATGCCCTCGGATCCTTGGAAAAGCTACTTCGAAAGTAGCGGT
Source organism: uncultured Solibacteraceae bacterium (assembly GCA_964556085.1). Taxonomy (GTDB): domain Bacteria; phylum Acidobacteriota; class Terriglobia; order Bryobacterales; family Bryobacteraceae; genus PSRJ01. The sequence continues at coordinate 3,796 of CAZKVF010000454.1, forward strand.
GGGGCATCTCGTCGCCTGCTCTTGCTGTAGGCGGCATGTCCCGACTCATCTTGGCGCGCCAGCCCAAAAGCCCCCATCAGGTATTTCCCGGATATATGACCCCACCTCCGCCGGGGTAGCCGGCCATGTTACGCTAACCTTTCTATGCAGCTTTCGGATGTCTACATGGACCTGGGACAGGATCTCTTTAGCGAACTGGTCCATAGCATCTCGATTGGCAAGCTGAAGACCTACCAGATTTATGAAGGCTTTAAGGTGCGGGCTCACCTGCAGAAGGTCAACACCGAGACGCTGCGGAAAGCAGTACCTCGCTTCTGGGCCAGGATTGGAGAACGTGACGAGGACTTCGCCAAAGACTTCGCCCAGGCAATTCTGGTTTCGCACCTCGATATGATCACCGCCGTCCTCGATTTTCTGGGTGTGCCCCACGAGAACGGTTTTTTCGCCAAGGACATGGATCCTAAGCCGTATTTCACAGATGGCTGGGAAGACCGCCTTCAGGAAAAATTCCGGGGAGTTTATCCGGAGGCGCTGATGCTTTTCTATATCAACCACTTACGTTGGGAGTTGCTGGGTGCCTCTTCGCCTTATCATCGGGCTTCCCCAAGTCCTGTGTGAGATTCGGTCGATGGCGTGCACTAGTGTGTCAGGAAACATGCATTCCCGTCGGGGCGCCTGACATGGAAAGTACCTGCTTCTCAACAAGTTCTATTCGGGGTGAGGAGAGCGGATTGGCCCTAAACTGTCGGAATATCAAGCACACCCGGCAACGCACCTGCGCCATAAAACCCAGTGGAGGATTTGCCGCTGGTACCGTCCGCTTCACCTTAATTTCACGAGGCTTCTGACATGACTCATTGCGATTTCCACTATTCCCACCTCTTGCCTAAGAAACCGGGAATCCTTCCGCTCGAGGAAACTATGACGAAGCAATGCCGCCGCTGCGGTGCCGAGTTCGTTACCCGATCCCGGATCCGTAAACGCTGCGATGCGTGTCAGACATTGGTTTCGGCGGAAAAGCAGAAAAAGGCGAACGAACGGCTGAAGGCTCGCAGGGCAGCGCGCCGGATGCTGCTGCTGAAAGCCAGCTAGTCCCGTACCCGCCTGATAAGGTTCAAAGGCCCCGAAGGCCTGTCGAGCACCTGGCAGCCTCAGAGAACACCGGATTCTAGCGGTCACGGGACGAGTGGTGCACGGGGTGCCTTCGGCCTCTCCGTCTGAAGTTTAGCCAGGCAGTGTTGCGAACTTCTGCAATCGCCGCCGGTACTCCAGAACTAATAACCGCGACGGTTCCTGCCGATGGCTTCCCGTGGAATCAGTCATTAAAGAAGTGCTTTTCTGGTTCGCGTGGCCCGGCTTGGTGGCGATCGGTTCGGCGTCCCTGGTTTGGATCATCATGCAGGCACGGATTCGTTTGCTGGCTCGCAAACATCGGGCGGCCTTGGCCCAACTGGAGAAGGAATTCGCGGCCAAAGGCGCGTCGTTCGAGCAACTCCTGGCGGAACTCCGGATCGAACGTCGACGTTTTCTGCGCCGAATGGACGGTCCGCAGGGGTATGAAACGACCGTGCTCACCCTCGAGCGCCTGTACTTCCGTCACGTTCCCCTGACCGGGTGGATGCAGGAAGAAATTCCTCTCGGTAGCGGTGAGCCGTTAGCCGAACAGACGGTTTTGATTCAGGAGATGGCGGGTGGGGGGATCAGTCTCGCTGGCACGCGGCTGATAGCTCCGGCGTAGTTAAGCTCCTAACGGCTGATCGTAGTCGATGAAGAACTGCTCAGCGTCAGCGTTTGCGGCGAGGACAGCGTCGAGAGCGGTACGGCCGTGTATGTAACCTGGACGGTCACTGTGCTCCCCGGCTTGTTGTCGGGTAACCATACGGTTTGAACATTGAGAGATGCCGGCGCCAGACCGGGCGCCTGACCAGTCACATAGTCCTGTACAGCGGCAGCGGTCGCTGTCATTCCGCTGGTTGAACCGCGAACGGAAGCCCATCGGACTCCCTGCTGCGCCGCAAAGGCGAGGGTGTCGTATGTAAATACCAGGTACCCGCAGGCGATGATCCCGAGGATCAACATAAAGAAAGGAACCGTGACCAAAGCCGCCTCTACCAGGCTGCTGCCCCGCCGCCGATTATCAGGTTTTACGCCCGACCGCGTCTCGTCCATTGTGCTACTCCGCGAGTACGGCTGCATTAAGAATCGGGGAGCCGTCCTGGAGCGAACTGTAATCCGCGTTGATGGTTGAATTTCCGGTGATCTTCAGGGTGTCGGTAACAATGATGAGATATTGCGAACTGGTATTATTGCCGGCGAATTGGAGAGACGAGTGCAGCAAGTAGATGGCGCCGTTAAGTACCGTACTGGCGCCGCCGTTAATCGTATTGGGCAAGGAACTGTTGATCTTACGATCCTGAAAAATCAACATGCCTTCCAGCGATCCGCTCGTGGGTGCGCTAAGCGTGACCTTAGCTTGCCCATTGATGCTGAATGGCGCGAAACCCGAGTTACACCCCGGAACTCCGCTGTTTGGACCGGAACTGTTGTAAATGGTGACTCCCGTTCCCGTAATCACTGCCTGGCTGTTGAAAGTGAACCCTCCTCCCGCTATGTAATACACCCCGGGGGCCATGGTGAACGTGGCGCCCCCGGTGTTTCCAACGCTAAGGCCGCCGCAATAGACTCCCGGCTCTATGGTGTTCCCAGGAGGGACATGGCTCTGATCGTAGGTAACGGCGGTCATGCTCTCGACGGGCAGTCCCGTGGCCGTGGGGGGCGTAACGTAGCTCAAGGGATCGATCGGCGCGCTGATCTTCTGGGGTATGACCGGCTGGCCGAGGTAGTTCAGGATCTCGCCCTGTCCGGCGAGAGTCACGCCTCCTACTGCCCCCACGCTC
>CAZKVF010000455.1:0-14946 GCA_964556085.1 uncultured Solibacteraceae bacterium
ACGCCATCCGGCATCGAATTTCGCCCGCCTGAAATCGGAGACAGCCCGCTAGCCAGACCCTGCCTGACATTTTAGCCTCCGTTTGTGATATAAGCGGAGGTGCAGTGCGGCCGTCGTTGTCCATCCTGCTAAACGTGGCGGTGCTGACCGCCTTCGCCCAAGCGCCCTTTCTCCATACCCATCAGCATGAGGCGACCGCCCAACATCCGGGGCCGTTCTTTCATTTCCACCTGAAGTCCGCTCACGCGGCTGGCCGAGTTCCTGGACTCCAAGGTCTCGACCCGAGCGACGACGCACAGTACCAACGATGGTTTTCGGCCACCTCAACTGAGTCCATCTCAATTATTCCGGCAATAGCGGCGGAACCATTCGTTCGGGTCGTCCTGGAGCAAGATGGTTGGACGAGCGACGCCCCGCCGCCAATTGCCCACGGTCCGCCTCGATCGAGTCCCCGAAATCCCCGCGCACCTCCCGCCTAACTTCCTCGCGAGTCTCGCGCCTCCCGGCGCTTGGTGTTCTATTTCATTTGTGTGTGCGAGGTGAGTGTGTATTTATTTGTGCCGATCTGCGCAGTCCCGCTGGTATTTGCCACCGCGCTGGCAGGACAGACGCGGTTATCACTTGCGGATGCTGTGTCGGAGGCTCTGGCCGGGAATCCCCGGCTGGGGGTGGCAGCCGCTCAGGTCGGGGTTGCGAAAGGCCTCAGGGAACAGGTCGGCCTACCGCCAAATCCGCGATTGATCCTTCAAGTGGAGAACACGCGTTTTTGGGACAATCCAGCGTTCTCTTACCCGCGTGATACGCAGACCTATGCGTTCGTGGCTCAGACTCTCGAAACCGCAGGCAAGCGAGAGCGCCGCGTCGAACTCGCCACTGAGAACATTCGAAGCGCCGAGCTTGAGATGCGGCTGGAGCGGCGCCGGATTGCCAGCCGTGTGAGCGCCGCGTACTGGGCCGCGGCAGGAGCCGCGCGGGTTCGCAATCTGCTCGAAACAGAGGTCGGAAGCTTCGAACGGGTGGTCCAGTTTCACCGCGATCGAGTCCGCGAAGGAGCCGCTCCCGAAGTCGATTTAGTTCGGATCGAAGTAGAGCGAGACCGGCTGGCCAGTCTCGCTGGCGCTGCATTCGAGGAGGCCGACCGCACGAGAATCGCGCTCTTCCGGGAAATTGGCAAGTCCGATTTTCCGTTAGTCGATTTTACCGACCCTCTCGACGAGACGCGCGGCGTGCAGCCAGTCGCTTTCGCCCAAGTCTTGGAACAACGGATCGAGATGACGCTCTCGCGGGAAGCCGTTCAACAGGCGCGAGCCAACTTGCGTCTCCAGCAAGCCAATGCCAAACCGGACCCCGACCTCCACGTCGGTTACGAGCGGATAGCAGGTTTCGACACGCTGTACGTGGCAACACAGATCCCCCTTCCGATTCGCAATCGCAACCAGGGCCAGATTGAATCGGCATTAGCGGAGGTGAAAGCCGCGGAATCTTCCGCGGCTGCGACGGAAGCGCTGATTCGATCGGAAGTAGAGAGTGCCGTAAGAGAGTATGACTCGCGCCGGAAGCTTCTCAACGAGACGCTCCGGCCGATGCTCGATCGGGCCAACGAGGTTTACCGGATCGTGGATGCGGCGTACCGGGAGACCGGACCGGACATTCTGCGGCTGCTGGACGCCGAACGGACCAGGATCGAGGCGGAGCTGATGTACGTTCGGGCGCTTTCGGAATTTCAACAGAGCGCGCTGGCTCTTGAAACCGCGCAAGGAAATTTGCCATGAGCATCCATCGGATTTTGGTCGCGACCCTGGCGGTCGCGAGCCTGGCGCTTTGCTCCTGCGGGTCTAGGAGCTCGTCTGACGTCGTATCGGCTGGCACGCGACCCCAGACGTCGCCGGCGCCAGCGAGCGACGCACCGGAGATTGTTCTTGACGATATTCAGCAACAGAAGGGACACGTCGTCGTGGAGCGCGTCCGGACCAAGGAAGTGGCTGACAGCCTTACCATTCCGGGCAGGCTGGGGGTTAACGAGGACCAAACCTGGCACATCGGCGCAGTCGCCAGCGGAAAAATCGAAAACATCTCGGCGCGCGTCGGCGATTTCGTAATGGCTGGCCAGGTCCTCGGCCTTCTCCATAGCCACGAAGTCCATGAGGCCCGGGCGGGGTATCAAGAGGCGGTCACGGAGCTGCGGCGGGCGCAAGCCGCGGAAACATATGCGCAGCAGCGGCGCGACCGTGCGCAGCGCCTGTTCGAGCTGAGAGCCGGCTCACGCCAGGACCTGGAAACCGCAGAAGCGGACTTGCGGAATGCCCAGGCTGCGACTCAGAAAGCTCTAAGCGAAGTGGAGAAAGAGCACGCCCACCTGAATATCTTCAATCTGCCTGTTGAGGAGACTGCCGGGAGCGGTCCGCCGCATGATCAGGAGGATGAGATTAAAGTTCTTGCCCCGGCATCAGGCCTGGTTTTCGAACGAAAGGCGACAGTAGGAAGCGTGGTGAACAGCGGGGATGAACTGTTTGCAGTCACGGACACCAGTAGCCTGTGGATGATTGCCGCTGCCAACGAGGTGGACCTGTCCCAGATTAGTGTCGGGCGGGGCGCCCATATCGAGGTGCGGGCGTACCCGGGCCGCGAGTTCTCTGGCAGCGTTCTCAAACTTGGTGAAAAATTAGACCCGGACACACGAACACTTCAGATTCGAATCCTGGTGCCAAACCCGCAGGGGCAGCTCAAACCGGAAATGTATGCAACCGCCAGCCTGCGCGGAGGCGCAAGGCGCTCCGGGTTGTTCGTCCCTGACGAGGCTGTTCAAGAACTCAATGGCGTTCCGTCAGTCTTCGTGCGTCGCGCTCAAACCCGGTTCGAAGCCCGCCCGGTCAGGACCGGCCAAGACGTTGAAGGCGAGGCGGAAATATTGGAGGGCTTGAACGCGGGCGACTCGGTTGTTGTAAGAGGCAGTTTCTTACTCAAATCCCAAATGCTGAAGAGCGCAATTCAGGATAACTAGCCAAGGTAGCCGGCCCATGCTGCGTCGACTGATTGATTTTGCTTTGGACAATCGCTGGCTCGTGCTTGGCGGCCTGATCGCATTGTTGATTAGTGGGGGATATGTTCTTCTGAACCTCCCCATCGATGCTTTTCCTGACCTCACCAACAATCAAGTCGTCGTCGTTACCGAATGCCCCTCGATGTCGTCCAGCGAGGTGGACGAACTCGTTACCTACCCGATCGAGAGCGCCCTCGTCGGATTGCCTCGTGTGGAGACAATCCGGTCGATATCGAAACTCGGACTCTCAATGATCACCATGATTTTCGAGGATTCGTTGGACCAATACCTGGCGCGGCAACTGGTTTCGGAGCGTCTGCAAGAAGTTCGGGCGCGGCTCCCTCGAAACCTTCAACCGACGCTAGGGCCAATGGCTACCGCATTCGGAGAGGTGTATCAGTACACTCTGGAAGGGCCGGCATCATTAATGGATCTCAAAACGTTCCAGGACTGGACCCTTCGGTACGCGCTCCGTGGGGTCCCCGGCGTAAGCGAAGTGAACGCGTGGGGCGGCCAATCCAAACAGTACGCGGTGCAGCTTGATCCCGGAGCACTTCGGCGCTATGGTTTGACGGTCCACGATGTCATCGAGCGCGTGGCTACTAACAATTCCAATTTCGGCGGCGGCTACATTGAACACGCGGAGGAGCAATACACCGTCCGCGGCCTCGGCCGGTTTTCCGATGCCGCCGATCTTGAGAATACCGTCGCACTGGCCCGCGAGGGCGTGCCGGTGCTCCTTCGGGACATTGGCTTGGTGCGGACGGTTCCATTACTCAGGTATGGAGCAACCCTCCGTGATAACCGGGAGACTTTGTCGGCGACGGTGATCACGCTCAGGGGTGTGAACGGCAGGGCTGCCATCGACCGCATCAAGAAACGCCTTGCCGAGATTCACCTTCCTACCGGATATCAGATCCGCGCGTTCTATGATCAATCGGAGATTATCAACGGCACGATCCACACAGTGCTGCACAATCTTCTCGAAGCGGGGTTGCTGGTAACTGTCATTCTTCTGCTGTTCTTAGGTGACCTGACAGCAGCCCTGATCGTCGCGGCCATGATTCCGTTATCCATTCTGTTTGGCTTTATCGGGATGACTATATTTGGCATCTCCGCGAATCTAATGAGCCTGGGCGCCCTCGACTTCGGCATGATTGTCGACGGCTCCGTAGTGATGATTGAAAACTCGGTACACCATCTGGAAAAATCATGGCAGCGGCAGCGGTCTGTGGACGCCATTCGTGCCGCTTCTCAGGAGGTTGCCCGCCCGATCCTCTTTGGCGTAGCCATTATTATCGCCGTATATCTGCCGATCTTCACGCTCCAGGGTCTGGAAGGCAGAATGTTTCGGCCCATGGCGATTACAGTTTGTTGCGCTTTGCTCGGCTCTCTTGTTCTGGCGTTAATGGCCGTGCCGGCGCTTTCCACATATTTTCTGAAACTCGGAGCGAACCGGAGAGGAACACTGAGTGAAGTTTGGTATCGCCAGTTGCAGCACCTGCGCGGTGTTTACCGTTGGTCGCTCGATTCTGCGCTGCGTCACCGCCCGCTCTTGCTTGCATTGGCCGTTACGATCGTCCTGGCCACCATGGTTTCCTTGCGGTTCATCGGGACCGAATTCATGCCCAAGCTGGATGAAGGCTCCATTCTGATCACATCCAGAAAACTTCCTGGAATCGCTCTTAGCGAATCGATTGACACCAGCAAAGAGATTGCCAACACGATCCGCAGCTTCCCTGAGATCACAGGACTCATTACCAAGCTGGGACGACCGGATGTGGCCACGGAAGCAATGGGAATTTATGAATCGGATTCTTACCTTCAGTTAGCCCCCAAAAAAAAGTGGAAATGTTGCCGCACCAAGCAGGAACTCATTGAGAAGCTTTCGGAGGCGTTGCAGAAAATTCCGGGGGTTACGTACAGTTTTACGCAACCCATGGAGATGCGCATGGACGAGAGCGTTACCGGCATCCGCGGGGACGTCGCCATCAAGATTTTCGGAAACGACCTGAACACTTTGGAAAACCTGGGCAAGCGCATGCTTGCGCTGATTTCCTTAATTCCGGGCGCCGCCGACACTCAAATGGACGTAATCTCAGGAGTAGCCGAGTTGCAGGTGGACCTGATTCGGCCCGCGCTCGCCCGCTATGGCCTGAACGTGTCGGATGTGCAAGAGGTAATCGAGACCTTGGTTGGCCGGCAACCGGTGTCTGAAATGATCGATGGAACGGCACGATTCCCAATCTCCGTGCAACTTCCAGACAAGCTTCGCAATAATCCTGAGGCCTTGAAAGAGCTGGTTCTTCGCGCGCCAGGGGGCGAACTGGTGAGGCTGAATCAGGTAGCTGAAATCCGGTTGGTTCGTGGCCCCGAGGTCATATCCCGTGAAGATGCCCGCCGCCGGGTGGCCGTACAAACCAATGTTCGCGGCACCGATTTGGGGAGCTTTGTCCACGTGGCTCAGGAAAGAGTGAACGCATCCTTTAAACTTCCGCCTGGATACGAGATTCAGTGGGGCGGCCAGTTCGAGAATCAGGCACGTGCCAACCGGAGGCTTGCGTTTGTGCTGCCTCTATCCATTGCCATCATCTTCGCCCTGCTGTTCGCCACCTTCCATTCCGTTAAGCAAGCGTGCCTCATCCTGCTGAACGTTCCGTTCGCGCTAGTCGGCGGCATTGGCGCGCTATGGCTAAGATCGTTGAACCTGAATCTCTCCGCTTCTATCGGCTTCATTGCTTTGTTCGGGGTCGCAGTACTCAACGGAGTAGTGCTCGTCGCCTATATAAACTCGTTACGGGAGCAAGGTTGTCCCACACAAGTAGCAATACGAGACGGCGCGGTCGATCGGCTTCGACCTGTACTGATAACGGCGCTGGTGGCCAGCATCGGCTTCTTACCGATGGCTTTGTCCACTGAAACCGGAGCCGAGATTCAGCGGCCGCTCGCCACCGTGGTCATTGGCGGCCTGATAACGTCCACGTTGCTCACCCTCTATTTGCTGCCGGCACTGTACGAATGGTTCAGCCCGAAGGAAATCATCGGTTCCCAGACCGAATAAGGTTGGCGAATGTTAGAAAGCGACTCCTCTGGTAGCACTGGCGGTCTTGCCGCCGGTGCAAGTTCCCTACCTCGGCTGCTGTTGCGTCATGCAGTGCAGCGCGCCGAGGCCCCAAATCAACTCGGTGCAGTTTATTCCCGTGACTTCGCGGTCCGGGAACGCTTTGGCCAGGACGGAAAGGGCCTCGCGGTCGTGGGGGTCATTGAACGTCGGCGCCAGCACCAGGCCGTTGGCGATATAGAAATTAGCATAGCTGGCCGGAAGCCGCCTGCCGGCGAAATAGAGCGGCTCGGGCATGGGCAGCCGGATCACGCGCAGGCCCGCCGTACGCAAGAGGTCGTAATTTTCGCGCAGGGGCGCGTAGTTGACATCGTTGCGGTCTTCCTCCCAGGCGGCCACGACGGTGTCCTGAGCGACGAAGCGGGCGATATCGTCGATATGGCCGTGAGTATCGTCGCCGGCAATTCCGTTGCGTAGCCAGATCACGCGGTTTACTCCCAAAAACTGACGCAATTGGCGCTCGATGGCCGCGCGCGACATCCCCGGATTGCGCGCCTGTACGGGGCTGAGCAGGCATTCTTCCGTCGTCAGCAGCAGACCCGCGCCGTTTACATCGATGCTGCCGCCTTCCAACACCATGCCGTTCTGCCACACAGGCCGGTTCAGCCGGAGCGCTATGAAATCGGGCACCTGCGCGTCCAGTTCGAAGTCGTCGTATTTCGCCCACGCATTGAAGCGCCACCACGTCAGCGCCACCTCACCGCGCCGGTTCTTTATGAAGAGAGGGCCGGAGTCCCGCGTCCAGACGCGATTGGTGGCCTTCGTGAGAAACTCGACCGCGTCCATGTTTGCCCCCACTCTTGACAGGATGCGCCGCGCCTGCCGTTCCAGCGCACGGTCCTCGACCAGGATGCGGACGGCTTCAACCCGGCTCAGCCTACGCACGATTTCGGCGTAGACCCAGGGGATGGGAGCGAACCGGCCGGGCCAATCCTCGCGGTTGTGGGGCCAGGCGATCCAGGTGGCTTCATGCGGCTCCCACTCGGCGGGCATACGGTAGCCCGCCGCGCGCGGGGTTGGCTTCATCTAATCGATCACCCGGCTGCAAATGGCGGAGTAGGCGTCGATGCGACGGTCGCGCAGAAAAGGCCAGTTGCGGCGCACGTCCTCGATGCGCCGCGTGTCGCAGGTGGCGATCAGGGTCTCCTCGCGATCGGCCGAGGCTTCGCACAGAACCTGCCCGAAGGGGTCGGCGACAAATGAGCCGCCCCAGAATTCCAAGCCGTGCCCGGGAGGTCCCTCATAGCCCACGCGGTTCACGGCCGCGACGAACAGGCCGTTGGCGATGGCGTGGGCGCGCTGGATGGTGCGCCAGGCATCGTGCTGCGCGGTGCCGAATTCGGCCTTTTCAGCGGGATGCCAGCCGATCGCCGTTGGATAAAAAAGGACCTGCGCGCCACCCAGGGCAGCCAGGCGCGCCGCCTCGGGATACCACTGGTCCCAGCACACCAGCGGCGCCACGCGTGCGTAGCGAGTATCGAAAGACCGGAAGCCGAGGTCGCCGGGAGTGAAATAGTATTTTTCGAAGTAGAGCGGATCGTCGGGAATGTGCATTTTGCGGTAGAGCCCGGCGATTGCCCCATCGGCGTCAATGACCACCGCCGTGTTGTGATACACCCCCGCGGTGCGGCGCTCGAACACGGACGCGATCAGCACGGCTTTCAACTCGCGCCCCAGCCGGGCGAACGCGTCGGTGGTCGGGCCCGGAACCGGTTCCGCCAAGTCGAACAACTCTGCCCGTTCCTCGCGGCAGAAGTACTGCGACCGGAAAAGCTCCTGCACGCATATGATTTGCGCGCCGTTCCCGGCCGCCTCACGAATACGCCACTCGGCCTTGGCGAGGTTCTCGCCAGGATCGAGCGAGCAGGCCATCTGCACCAAACCAACACGAAATTGGGGAGACCGCACGTTTCAATTGTAGCGGTTGGTTTTTGGCGCTTTTGACTGAAAGTCGATTCTTCTTAGCTGCACCCGCTCGTGCCGCCGCAATTGCCGCACTTGTAGCAACTGCCGTTGCGGGTCATGATGGAGCCGCACTCGGCGCACAGAGGTGCGTCGGCCATTACAGGAGCGAAAGGCAGCTGCTGCTGCGGGTCGGCTTCGGTCGGCCGCAGGGTGGCTGTTTCGCCGGCCTCCGTTACCGCATATTCCGGTCCCAGGAATTTGGCTCCCAGCCAGCGGAAGATGTAATCGATAATCGACTTGGCGTAGGGGATCTGCGGGTTGCCGGTCCAGCCGCTGGGCTCGAACCGCACGTGCGCAAACTTGTCCACCAGGAATTTCAGCGGCACGCCGTATTGCAAGTTGAAGCTGATGGCCGTGGCCAGGGAATCCATCAGGCCCGAAATGGTCGAGCCTTCCTTGGCCATGGTGATGAAGATCTCGCCCGGCGCGCCATCATCGTACATGCCGACGGTGATATAGCCTTCGTGCCCGCCGATCGAAAACTTGTGCGTGATGGAGCGCCGCTCATCGGGCAGCTTGCGGCGCACGGGTCGGTAGACCACCTTCTCTACCGTGGCCGGCGCGGCCGCCGGCGCTGCCTTCTTTTCGCTCTTCCCCGTTCCCGAGCTGAGCGGCTGCACCTTCTTCGAGTTGTCGCGGTAAATGGCGACGGCTTTCAGCCCGAGTTTCCAGCTCTCCGTGTAGGCATTCATGATGTCTTCCACGGTGGCTTCTTCCGGCATGTTGATGGTCTTGGAAATAGCGCCGGAGATGAATGGCTGCACCGCCGCCATCATGCGTATGTGGCCCATGTAGTGTATAGAGCGCGTCCCGTTCTGCGGCCGGAAGCTGCAATCGAACACCGCAAGATGTTCCGGCCTGATGTGCGGCGCGCCCTCGATCGTGCCCGTGGAATCGATGTGGGTCACAATCTTTTCCACCTGCTCCGGCGAATAGCCCAGTTTGATCAGGGCCTGGGGCACGGTGTTGTTGACGATCTTGATCACGCCGCCGCCCACCAGCTTCTTGTACTTCACCAACGCCAGGTCGGGTTCGATGCCGGTGGTGTCGCAATCCATCATGAAGCCGATCGTCCCTGTGGGCGCGATCACCGTGACCTGCGCGTTGCGGTAGCCGTGCCGCCGGCCGGATTCATAGGCATCGCCCCAGCACTCTTGCGCGCCCTGGTGCAGCGCCGTGGGAAGGTTATGACGGTTCAGCCGCCCGGCCGCTTCGCGATGCATGCGGATGACTTCCAGGAACGGCTGCTCGTTCAACTCGTAGCCGGGGAATGCACCCACGGCTTCGGCGATACGCGAGCTGGTCAGATATGCCTGGCCGCACATCACTGCCGTGATGGCTCCCGCATAGTCTCGGCCCTGCTCGCTGTCATAAGGAATCCCCATCGACATCAGCAGCGCGCCCAGGTTGGCGAAGCCCAGCCCCAGCGGCCGGAAGTCATGCGAGTTGCCGGCGATCTTTTCCGTTGGATAGCTGGCGTTATCGACGATAATCTCCTGCGCCATGATCATGGTGTCCACCGCGTGGCGGAAGCCATTCACGTCGAATTGGCCGTCCGGGCCCACGAACTTCATCAGGTTGAGCGAGGAAAGGTTGCAGGCGGAGTCGTCCAGGAACATGTACTCCGAGCAGGGATTGGAAGCATTGATGCGCGCCGTGTTCCTGCAGGGATGCCAGCGGTTCACAGTGGTATCGAACTGCATGCCGGGGTCGCCGCACTGGTGGGCGGCTTCGGCGATCTGGCGCATCAGGTCCCGCGCCTTATTGCGTTTTAAGGGCTGGCCGCTCACCACCGACTTGGTCCACCATTCGCCGTCGCGCTCGGCGGCGGTCATGAAATCGTCGGTGACGCGCACGGAGTTGTTGGCGTTCTGAAAGAAGATGGAGCTGTAAGCGTCGCCATCGAGCGAGGAATCGTAACCGGCCTCCACCAGGGTGTTCGCCTTCTTTTCTTCCTTGGCCTTGCACCAGATGAACGCTTCGATGTCGGGGTGGTCGGCGTTCAGGATCACCATCTTGGCGGCGCGACGAGTTTTGCCGCCGGACTTGATGACCCCCGCGAAGGCGTCGAATCCTTTCATAAACGAGAGCGGCCCGGAGGCGCGCCCGCCGCCCGACAGCACGGCATCCTCTTCACGCAGGGCTGAAAGGTTGGTGCCCGTGCCCGAGCCCCACTTGAACAGCATGCCTTCCGTCTTGGCCAGGTCGAGAATCGATTCGAGCGAGTCTTTTACCGACACGATAAAGCAGGCCGAGCACTGCGGGCGCACTGCGCCGGAATCCAGCTTGGCGATCCGGTTGGCAACCTCGTCATATACCCAGCCATAGCCGCGGGTTTCCCGCGTGCCGACGTTGAACCATACTGGCGAATTGAAGCAGGCCTTCTGCGTAAGCATCAGGTGCGACAGCTCGCTGCGGAAATTTTCCGCATCCAGCGGAGTGCGAAAATAGCCGTCCTTCCGTCCCCAGTCAGCGATGGTGTCCACTACCCGCTGGACCAGTTGCGCCACGCTGGTTTCCCGATCGGGCGATCCCAGTTTTCCGTGGAAGTACTTGCTGGCAACGATGTTCGTTGCCGTCTGCGACCAGTCCACAGGCGCTTCGACGTCCCGCTGCTCGAAAATTACGGCTCCCTTATCGTTGCCAATGGAAGCCGTGCGGGTTTCCCACTGGATCTCATCGTAAGGAGTTTTACCGGCCTCGAGGCGCACCGTGAAATACCGAGGAAAGACAACTCCGGTTCTGGGTTTAGCGGCGTTCCTGACGTTCAACGCTTCCATTTTCGCACTCAGATCAACGGTCAGCTGGCCCATCGGGTATCCTCTCTGGCACCTCGGTAGCGAGGCGACTTCGTAATCTTGCCCCAATATCTAGTATAACGTCAAGAACTTTATCTATATGCGGTGTGTATAGGTTACGGATTCCCTCTTGGAGCCAGCCTGGATCATGAAAAACCCAGGAGTTAGCGCAGTTCGCCGAGCGTGTGCGGCGACAGCCGCTTGAACTGGGAGGGGTTCAGTCTGTGCAGCGAAAAGGGAGAACGTTGGGATGGAGTCGTCGGATACGACTGACGTGCCGGGCGCAGCCCCTTAGGCTACGGATGATCGTGCTGTTCCGGCCATCATGGTCCGCACTGGCTGAGGGTCATAATGGCGGCGCGCGGAAGCCACTACGCGTTCGATTTCATCCCGGCGGAAGGGCTCGGGAAGCACGTCGTAACCCCCGCAATTGAGCACTTCGGACCATAAATGATCGTCCGCCTTGCGGGAGGTGACGATTAATTGCGGCGGACGGACTCGCTGGGTCAGAATGCGCAGCCAATGCCTCCAGGTGCTGCCCGGAGTTTCGCAGTTGGTGATCACGACGTGAATCCGTTCTCGATCCAGATGCTCCAAAGCCGCTTTGCGGTCACGCGCTTCGATCAGCCTCCAGCCGCAATCCCGGAAAATTTCATGGATCAGCAGCCGGCTATCGTCGTATTCGCCAATCAGCAGTGCGCACACAGAGTCCTTGCGGTCCGTCATAGAGAGACACTCCCCTCCGCTCGTTTACTCAGTGGGATTGGCGGGTCGCCAGCCCGCCCGAACCTTAAGCTTACAAGCCGGCAGCCCGGGGCACAAGGACAAATATAGGCGTTTAAGATATGGTCGTGTGTAAATGCACCGATCGCTGTCATTCAACAGAAAAGGTGCATCAAATCGCAACGTGTTCTCAAAATTTTTGCGGCGTTTTTCGACGTTATTCGCGCACGCCGTGGCGCTCCAGCAACTCGACCGCGTTGCAGTTCCCGTTCGCCTCGGCAAGGCGGGCATGCCGCCACGCTGCTCGGAGGTCGTCGAGAACTGTATAAATCTGCGACAGCTCCACGTGCGCAGCGGCAAACCGGCCGTCCAGGCGTACCGCTTCGAGCAGCAACCCGAGCGCCTCATCCCTACGGCCCTGAATGCGGTAGAGTTGCGCCAGGTTCTTATAGGGCAGAGGGTTAGCCGGCTCGCGGGCGATCCATTCGCGCTGCTCGCGAATGAGGCGCAGGGTTTCGTGGTCGAGCGCGAACTCGATCACTTCCTTCCGCCAGAAGCCCACAATGCTGATAGTACCCTGTTTGGAAACCTCCGGGCCTACCGGAACCGCACCTTCACATCCGGGCGGTTATCCAGATGGGTGGTTTCGATGAAGCGGACGCGGGCGGGATGCGAGGTCATCACCACCGAGTGTGCATGCACGCCGTCGCTGGAAAAGCGCACGCCCTGCAGCAGGTTGCCGTCCGTGACGCCGCAGGCGGCGAATACCAGGTTGCGGCCGGGCGCCAGTTCCTGTGTGTCGTAGATCTTTTTCACGTCGCGGATACCCATGGCCTGCATGCGTTCCTTCTGCGCCTCGTCCTTGATGACGAGCCGGGCGAGAATTTCACCGTTGAGGCAGCGCAGGGCGGCGGCGGTCAGCACGCCTTCCGGCGCCCCGCCCGATCCCATGACGGCATGCACGCCCGTGCCGGCCACGGCGGCGGCGATTCCGGCCGAAAGATCGCCATCCGAAATGAGGCGGATGCGCGCGCCGGCTTCGCGAATGTCGTTAATGAGCCGCTGGTGCCGGGGACGGTCGAGAACCACAACCACCAGGTCGTCCACGCCGCGCATCAGCCTCCGGGCGATGGCCTTGAGATTCTGCTTGACGGGTGCGTCGATGTCCACGGCGCCTTTGCAGGCCGGCCCCACGATGATCTTCTCCATGTAGCAATCGGGCGCATGGAGCAGGCCGGCGTGCTCGGAGGCCGCCAGCACGGTGATGGCGCCGGCCCCGCCGGTGGCGCACAGGTTCGTGCCCTCCAGGGGGTCGACGGCGATGTCCACAGTGAGGGGTTCGGCACTATTGTTCGTGCTGCCCACCTTTTCTCCGATATACAGCATGGGCGCGCTGTCGCGCTCGCCCTCTCCGATGACGATGGTTCCATCGATCGGAATGGTATCCAGGCAACGTCGCATGGATTCCACGGCTGCCTGATCAGAAGTGTTAGGGTCGCCCATGCCCATGGTCCGGGCAGAGGCGATGGCCGCATCCTCGACGACGCGGAGCACTTCCAGTGACAGGTCTAACATGTGCTACGGTTCTCCTGATGGACGAAGAAACGATTCTGGTTCTGGCCAAGCCGACGGAGCCGAGGCTCGCCCAGCTCGCTGAACTGCCGCCTGAAACGGGCATAGCCGTGGGACTCAGCCCCGAGGCTTTCGAACGCGCGGCTCCCGACGCCACCGTAATCTTCAGCTGGGCCTTCTCGCGAGACCTGCTGCGCGCCGCGCTGGCCATGGCGCCCAGAGTGCGCTGGGTGCACACGCGCTCGGCGGGCATCGATAATCTTCTGTTTCCGGAACTCGTCCACAGCCCCGCCGTATTGACTAACGGCACCGGCGTTTTCAGCCAGTCTCTCGGCGAGTGGGTCCTGGGAGCCATTCTCTATTTCGCCAAGGGCATGCGCCGCCTGGTTAGCAGCCAGATGGCGGGCCAATGGGACCCCTTCGATGTAGTCGAAATATCGGGGCAAACCGTGGGAATCGTGGGTTACGGCGATATCGGCCGCGCGGTCGCGACCCGCGTGCGCGCCATGGGCATGCGGGTTCTGGGATTGACCCGCCGGGGCCCCTTGCTCTACAACATGGACAACCTCGTGAGCCAGGTCTTCGCTCCCGCGGACCGGATCCGCATGATCGAGCAGTCGGACTACATCGTAGTAGCGGCTCCGCTCACGCCCGACACCCGCTGCATGATCGGCGACGCGGAATTCGCCGCCATGAAGCCGAATGCGGTGGTCATCAACGTGGGACGCGGGCCCGTCATAGACGAGGGCGCCATGGTTCGCGCCCTTAGCGAGAAACGTATTAAAGGCGCGGCCTTGGACGTGTACGATCACGAGCCCCTTCCCCAAGGCCATCCATTGTATCTCCTGGAGAATGTTTTGTTGTCGCCGCATTGTGCGGACCACACCGTAACCTGGCAGGACGATGCCATGCGGTTCTTTGTGGCGCAGTTCGAGCGCTTCCGCAAAAGGGAGCCGCTATTGAATGTAGTTGATAAGGAGAGGGGCTACTAACAACACCCCTAACCGGCTTGCCGCAGAGGCCGGTAGCGGCGGCTGGCGCGCACGCCGATCAGTTCGGCAACACGCTCCAACAGGTGCGGAAGGTTCTCCGTATAAATGGAAATGTGCTGGCTCCGGGTCGCGGCGCTGTATTGCCGTCTCCGCTGATGGGAAGTGATGAAGGCCGTCGCCGGCCGGTATTCCTTCACGCGGGCATACGCCAACAAATCCCGCCCAGCCCGGCCTCGGGAGAAATGCTGGTCCGTAAGGACCAGATCGTACACCCCTTCATCCAGCTTGGCAAGCGCTTCCGACGTACTGGCTGCCACATCTACGGCGTAACCTCCCGCCTGCAGAATGGTTCTTAATGCCAGACGCGGGGCCAGTTCGCCGTGCACGAGCAGAACACTCGCAAGATCCAAGTTGGGGGTCTGACCGCTGACACGGGGCGATCTGAAAGTTTTAGTCACGTCCAAGATTACTTTAACCGAAAATTGAAATTCTTCAGCCACCAAATTTAGCAGGTCCGGTCCGAATTGGGCGCAGAGCTACCTTTAGGCTGCTATCTGGGACTAAAATACTGGAAGTACTGGATTTGGGGTAGTAATGTACTGCTAGTGTGGGGGCACCGGAAACGGGCGTCCAGCAGCCGCTGAAGGCAATTTATAGGACAGTGCGACCGTGGACCCCGAACACCGCGTCCACTTCAAAGAAACGGACAACCAGCTTCCAGATTCCGCGCAGTAA
>CAZKVF010000456.1:0-6815 GCA_964556085.1 uncultured Solibacteraceae bacterium
CCGATCATCATGTCGAACGTGTGTGCGTCCCGGGTTCGGAAAAAATGCTCGAGCACACGTTTGAACAAAATGTGGCCGGGCGAGCACTTGTCAAAAGCTTCATCCCGGCCCATCTTGATTCCGAAAGCTTCCCTGGCCTGAATGATCAGTTCAATGCAGGCGACCGCCCGTCCGTCGATGCGCAGAAAAAAAAGGCGCAGTTCACCGCGTTCCTCAGCAGACTGCATGAGAGACTCGTGAAATTCGAGGGCCGCTTGATCACAGGAGATCGCCGTTCCGTCCCGCCCTTTCCAGCCCTTCGCCTCCAGGCGGCAAAATTCCTCAAAGCGCTCCCGCAATTTTGGTCCGCCGGTACAACCTTCAAAAGTGACTTCCCCCATCGCAGCGAGTCGCCGCTCGCCGCACGCCACGGTCTTACGCAAATTTGTGCTGCGAGCTTTGTAGTATTCTTCCCAGGTGCCCGCAATCCGCACGCGCCAATCTTCCTCCCGGTGGCAGATCACGGGCGCCAGATTCTCCCGCTGGCCTTCAGCTTCCAGTGAATGCACCAGGGGGCAGTCGGAAATCATCGGCCCTATCTCCAACACGTCCCAGTCGCGCCGGGCAGCCAGTCCGAGGATCAAGGCGCGAACTGCCGCCTCGGGCCGGTTTCCGACAATCGGGTACCCCGTTCCCCAATGTTGGTTTCCCAGAGAGCCAAGCACCCGGAAGTTGACACCGGCAGCGGATCGTTGCGTCATGCGCGAAGGAAACAGACCGGCGGACCGGCCGTCCACCATGATCTTAAGTAGCGGAACCTCGCCTTCGCCGAAATGAGCTACCCACGTGTGAAACGAGATCCAGCTTGCGTTGAAGTCCCAGGCCGGCTGCTCGGTTTCGATAGCCTGCCAGAGCTCTTTGGCTTCCTGCATGTCCTGGCACGCCGTAAGAGTAGGCGGGGCAGACGATCGGCGGCTGGTCTGCGCAGGTCCCCGTGGACCCGCCAAGCCCCTAGTCGGATTCGGCTTCTGGCTTCTCGCTACTGGCCTTTTTTGTTGTTCCCCGATTTTCAAGAAATATTTCTCCATGTTTTTTCAATCACTTGGCCCGAGGACCTACCCTCACAAGCCTTTCCGATTGCTACCGTCGGAATCGAAAGAGGCTGGCGCGACCACCGCGCCGGTTTCCAACGGTTTTCTTCCAGGCCTGGAAGCGTTGCAGTTTCGGTGGTGTGAACTTCCCGTAGGGCCCTTAAAGCCCGTACGGCCGATCGCCTTCGCGGACGAGGTCGGCGGGGAGATTTCGGAAGATCTTCCGTAACACCCGGCGGTAGCGGAGAGCACGTATTGCCGCGCCGTGGGATATCAGAGAGTCGAGCATCGAATCGCTAAAGTGGTATGGGCGCCATCCAGCGCTCCAATGCCCGCGAAGATGCGGCTTAAGCTACTGGGCGGCCGCTTTCCGGTTTGTTCAACGGAAGCTAACGCACGGCGAAAGGTCCGCGGGGATTTGACCCCGTAGCCCGGCCGCCCGCAACGAATCTTCGTCCAAATCCTATGGCCGCAGTGTCTCTTTCTCGGGCGTGTTCCTCCGAATCACACCAGTCCTGGCGCTAGCCACCAGCTCTTACTATCCAGTCGCTGCTTCATCTCGAAAAGCATCCTCAGGCATGGCCCCGGCAGCAATGTCAGGGCGCGGCAGATGGCAGGCGCATCCGGCAATTCGCCTAATGCGGCCCGCGCTTCGCGGACCCGCCCCTTTTTTAGAAGCGCCTTGACGCGGCTCACCTTGACTTCTGCTAGCACCTTTTCGTATACGGCCCGATTTTTTTCCAGAAACGCGGCATCCTGACCCCAGATCTGCTCGATCATACGCAACCGGGTGTTGGCGCCTTCCAATGAATTGGCGTCGGTCACTCGCGGCATGCGATGAGAGTATTGTATGGCCGTCTCGTAGTCCAGATAGGCACCCAAGCCACAGCGGGCAAGTTGGGAAAAACACCACCAGTCTTCATAGGTCGGCACGTCTTCCGGAAAGTGAAGCGCCGCTCCTGCTTCCGCGCGGCGCACTGTTAGCGTAATGGTGCAGACCACGCCACAGGTAAGTTCAGCCGTATAGACGTTCGCGGCGTAGCACAGAAAATCGTCACATCCGGAAGGCAGTTTGGACATCGAGGAGTAAGGCACGCCAAAGCCAAGGAGATCTTCCCAAGCGAGCACATTCGCCGGTCTCCAGAAACGGAGGGCGTTGCTAACTACGCGGTTGCCGTGATCGGTGCGAAGATCGCTAAAACAGAAGAGTATCTGCGGATTCGCCTCCAGAAAGTTGCGTGTCAGTCGAAGTCTCCACGGTAGCCACTCATCATCCGAGTCGAGAAAGGCAACCAGGGGATTGCGAGCTTCGGCCACTCCGCGGTTGCGCGCCGCTCCCGCCCCTCGGTTTTCTGTACGGATGTAACGGATCAAATGAGCGTAAGGCTTTAAAACTCGATCCGTTTGATCGTTGGATCCGTCGTCCACGACCAGGATCTCGTCGCCCTGCGCAATGGCAGCGAGAGCGGACCGCACGGCACGCTCGATAGTGCGCGCGCGGTTATAAGTGGGAATAATGGCTGAAACAGGCAGCATAGGCTCCGGGCCATACAACTATAGTTCCTTCCCAGTGCACTTTGGTTCCGCAACCTTCCGATCTACCAATCCGGTAGCGGCTTATGAAAGAGTTTACGTCCCAGCGGGACCGCCCAGAATTTCAAGCCATGTAGAGCACGGCCAAACAGCCCTCGCCGGAAGATGTAACAGTAACCGTGCTCCACCGTATGCGAGGTCCACTGCAACTTGTAGTCGAAAGCCTGACCCATGAAATGGAGTTCGGAAATGTGCCGCACCGCACAGTCGCGCAACACCCAGTTGATCAGAATGTGGCCGGGCGAATAAGGGCTGAAATCGGGATCGAATGCGCACCGCAAGCCAAACAGCTTCCCGCCACAGGCAAGACACATATTTCCCGCGATAAGTCGATCGTCGAGCGTGAGAAAATAGCTCGTCAGATAGCCGAGCCGCTCCAGCGCGCGGGCGATCTCGTTGTAATACCGCAGCCGGCAGCGATTAGAGAGGACGGCGCAGCCCTGCTCGCCCTTCCAGGTAGACCGCTCGAGTTCGTAAAATCGTTCGAGGGTTTCAGGCGTAGCAGGATTAAATCGTTCCAGCCGCAGATTCCCTTGCGCCTGGAGGCGCCGGGTCTTTCGCCGTAGCTCGTGCCGGAAGCGCGGGGAGGTCTGCGCAAGCCAGGGATCCTCGCCACCGGCTTCGAATCCCGTCAGGGAAAGGATCGGTGTCCGAAACGATCGCTGGAAGGCGGTGAGAAAACCGTCCCTCTCTGCTTCAGCCATGAGACGCCAGACCGCCGCCGATTGCGGCACTTTGGCCAACTCGATGACGTCCCAGGACGTGTCTTCCCGCAGACAATGCCAGAGTGCCTTGATAGCCGCCGAGGCTTCAATCTCCTCGCTGGACAGAGCCAGGTCGAACCGGGCTGTGTCCGCAGGCTGGCGCAGCATTCTTACCGGAACGCCCCAGAACAAGTTGCGCGTTCGCATCAACGGGAGCACTGCACTCAAGCGGCCATCGAGACGCGCCGTGACAGCGAGCACTCGCGGCTTCACCTCATAGGCGTGCATATATGCGATACTCCATTCCGGCCGGCAGAATGGGTCGTCGTTCCACGCCCCGGCACTGCATAACCGGCTCCATTCGGGAGCCAGCAACTCCAGGACTTCCGGGCCGCCCGCGAGTACTTCGGCGGCCGCCGCGCATCGATCGATAGTTAATGCCATAAATTTAGCGGACGGACAGTGGCCGGCGAAGAAGTTCGCGTCCCAGCGGGACTGCTCGAAATTTCAGGGTGTGCAGGGCGCGGCCGAATAGCCCGCGCCGGAAAATGTAGCAGTATCCGTGTTGCACGGTTTGCGAAGTCCAGAGCAGCTTCCAGTCGTGAGCTTCTCCGCAAAAGTCCAGTCCTGAGAGCTTCCTTGCCGCGCAATCGCGTAACGCCCAGTTGATCAGAACCTGTCCCGGCGAATACGGGCTGAAGGCCGGATCGAAAGCACATCGCAAGGCAAATAGCTGGTCGCAACAGGTGATTGCGAAGTTCGCTGCAATCAGGTGATCATCCAGCATGAGGAAGAATATCGATAAATGCCCATTCCGCTCCGCTGCGCGCGAGATTTCGTTGTAATACTGTAGCCGCCGGCTATCGGAGAGAACGTCGCGGGCTATTTCGCCTTTCCAGGTAGCCCGCTCGAGCTCGCAATATCGCTCGAGAACCTCGGGTGTGGCGCGCTCAAACCGTTCCAGGCGCAGGCATCCTTTCTCCAGCAGGCGACGGGTCTTTCTCCGCAGTTCCCGGCTGAACTGGTGAGAAGTCCGCGCCAACCAGGGATCTTCTCCCGTAACCGGCAGATCTGATAGCGGAATGATCGGTGTGCGAAACCAGGGCTGAAATCCGGTGGGAAATCCGTCCTTGTCCGCCTCAGCCATGAGCCGCCAGAGAGCCCCCGATTGCGGCACAGGTGCCAACTCGATGACGTCCCATCTCGAATCGTCGCGGAGACAGCGCCATAAAATGCGAACTGCCGCTGCGGCTTCGGTCTCGTCTCGAGTAAGGGCGACGTCAAAGCGGGGTGCTTCGAGATCCGGGCGGCGCAGCATTCTTACGCGGACACCCGACAACGAGGCACGCTCCCGAACCAGTGGGAGCACCGCGCGCAACCGGCCATCGACCCGTGCCGTAATAGCCAGAACGTTCTTCACTTCATACGCTCTCGTGTAGGCGATACTCCATTCCGGGCGGCAGAATGGGTCTTGGTTCAGAAGGCCTTCATCGCATAACTGGCGCCACTCGGGAGCCAGCGATTCCAGCACTTCCGGCCCTCCGGAGATTGCTTCGCCAACAGCTCTTGCGGTTTCGATGCTGCTCGTCATAAATACCTGATTTCAATTTTTTGGGGTTTCCGCTGTAGCGATTGGCTGGCTTAATACTCTGGCAGGGGCCGCCGAAACAACTTTCGCCCCAGTGGAACCGCGCGGAATTTCATGGCATGGAGCGCACGGCCCATGAGCCCCCGCCGGAAGATGTAGCAGAATCCGTGCTCGACGGTTTGGGGCGCCCAATAGCGCTTCCACTCGTGAGTCTCCCCGAGGAAGTCATACTCGGCTAGCTTCCGCGCTGCGCAGTCGCGTAGTAACATATTCACCACGATATGTCCGGCCGAGTACTGGCTGAAGGCGGGGTCGAATGCGCAGCGCACTGAATAGCACTTCCTGCCGTAAGTCATCCCAAACACCCCGGCGATCGGGCGATCATCCAGGGTAAGAAAGAAGATGGACAGATACCCGGAGCATTCTGCCGTGCGGGCTATTTCGTTGTAGTACCGCAGCCGTTGGCTGTCGGAAATGACTGCGCAGCCTTCATCACCTTTCCACGACGAGCTCTCCAATTCGTAATATCGTTCGAGAATCTCGGGGGTGGCGCGGTCATACCGTTCCATTCGCAACTGACCCTGCTTCTCGAGGCGCCGTGTCTTTCTCCGCAATTCGCCCCGAAAATGGGGCGACGTCCGCGCCAGCCAGGGGTCTTCTCGGCCATCCGGCAAATCGCTAAGGGAAACAATCGGTGTCCGGAACGAATGCCGGTATCCGGTCGGAGAGCCATCCTTTTCCGCTTCGGCCATTAACGACCAGAGGCTGGCCGATTCAGGTACCCTGGCCAGCTCGATCACGTCCCAGTTGGGATCGTCGCGCAAAGAGCGCCACAAAGCTTGCACAACCGCGCCGGCTTCGGGACCGTCCCCGACCGCCGCGTCAAACCGGGGCGTGTCTTCGGCTACGGCCCGGCGCATTATCCTCACCGGAACACCCCACATGAACCCGTGCTGCCGAACCAGCGGCAGCACCGCGCGCAGCCGGCCATTCACACGAGCCGTAACGGCGAGAATCTCTTGCTTCACCTCATAAGCGCGAGCATATGCGATGCTCCACTCCGGCCTGCAGAAGGGATCGGGACTCGACACACCCTCTTTGCAGAGCTGCCGCCATTCGGCTGCCAGCGCTTCCAGCACTTCCGGTCCTCCGGAAATGATTTCGCCCGCGGGCGCCCTGGTTTCGATACTTACTGGCATATGCCAATTGCTCCTTGCCGCGAATTGCTTACTGAAACGACTGCTGATCTAAGGCGCGACCCTACTGCGCTTGCGGCTCCGGCGCTGCCTGATCGTGCGCCGGCCGAACGAGGCGTTCGTGCTCGATCATCAATGCCGTCCCGCAACTGGTTCGGCCGGCGACTGTACCTTGCACGATCCACCTGA
Organism: uncultured Solibacteraceae bacterium; assembly: GCA_964556085.1. Taxonomy (GTDB): domain Bacteria; phylum Acidobacteriota; class Terriglobia; order Bryobacterales; family Bryobacteraceae; genus PSRJ01. Next base: position 6,341 of record CAZKVF010000456.1, read on the forward strand.
GCGCTTCTTTGCCTTGGTATAAGACCGGCCACCTCAGGATCATTTGGAGGACGGTTCCAGAAGCGAAGTTCGAGGCGGTTTCGAATACGACGGCCTGGCTGCTGATTTTGGCCGTTTTGCCCGTTCCGGCGGCTACAATGCAGCCATGATCCAGGACGTAATACTCGAAGTCGAGCACGATGGGATAGTAGGCTGGCTGACTATCAGTGTCGGTCAGCATCTGTTCTGCGAGACACCCTGCGCTTTTCATATGGTTGCTCGTATCGCCGCCATCGCAACGGTTGCGATCACAATTCCGCGATCGCTGCTGGTACGGCATATGAAAACTGGCCACAGGCCGCGAGCAGACGGTCGTATTCGCGAACGATGTTTTCCACCATCCGCTCTGTCGAAAAACATTCCGCCACCTTACTTTGCGCCGCCTGGCCCATAGCGGCGGCACGCTCCGGGTGGCTCAACAGATCCACGATTCGAG
>CAZKVF010000457.1:0-6111 GCA_964556085.1 uncultured Solibacteraceae bacterium
ACTCGCAACCAATTCCGCGGTCCTGGATACTTCGACACCGACTCGTCAATCATGACGGACTTTAAGATTCCCCGCTGGGAAGCGGCCAAGCTCGGTGTGGGCTTCCCGTTGTTCAACCTCTTCAAACACCCGGATTTTGACAATCCCGTCAACGAGATCGCCCAGGGCGCGGGGGCTTTCGGCACCATCGACAACCTCGTGTCCCCCCCAACAGTATTCTCGGCTTGTTCGTCGGGTCTGATGCGTCCGGACGCATCATCCAACTGAAGCCCAGGTCGTATTTTGAGATCGGAAGCAAACAATTTCGTCTTCTCTCATTCAGAGCCAAAAGCTCTGTAAACACGTACTAAGGAGTGGAAGCTGATATATGACCGCCATGGGATTAGAAATGAAGTGGGGAAAAGAGAGTAGGAAGGGATTACATCAGGAGCTGGATCCATCACAAACTGGTCAAGAAGCGGCAAAACTATATGCGGACTTGCACAGGTTAATTGTGGGCCAGACCGAGGCAATACAGCAGGTCACCATTATGTATCAAACGTATCTCGCTGGTATGTCCGCTCCAGGACGTCCGCTGGCCAACCTTCTGTTCCTGGGCCCCACAGGCTCTGGTAAGACGCGGCTCGTGGAAGCGACCGCCGAGAGCTTGGTGGGCGATCCCAAAGCTGTAATCAAAATCGACTGCGCCGAATTCCAACACAGCCACGAAATCGCCAAATTGATCGGCTCCCCTCCGGGATATCTGGGCCATCGGGAAACGCACCCACTGTTAAGCCAGGAGATGCTGAACCAATACCAAACGGAGCGTCTGAAAGTGAGTTTTGTCCTCTTCGACGAAATCGAAAAGGCCAGCGATGCCCTTTGGAATCTCTTACTGGGCATTTTGGATAAAGCCACGCTGACACTGGGCGATAACCGCCGGGTGGATTTCTCGCGCTCCATGATCTTCATGACCAGCAATCTCGGGGCAGCGGAAATGAATGGCATCCTGGCGCCCAAACTCGGCTTCGCCGCACGGGAAGCCGAGCGCGCGCAGTGCAGCAACGGTACTATTGACGCGGCGCTGCAAGATAAAGTCACGCGAGCGGGCACCGAGGCAGCGCGGCGGAAGTTCACTCCGGAATTCATGAACCGGATCGACAAGACGGTGGTCTTTCGGCCGCTGGGCGAAACGCAATTGCGGCAGATCCTGGACCTCGAGTTGAACATGGTACAGCAGCGCGTGTTCGACGGTGTCAATGCTTCACCATTCGTGTTCTCCCTAACCGATCACGCCAAAGAGTTTCTTCTGGCCGAGGGTACCGATATGAAGTACGGCGCGCGCCATTTGAAACGCGCCATCGATCGCCTCCTGGTGAATCCGCTCTCGAACCTGATCGCTACCGATCAGGTTCGGGGCGGTGATTTCGTGCGGGTGGATTTCGATGCCCTTTCCACCCGGCTCATGTTCTTTCGTGAGCAGGAGGACATGCCCGTGTACGCCATGATGGAGATGGTCGACACTTCGGTGGCGCCTCCTCCGGGGCGCAGTTCGAGCGCAGGCGCCGTGGCCGAGCAGCCGCGCGCCAGCAATGCCCGGTCGTTCCGGCGTTCATAAGCCGCCGATTCAGGCCGGCCAACGCGATTCATAGTAGGCCCTCATTCAGCGTCGGCCGGCTCTGGGCTGCGGGTTCGCCAGTAAAAGCAAAGAGCCAGCCGGCGAGAGGGTAAATCAGGTCCGCACGCTAAAAGCCTGCCCACTCTGCTACAATTCGGCTGCGAGTGAGAGTCCTGCCCGCCGAACGCCGGAATCCGCGCCTGATGCGCGACATGTTCCACACAGTCGCGCCACGGTACGACTTCATAACGCGCGCATTCTCTTACGGCATGGACCGCCACTGGAAACGCGCCGGCGTGGACTGGGCGGCCCTGCCCGAGCGGGCCACCGTCCTGGACCTGGCCTCGGGAACCGGGGACTTTTCACTCCTCATCGCCAAGCACCGCCCCAAGGCTAAAACCTTTGCCGTCGATCTAACCGAGCGCATGTTGCGCCTGGCAGGCGCACGCGGCGTCCGCCACTGCGTCTGTGCCGGCGCCGAACAACTCCCCTTTCCCGACCACTGCTTCGATTGCGTATTCGTCGGCTATGGCCTGCGCAACTTCGGCAATTTGCACGCCGCGCTCAAGGAAATCGGGCGCGTGACGCGACCGGGTGGTATACTTGTGACCCTGGATTTTTTCCTGCCTGCACGGCCGCTGCTGCGAGCTTTGTATCTTAGCTATCTGTACACGCAAGGCGCGTTCTGGGGGACATTTTTGCATCGCCGGCCCAGCGTGTACACTTACATTCCGCGATCGTTACGCTGCTTTCTTTCGATCGAAGAGTTCTCCGCGCTGCTGCGGGCGATCGGATACCCCCATGTGCGGGCGCGGAGTTTTATACTAGGCGGAATCGGCCTGCATTGGGCGGCCAAAGAATGACACCGGTAAGACGAGACACCAATCAAGCGGCCGCTGCGGCTGCCGCAACCAAGGCGGCCGGCGATCATGTTTCAGCCCTAGTCGCAAGTTATCTAGGCTGGACCCTCGACGCCTTCGATTATTTCCTGGTGGTGTTTTGTCTCACCGCGATCGGGAAAGAGTTTGGCCAGACCGATAGTGCGATGACGCTGGCCATCACCATCACCCTGGCCTTCCGCCCCGTGGGTGCTTTCGTTTTCGGCTTACTGGCCGATCGCTACGGCCGGCGCATGCCGCTCATGCTCAACCTGGTCTTCTACTCCGTGGTCGAGGTCCTCTCGGGCCTTGCGCCGAATTACGCCACCTTCATGATGTTGCGCGCGCTCTTCGGCATCGGCATGGGCGGCCAATGGGGCGTGGGCGCCTCGCTGGCCATGGAGAAAGTGGCGCCCCGCTGGCGCGGCCTGCTCTCGGGTTTTCTCCAGCAGGGCTACGCCACTGGAAACATTCTGGCCGCCGCTTGTTTCTTCTTTCTCTTTGACAAGCTCGGCTGGAGGCCTCTGTTCTTCATCGGCGGCCTGCCGGCGCTGCTGGCGATATTCGTCCAATTCCGTGTGAAGGAATCGGAGGTCTGGGTCAAAACGCGTCATGAGACCTGGGGGCACCTGTTCCGAGGCATCCTGTCCCATTGGAAACTGTTTCTTTTCCTCTTGCTGCTGATGAGTTCGTTTAACTTCGTTTCGCATGGCACACAGGATTTGTACCCGACGTTTCTAGAACGCCAATGGCATTTCGAGGCCAAGCAGCGCGCCGTGATTACGGCCATTTCGATGGTGGGAGCGATCATTGGCGGGACTCTTTTCGGCCTCTTCTCCGACCGCTTTGGCCGCCGCCGTGCCATGGTTACGGCACTGCTCGCCGCCGTGCTGATGATTCCGATGTGGGCATTCTCGCCCTCCATCGCTCTACTGATCGGGGGGGCATTCCTGATGCAGTTCATGGTGCAGGGCGCCTGGGGAGTAATTCCGGCCCATCTCTCGGAGTTGTCGCCCGATTCCGTCCGCGGCTTCCTCCCGGGTTTCGGATACCAGTGCGGCGCGCTGGTGGGCGGAACGCTGCCATACATCCAGGCCGTGCTCGCCAAACACGCCAGTTATGCGGTGGCGATGTCAGCCACAAGCTGCACCGTCTTCCTGCTGTGTGCGATTGTGACCTCGTTCAGCCGCGAGCGGCGCGCGGCGCAGTTCGGAAGTAGCGTGTGAATCAGCTTTGATAAAATGACAACCGTAATTCCCGGAATGCGTTTGAAAACCGCCTTTAAACACAGCGCCCCAGTTTGGCGCCGCCCCTATTTTGTATTCTGTACTCTGACTTCGGTAGTCCTCTTAACAGGTCTGCCGCTCGACGCGCAGACCTACCGGGCCCCACGCGGCCCAGGCGGCAAGGCCGATTTGAACGGAATCTGGCAGACGCTCAATGAGGCCAACTACGATCTCGAAGCCCACACCGCGCGTCCCGCTCTGGCGCTTCGCCCCGGTCCGTATGGACCGGTTCCGGCGGCGCCGGTGCTAGCGCTCGGCGCGGTCGGCGCGGTGCCTCCGGGCATGGGCGTGGTGGAAGGAGGAGAGATTCCCTATAAGCCGGAAGCTCTCGCCAAAAAGAAACAGAACCAGCAGGACTGGCTGAACCGCGATCCGGAAATCAAGTGCTATTTGCCTGGCGTTCCGCGCGCCACTTACATGCCGTATCCGTTCCAGGTCGTCCAGAGCGCCAGCGCTATCACTTTCGTGTACGAGTACGCAGGCGCGGTCCGGAATATCTATCTCAAAGATCCGGGACCCGCCCCGGCCGACTCCTGGATGGGTCAGTCGGTGGGGCGTTGGGAGGGGGACACACTGGTAGTCGATGTGAAGTCTTTGAACGACCAGAGCTGGTTCGACCGCTCCGGCAATTTTCATAGTGACAAGCTGCACGTGGTGGAGCGGTACACGCGCACCAGCCCGGTGACGATGGACTACGAAGCGACGATTGAAGATCCGGACGTATTCACGCGACCCTGGAAAATCAGCATGCCGCTGTACCGGCGCCAGGAAAAGAATGCGCAGCTCCTGGATTTCAAGTGTGCGGAATTTGTTGAGGAACTGCTTTACGGCCAGTATCGGAAACATCCGCTCGGAAAATAAAAAGGGGGTATGAACATGCGGAATCGATTTCTTTCGTGGATCGGCGTGGCGGCGATCGCCTTCGCTTTAGTGACTCTGACGGCCGTCCCGTTAGGCGCGCAGGCAGCCAAGGCCCCGTCAAAATCGGCACTGCCGCGGACCCCGGACGGCCATCCGGACCTGCAGGGCACATACGACCTGGCCACGATTACGCCGCTCGAACGGCTGCCGGGCGATCCGCCGTCGCTGACCAAAGAAAAAGCCGAGGCTTTGCGGCAATACGAGCTCGCCCGCCGCGCCGAGGATGATAAACCCTCTCAGGCAGACCGCCCAGCGCCTCCTGTGGGCGGCGTGATTCGCAACGCCGCTCCTCCCAAATCGTTCTTCGAATATCTGGAAAGGGCGGGCGGGGGCTCCGTCGGTGGCTACAACCGTTTCTGGCTGAATCAGGGCACGACTTTCACCGTGGTGGATGGTCAGATTCGCACGTCCATCGTGGTTGATCCGGCCGATGGCCACGTGCCTCCTTATAACGAGACCGCGCGAAAACGCATGGCAGCGGCCCGCGCCGCCACCCCGACCTCCGACGCGAGAGAGAACCAGGACACTCAGTTCACCGAACCGGCCGGCTCCTTCGACAACCCCGAGCAGCGGCCGCTCGGCGAGCGCTGCCTGCTGGGCTTCGGCTCGACTTCTGGTCCGCCGGCTTTGCCGGATTACTTCTACAACGATCTGCATCAGATCGTTCAGACACCGGACTCAATCATGATCCTGACCGAGATGGTGCACGACGCCCGCATCATTCGCATGAACGCGCAGCATCTTCCCAATAACATCCGCCGCTGGATGGGAGACTCGGTGGGACACTGGGAAGGCGACACGCTCGTCGTCGACACCACCAATTTCAACGATAAGACGCGGTTCCGTAATGCGACGGAGAAGCTGCATGTGATCGAGCGCTTCACCCGCGTCGACGATAAAACCCTGCTCTATCGCTTCACGATCGAGGATCCGGATACCTGGGACAAACCCTGGACCGGCGAGTATACCTGGCCAGTCACGACCAAGCCGATCTATGAATATGCCTGCCATGAAGGCAACTACGCGCTGGGCGATGTATTGCGCGGCGCGCGGCACCAGGAAGCGTTAGAAGCGGCGGCGAAAAAGTAAGGGCAAACAGAGTCGGCAAAAGCAGGATCGCGGCTCGGAGCGGGCGCTGCACGGCGGTTTCGTATAGAATAACAGCCGCGAAAGGATCGCATATGAGCGCGCCGGAAACCGCCGCCAAATGGACGCCTTATCTGCGCAGCCTGCTGCGCATGGCCATCGGGCTTTTATTTTTCCAGCACGGAGCCGAAAAGATTTGGGGCTTTGCGGGCGGAAGGATCGATCACAATTTCGGAACGATGCGCGGATTCGCGGGTCCGCTGGAGGTCGTGGGCGGGACGCTGATTTTCCTCGGGCTGTTCACCCGCACGACAGCGTTTATCCTGTGCGGCGAAATGGCCGT
>CAZKVF010000458.1:0-16199 GCA_964556085.1 uncultured Solibacteraceae bacterium
GCGTATGCGGACGAGCGCGAGAGCAGCATCGCCAGAGATAGGATCAAAACATGCACTTCGTATCTCACTGGGTTTCCTCTCCTCCCGAACGCGTGCCCGGCTAGTTGGTGCTCACGTGCTCGCGGTATTGATTATTCTCCGCGCAAACGTACTCCTCGACTTCCTCATCGGGAGCGAAGACATTCACGATTTTGGTCTGGAACGGCGTTTTAAAGCTTTCTGGATCATCGTATGTGGTTTCCACTTCGAGATGACCCAGATCCGGCCGCCGCAACCGCTCCGTAATACGTAGCTTGCCGGTATGGGGGAACATATTCAGCCATGTCTTATCATTCAACCCCGCCGTATCGATGACCAGCGTGTCGCCTTCCCATTTGCCAATCGAATATCCCTGCCACGTTGATTCCAGATCCTTCGGGAAGCCGCGTCCATCCAGGTACACCTGATGGGCGGAGATTACATCGTCGCTTCTGAGTATCACCATGAGCTTCGGAGTCTGGACAATTTTGAGAGGCCAGCGAGCCAGGAATCCCGGGAGTTCCGGCAGGCATCGGGCGGAAGGCTTGTCTTTATAGTCGTTCAGTAGCCGTTCGCGGTATAAAGCTTGTGCCCACGGCAGCAGATCCGGTTGTCGCGACGCTCCCCCAGGCGGCGAGGGAGATACCAGCCAAATACCGGAGAAATCCGGCTTCCCATCCCGAAGTTTGGGCGCAGGCCCTGGCGGAGGCGGCGGCCTTTTAGAAAGAAGTTCAGCTAACGCCGGCATTTCTCCGAGTGTGCTCAGTAGAGCGGCATTCGATGAGAGCTGAATCTCCAGGTGTGCCGACTGGCCCGCGGTAATCACCACGCCCCTATGCACAAAAGGTCGGTACTTGGAGTTGATCACGAAGATGTCGTACCTTCCGGGCGGCAGTTGCGCAAGGGTGTATTCGCCCACGGCCGAGCTTACGGCCTTGTAGTCAGTTCCGGTTTCGGTATTCCTGCTTTCAACACTAACACCCGCCGCCGGTGCGTGCGCCGCGTCGAAAACGGAACCCGCAATGGAGCCGGATTCAGTTTGGCCCAAGGCCAGCAAGCAACACCAGCACAGGCCACCGACAATTGGCAGGAGACGCATCCGAAACCCGACCGCACAGGCATTATACAACGGTGTACGGAAGCGAGCGCGGCTACCCAATCGATTCGGGTGTAGCCGTCCGGCCGCATCAGCAAATCTTACATCTCAGCACCGCCGACGTTGGCAAAATCGCCTGACTGGTTACTCCAATTGGTATAATCCAACCTGCCAAAAATCTTCGGTGGCCCGAGTGGCCTTTTTGGTTCAGCGGGCTCTCGTTCCGCGGCCGTTTGCGGCGGCAGAAACACCATGTCTCGCCTTCGCTTTGGCCGTCCCTTGCCCTTGAGTTTTTCCTCTATCGGACGCCAGCAGTCCGCGCAGATGTCGAACTCGCTGTCGTCGATCTCCTTCCGCAGACATTCCTTAGCCTGCCCACACCAATCGCAAAGAATCATAACCTTACCTCACGCCGGCTCACATTAGATTCCATTTACCTGAATTGACGCTGAGGACTTGTCCAAACCGTTTCTTCCTCCTCCTCGTCTTCCTGATCCTCGTCGTCGTGCGACTCTCCATCCTCATCCTCTTCATCTTCTTCGTCATCCCCGTCAACCGCCAGGAGGGAAGCCTGCATGTCCGCGACGTCGCAAAGATATTTGCCGTGTACGAGCATGGAATACACTCCGTTCGCGATTCGAGTATACTCCTCCAGATTCATACGTTGCGATCAGGGTCGACGGTATAATTGGCTCGGAGGTCCCCATGAATTTCGAGGCGTTCTCCTTCGGATCAATCCGCATCGACGGCGTCACCTACACGCACGACGTCATCATCGACCGTGGTGCGGTTCGCAAGCGGAAGAAGAAGGCATCGAAACGGTTTCGCGAGGAATTTGGACACACGCCGCTATCCGTCGCGGAGGAAATCCCCTGGCACTGCAAACGGTTGGTGATCGGTACCGGGGGCGGCGCATTGCCGGTGATGGACCAGGTGAAGCGGGAGGCCGAGCAGAGAAAAATCAAGTTAGCGATTCTGCCCACAGCAAATGCAATAAAGGAACTGAAGCGGCATCCTCGCGACACCAACGCAATTCTTCACGTGACCTGTTGAGGTGCCGACAGCCGAAACACGTAGTAGCACGAGTAGTCCAAAGGGCGCCATGCAGCGGGCGCCACGCCTCCGAGGCAACCGCGGCGGCGGGCGTTCAGGCGGGTTGGATGCCAGCCAGCGCAAATGCCCGGGGCGCTTCCGGATTCGCCATAAACCACTTCCAGATGTTGCGGGTTCGCAGGTTCTCCGTACTCAGCAGAGTGATCCCCACATCGATACCGATGACGTCGTCCGCCTGCCAGCCTGTGTTTGGGTTGAAGGCGTCCGCAAAGCCATAGCGCTGATAGATGCGGGATCCAAAACGTTTTTTTATGGCGTGCAACGCGGGCAGGCAGATGTCTGGAGTAAACATCAGCGAACCCGCGACGGCGCAGGGGACGACCGATCCATCCAGACGGCCGGTGCGAGGCGGTCCGCCCCATGTCTGATAGCCACGCGGGCCGTCGGAACTCGTAATTCCCCAGATGTCGTCGGAATAGCCGGGAAACTCCCGCGTAAGATCGGTGCAGAAAGCACGGTGCGCGTGGGTGGCCGTTGCGGAATTTTCAAACCAATTGATCCGCAGGCCGCGCGATTCGCGGCGATTCTGAAAGTCCCACCAAGCGAACGGAAATTGATACGTCCACAACAGCGTGTTTCCGTAGTAGTCGAAGCCACCATAGTGAAACGGTTCGCGGCCCCAGGCATACCAGCACTCGGGAGAGAGCCCATGTGCCGGTGACGCGATTCCCAGCAAGTACATGCAAGCCAGTTGGCAGTACGTGCCGTAACGATACGGGAGGAAGCCATTTTCGGGTGTCCAACCGTGAGCGAGAAAGAAAGGATGCTGGTTGAGCATCCAGTGGTAATCTACTCGTTCATAGATGGCAGCGGCCAACCGGGCGATCTGGGGACTTTCCTGAAAGTACTGGCGGGCAGTTAATGCGCCGGCAACCAGCCAAGTGGAATCGCTGGTGGAAACTTCGCTGTTACCGTAGCGTGTACCGGAGCGGATATCCAAGAAGTGATAAAACCAACCGTGCACGTCAGCCACTGGGCCTGCGGCATACGAATGCAGGGCTGCCTCCGTGCGACGGCGAGCCGCGGATCGCGATCTCCAGCCACGCTCGGCGCCGATGCACAAAGCTGCCAGTGCGAACCCTGTGGCGCCCGTACTGCCCACATATCGGCCTTCCGGTGGATGCGGCCTGCCATCAGCGCGGGCGCGATCACGCACTATACCAGTATGAGGATCGGAGTGTTCCCAGAAATAATCGAAGCAGCGGCGTGAGAGATCGTCGAGTAATTGTTCGTCGGCCGAGGTGAGCGGACGGCCCGCCGCTTGCGCTTGGACCGCAGAAAGGGCCGCTGCAAAACCCTGGGTCGATGCGGCCATGAACTCGCGTCGACTACGCAGACCGAGCATCACTCCTCCAGACCAGCATGACGCTGAACTCGACAAGGCGCAACATGCGATTACGCACACGCCCTGATCGCTCATCGAGGGCGGCAGCTCGCAGCTGGCAATCACGTCGCAGCGGGCGGCTCATTGTATGCGATGCTGTCTGCTGCCGTGTCAGGTGCGCCGCCGCTCAACGTTCGCGCGGCGGCGGAGCCCTGGTGCCGCTGCCGCCCCATGGCTAGCGTTGGCAGCAGCGTCGACTGCGCCCCCTGCTGCACGCATGGGTATCCGAACCGCCCGGGCCAAACTACATTTGTTCGATGATTGCGTTCAGCGTAACGCTGGGCCGCATCGCTGTGGCGCACTTGGCGTCGTCCGGGAGATAGTAGCCCCCGATGTCCACCGGCTTACCCTGTGCAGCCAGCAACTCCGTGGCAATCTTGCGCTCGTTCTCCGCCAGCGCTCCGGCTACTCGAGCAAAGCGTTGCTTCAACTCCGCGTCTTCGTCCTGGGCGGCGAGCGCCTTGGACCATGCCAGCGCGAGATAGAACGTCGAGCCGCGGTTGTCGATCTCGTTCACCTTACGCGAGGGGTAGCGGGAGTCTTCGAGGTACTGGCCAATGGCCGCGTCCAGCGTTTTCGCAAGTAGGGCCGCCCGCCGGTTGCCAGTCTTCTCCGCGACGAACTCCAGTGACGGCACCAGCGCGCAATACTCGCCAAGCGAGTCCCAGCGCAGGTGTCCTTCTTTGAGAAACTGCTGCACGTGCTTGGGGGCCGATCCGCCGGCTCCGGTCTCGAACATTTGACCGCCTCCGAGCATCGGCACGATCGAGAGCATGCGGGCGCTCGTTCCCAATTCGAGAATCGGGAACAGGTCGGTGAGGTAGTCACGAAGAACGTTGCCCGTGACCGAAATGGTGTCCTCGCCGCGGCGAATTCGCTCGAGCGAGAACTTCATAGCATCCACGGGCTTCTTGATCTTGATCTCTAGTCCCGAGATGTCGTGTTCGGGCAAGTACGTTCTCACCTTCTTAATAATCTCCGCATCGTGGCCGCGATCCGGGTCGAGCCAGAACACGGCCGGTGCGCCGGTTGCTCGTGCTCGCGTCACGCCCAGCTTTACCCAATCGCGTACGGCGTCGTCTTTCGTCTGACAGGCTCGGAAGATGTCGCCGCGCTCGACCTTCTGTTCTAGCAGAGTCCTGCCGCTCGCCTCAACGATGCGAAACACGCCGTTGCCCGGCGCCGTAAACGTCTTGTCGTGCGAGCCGTACTCCTCGGCCTTCTTGGCCATAAGCCCGACATTGGACACGCTGCCCATTGCCGCCGGGTCGAACTGCCCGTGCTTCTTGCAGTCGTCAATCACGGCCTGATAGATAGTGGCGTAGCAGCGGTCCGGAATCATGGCGACGGTGTCCTGCAGTTGGTCGTCTTTGTTCCACATCTTGCCGCCGTCGCGGATGATAACTGGCATCGATGCGTCGACGATCACATCGTTGGGGACATGGAGGTTGGTCTTGCCCACGCGGGAATCGACCATCGCCAGGCCGGGACCTTTGTCATAACAGGCGCGGATATCGGCTTCAATCTCGGCTCTCTTCCCGGCTGGAAGGCGGTCGAGCTTGCCCAGGACGTCGGCCAGTCCGTTGTTGACGTTGCCGCCGATCTCAGCGATGACGCCGGCGTGCTTCTCGAGGGCATCGGCGAAATAAACCGACACACAGTGCCCGAACATGATCGGGTCAGAGATTTTCATCATCGTGCATTTCAGGTGCAGCGACAGCAGTGCGTTGCCGGCTTTAGCCGCGGCCATTTGCTCCGCATAGAATCTTCGCAACGCGGCCACGTTCATCACGGCGCAGTCGAGGACCTCACCTTCGAGCAGCGGCAGTTTCTGCTTCAACACCTTCACCACGCCGGCAGCGTCCTCGAATTCGATCCGTGCAGCGGTCGCGGCGCCGATCGTCATGGCTTTCTCGCTGCCATAGAAGTCCTTGCCGCTCATGTGGGCGACACGCGTCACCGAACCGGACTTCGGCCAGTCTTTCATTCCTTTGTGCGGATGCTTCCGCGCGAACGCTTTTACCGACGCCGCCGCACGCCGGTCCGAATTGCCTTCACGCAATACGGGGTTCACTGCCGAGCCCAGAACCACGCCATACCGGGCCTGCAGCGCACGTTCCTCCCCCGTCGATGGCTCCTCGGGATACTCGGGGATGTCGTAGCATTTTGACCGGAGTTCCGCGATCGCATCCCGTAATTGCGGAATCGAGGCGCTGATGTTGGGAAGCTTGATGATGTTGGCGTCCGGTGTCTGCGCGAGCTGACCCAGGCGGGTCAGCTCGTCGGGAATCTTCTGGTCGTCGCGAAGACGGTCGGGAAAGTTGGCGATGATCCGCCCAGCGAGCGAGATGTCGGCCGTTTCGACCTCCACCCCTGTGCCCTTCAAATACGCTCCTAGGATAGGCAGCAGTGCGTAGGATGCTAGTGCGGGCGCCTCATCGATTTTGGTCCAGGTGATCTTGGCGGATGGCATGTATTTTCGTCAGTAGGAATGTCGAGCGTAGCATAATTCAATCTGCTGGCTATTCTCGATGCCAGTCCGGCACATGACGCCAGCGCCGCCAGAGCGAGGATCGCTGTTCTCATCTCGCTACTTGTAGCCGACGAGTCCTTCCGTCATTTCGATATTCGTTCCCCAGGGATCCTTGATGAACGCGATCGCGATGCCAAGCTGCGGCACCTTGGTGTAAGGACGATCCAGTTTGATGCCCTGAGCTTCGAGCTTCTTCGTGAACGCCTCGAGGTCTTTGATCTCGAAGCCGATGTGATCGATCGAGCGGCCGGTCGTGCCCACGGTCGGCGTCGGCGACGGCGTGAAGTTCAGGAACACGCCGGGCAGCTGATCCTGCACGAACGCGGACCCCAGATTGGCCGGAAGCATGGTCGCGCCGAACGTCTTTGCGTACCACGCCTGCATCTCGGTGTTCATCTGGCCGAAGAAGTGGATGTGATGAAGCTGAATCGGAGCCTTCTGCGATTTGACTTCGACGAACTCCACTTTGACATCCTCCGGACCGAGCGCAAACGCGAGGTTCGTCGTCGGATTGGCGGCCGCGATATCATCGGTCACCTTAACGTTCGGGGCGACCGAACCGGCAGTGATCATTTTGAAGCCGTTCGCCTTTATCTTCGCCACGAGCGGCCTGAGATCGGGAACCGAAAAGCCGATGTGGTTCACCGTCGTGCCGATCGAGCCGCCCGTCGGCGCCTGCATCGGACGGAAGAAGATAAACACATTCGGAAACTTGATGATTTCCGTCACCCGGTCACCGGAACCGGTCCTGACCACGACGCCGCCGAGCGTGTCGGCAAAGAACTTCTTCTGGGCATCCATATTGGTCGTATTCAGATGGTGGTGCCCGTATACCACCGGACCTTCTCCGGCGACAAGTATCTGCGCATCGGCAACCGCCGGAACGAACAGCAGGGTGGTTAGCCCGATTCCAGTCCATAAACGTTTCATGAACACCTCCTTGGACGCCATACAACGATTTCGCCGTGGTCCTGAAGTTTCGAGGGCAGGCCCATCGTGTCGCGGTAGAACTTTATGGCCGTATCCATGTTTGAACAAAACTTCACGACGCCGGTCAGCGTATCGGACGATCATACCGCGATGGCCACGGCCTTTGTACACCTTGAGTGCGCCGGCGACCTCTCGTTGAGTCATGCTCTAGCCGGCGATGCCAATCTCTTGAACCAGCTGGTAAGTCCCCAGTCTCGAACCGGACTCGCTCGTCATTCGCCGATTCCCGCCGGGCATTCGCCGAAAACCTCATGGGTCTCAATTTTGCGAGTGATAGCGTCAATTCGGAGGCGGTAATGCAAGAAACAACCAGACAATCCATCTGGCAAGCACCGGTGATCGGCATCGCGTTCGTCCTGGCGGGGATCGCCGCGCTATTCGTTGGCCTGGATCCCAGCGCAGCCGATGCCATCAGCAAATTCTGGCCAACTGGTGTAATCGGAATCGGCGTGGCCTTGATTTTGGGCAATCCGCAGGGGTGACGGGAATGACCTCTTTTCGTTTTCGCGGCTACCGCGACCGCTACCACGGCTGGGGCGGCTTGGTGGTACTCATCGTGGGCGTTATCCTCCTGCTCGACCGGCTCGGTGTGGTGTACGCACGTGACGTATTTCGATTCTGGCCGATCCTGCTCGTGGCCGCGGGCACTGTGCTGCTGGTGGAGGCAGCCTCTCTTACGGTGCGCACCATTGGCGGCACCCTGCTAGCGATCGGGCTGATTCTCCAGGCCAATAACCTCGGGTATTTGCACATTCGCGGAGATGTCATCTGGCCTCTGGCGTTGATCGGCGCCGGCATCGTGATGCTCGGACGAGCCTTGGAGAACCGGAGCGAGCCGGCCGTCGAGCGGCGCGTGGCGGATTCAACCGACTTCAGCACCCGCTTCTGGTCCGGGGCCGAACGGTTCGTAAAAAATCTCGAAGCGGCCAGCGGAGAACATGCCTCAGTGTTCAGCCACATTCAGCGCCGGGTTACCGATCAGAACCTCGAAACCATGAAAGTGGTGGCTGTGTTCGGCGGCTTTCAGCTCGACCTCCGTCCCGCTGGTATCAAGGGCAATGAGGCTGTCATCCAGGCGGAGGCGGTTTTTGGGGGCATCGAGATTATCGTACCGGGCGATTGGGAGGTCGTACCGCAAGGCGCTGGCGTTTTTGGCGGGTTTGCCGATCAGACGCGTCCACCCGACGTGCCGGCCAAACGGCTCATCGTCCGGGGAGCCGGCGTTTTCGGCGGCGTGGTCGTCACCAACGAGCCCGGCCATTGGAACCGCCACCGCATGCGCATGCGCGAGCGACGCTGGCAGTATAGGGACTAGGGGCGTTCCAACTCGTTCGTCTATGCGTTACACAAACGTCCTATACGGGCCTAGCCCGAATCAGTTGGAACGGCACTAGTGCATCCCTTACTTCGTGGCGGCAGATTCGGACTCTATTTACTGGCATGGGTGCCCATCGCATGCGCACTGAGTTTCCTCTTTGCTCTCCAGGCCCGCTTCGGTTGGCCAGCGGCCTTAGGCATATCCCTGCCGCTTTGCCTCGTGTACGCGTTCATCTGCCCTTCGGCTTGGTACACCTGCCGCAGTCTTCCACTCGAAAGGGAAACGCTGCGGCGGATTCTGATTACTCATTCCCTTTCGGCCGCGGTGGCTGCCGCCATTTGGACCGCTGTGGCCGCGGGACTCGCCGCGCTGCTTGCCCCGGGCGGTCCGGTTGGTGCCGTTCTGCCCGCGGTGTTCGCCATGGGTCTGGTGCTCTATCTGCTAGGCGTAGCAATCTTTTATGTTCTGCTTGCAGTCGAGGCCGCGCAGGAAGCGCAGGCCCGCGAAGCGGAGGCCCGCCTGCTCGCTGGAAAAGCCGAATTACGAGCGCTGAAGGCGCAGGTGAACCCACACTTTCTGTTCAACAGCCTGCACTCGATCAGCGCGCTCACGACCATCGATGCTGCGCAAGCGCGAGAGATGTGCGTGCTGCTCGGCGGATTCCTGCGCAGCACCCTGGGCTTGGGCGAAAAGACCGCCATCACACTGAATGAAGAAATTGCCCTGGTTCGCAGCTATCTGGCCATCGAGCAGATCCGGTTTGGTTCGCGCCTGGAGGTCCGCCAAGACGTGGAGACCGGGTGCGAAGCTTATCTGGTACCGCCGCTGCTGCTGCAACCGCTCGTGGAAAACGCCGTGGTTCACGGAATCGCGCCACTGATCGAGCCCGGCTTCATCCGGATTGCGGCTCAGCGAAATCCCACTGGCGGTGTGTCGGTTGTGGTGGAGAACTCGTTTGATGCCGAAGCGGCCAGCCCGAAGCGCGCTGGCGGTTTCGGACTGGTCTCGGTCAGAAAGCGCCTGGAAGCGCATTACAACGGCGCCGCGAGTCTGCGAACAGCGGCCGGAGAAGGAAGATACCGCGTGGAAATTCAACTCCCCAAGGAATCGAGTCTATGACCGTCATGATTGTAGACGATGAAGAACTTGCAAGAAAGCTGCTGCGCGAAATGCTGGCCGATCATCCGGATATCGAGATCATCGCGGAGTGCGCCAACGGCTTTGAAGCCGTGAAAGCGGCGGCAGAGCGCAAGCCGGACCTGATCTTCCTCGACGTGCAGATGCCCAAGCTGGATGGCTTCGAAGTCCTCGAACTGATCGGGCCGGGCGTCGGCGTGATCTTCGTCACCGCCTACGATACGTACGCCCTGCGTGCATTCGACGTGCACGCAGTGGACTACCTGCTGAAACCTTTCAGCAAGCAACGATTTGAAGCGGCCCTGGCGCTGGCGGAGAACCGGCTCGGCGAGAATACACCACCCGCCGCGCTCCTGGCGGCTACAGCACGTGCTCCGGGATACCTGGAACGAATCGTTGTAAAGGACGGCGCGCGCGTGCACATCATCCCCGTGGCCAGACTGGATTTCGCCGAGGCGCAGGATGACTACATAAGTCTTGTCTCCAACGGAAAAACGTATTTGAAGCAACAGACCATCGGGAGCCTGGAGGAATCGCTGGATCCGCGGCAGTTTATTCGCATCCACCGGTCATACATCGTCAACCTGGACCGCGTCGTCAAGATGGAGCCTTACACGAAGGACACCAAGGTCGCGGTTTTAAACGATGGTAAGCAACTACCTGTCAGCCGGTCGGGGTACCAGCGGCTTACTGCATTATTGGGTGAGAAATTATGAAGTTGAAACCGGGAGTTGCGAAGAGTAATCACATATATAGGGTACGCGGGTGAGAGCGTTCTTATTAATTTGCCTGGCCGCCGGTTGCGGCGGCGCGGCGGACTGGGAGCAAGCTCAAAAGCTTTACGATCAGACGAAATACGAGGAATCGCTCAAGGTTTTGAAAACGATTCCCCAAAAAGACGCCCGGGCCTACGGACTTATGGGCCAGAATTACCTCATGATCGGGGAGTATAAAAAGGCCACGGAAGTACTCGAAAAGGCGGTAGCCGCGGAACCAAATAACTCCGATTATGTCATGTGGCTGGCGCGCGCTTACGGCCGACGGGCCGAGGTCGCCAATCCGGTTTCTGCCGTTGGCCTGGCATCCAAGTCGCGCCAGTATTTTGAAAGGGCCGTTGCTCTCGATCCCCACAACATCGATGCTCTCAACGACTTGCTGGAGTACTACCTGGAGGCGCCCGGCTTTCTCGGCGGAGGCATGGATAAAGCCAAGGCCACGGTAGCGCAGATCACCAGCGTAAATCCCGCCGAGGGCCAGTGGGCCCAATCCCGAATTGACGAAAAACACAAGGAGCCGCGCAATGCGGAAGAGCATTTGCGGCGCGCCGTCGAAATGGCGCCCATGCAGGTGGGCAGGCTGATCGACCTTGCCCGGTTCCTTTCAAAGGAAGGACGGTTCCAGGAGGCCGAGCAAAGCTTTGCGCGGGCGGCGGAAATCGCTCCGGGAGCGCCGAAACTCCTGTATGCGCGCGCTGAGACATACGTCAAGTCTCATAGAAATCTGGATGTTGCAAAGGATTTATTAAAGCGCTACCTTAACTCAAACGTCACCCCTGAAGACCCGCCCAAAACCGCCGCCCGAAAACTGCTACAACAAATTGAAGGCAGTTAAGGGCCAAATTCGGCAGTAGTAGATCTCAAGTCCAAAAACCCATGTTCCTAGGCGAGGCGTTCCGGTTCAGCGTTCAGGCGCTGCGCTCCAACCCCGTCCGTTCGCTGCTCACCGGCTTAGGCATGGTGATCGGCAC
The DNA here is from genome assembly GCA_964556085.1 of uncultured Solibacteraceae bacterium. Classification (GTDB taxonomy): domain Bacteria; phylum Acidobacteriota; class Terriglobia; order Bryobacterales; family Bryobacteraceae; genus PSRJ01. The sequence continues at coordinate 11,337 of CAZKVF010000458.1, forward strand.
AGCGTCCGTGATCCTGGTTGTCACCATTTCCCTCACCAGCCGCGATTACATCATTGAGCAGGTGGAAGGCGTCGGTTCCAATATCATCTTCGCCTACTACGCTACCGCCGGGCCGGATACGGCCATCGCCGACGCAGATTACGTGAAACTGGCCGACGTGGATGCCATGCGCCAGGAACTCTCGGCGGACATCGTCGCGGCCACCGGCGTCATGACCAACTTCGACCGCATGCTGATCGCCGGCAAAGAGCAGGATGTCAAAGTGATCGGAACAGACGCGGCCTATCAATACGTGCGCAATATCGTTTCCAGCTCCGGGCGCTTTATGGATGATAGCGACGTTTCCCTCCGCAGCAAAGTTGCCCTACTGACAGATAAGCTCGCAGAGCGCTTATACGGCAGTCGCAATGCCGCCGTCGGTCAGGAGATCAAGCTCTTCGGCCTGCGGTTCACCGTGATCGGTACGTTTCATGAAAAGGTCGAGACCTTCGGCCAATCCGAGGTGGAGCGGGACACGATTCTCATCCCCATTACAGTGCTGAAGTATTTCACGCCGCGGGAACGAATCGACCCCATGTACGTGCAGGTGCGATCTTCGCAGAACGTTGATCGCGTGGCTATGCGGGTGCAGGAGATTTTGGAAGCGCGCCACCGCCCGGGCGCTCGTTATCATGTGGACACGCTCACCGCGATCCTGAATGCCGTCAAGAATATCTCGCTGATTCTTTCGGCGGTGCTGGTGCTGGTTTCGGCCATCACGTTGGTGATCTCCGGAATCGGGATCATGAATATCATGCTCGTGACGGTGACGGAGCGGACCCGCGAGATCGGCTTGCGTCTGGCTGTGGGCGCCTCGCCACGCGACATCCTCATTCAGTTCCTTACGGAAGCCACCATCGTGAGCCTGACGGGCGGCATCGTGGGAATCCTGGTGGGAGTGGCGATTCCGCTGACCATAACGGCGGTCGCCGACGTCAGGATTCCGATCTCCGTGGCGGCCATCGCCGTGGCGTTTGGGGTTTCATGCACCGTCGGCCTGGTGTTCGGCGTCCTGCCAGCGAAGCGGGCGGCGCGGCTGAATCCAACGGAAGCGCTGCGGTACGAGTAAGTTATCGGCAGAGGAGCGTGGAGAGAATGTGGGAGATCGTGGCAGCGGATCCCTCGTCTCCGGCAGCGCGCCATCCGATGACGCCATCGGGACGGACGAGAACCGCGCCCGAAGATGAAATCCCATAGCTTTCTGGAAAGCGCTCAGCCTCGAGGATATAGGCGTCGAGCCGGACTCCCGATTGAGATGCGGCGAGGGAGGCGCTTGTGCACCACGCCGCCCCGCGCGGACCGGCGAGCAGAGTAAAACCCGTGCCCAACAGGTCGAGCGTGGACCTCGAATGACCCTTCCTCTCGATCCAGATCTGCAGGAGCGCGGAGGACAAGCCCACCAGGCTACCGCCCACAATTAATACGGGAACTTCGAGATCAGGCATGCCTGGATCAGGATTTTAGCGCGAACTCACCCTAGCAGTTCTCTTTGCCACGCCTCGTAATGCTCCTGCCGGACTGCCGCCAGGCGGCTCTTCACCTGGTTAAGGCCAAACACGCAGAACTCGAACTGCTCTGATAAACGGCGGAACAGGGGCGCGACCCGGTGGTATTCAAACTGATCGAAGGCCGCGACAACCCGATACGATTCTTTGCCGGCCTTCACGTAGTCGATCACGCTATCGAGCCGGAGACCCCGGCGCGGCAACGCTGCCACATACTCGGGAAACATGCCTGTGAGGAACAAGGTGAAGTCGCCGACATGCTTACGCACTTCGCGCTCGTGTTCGAACGATCGCGCGTCGAGCAGCGGATTGGATTCGAGAAGCATCTCGCCCACCTCTTCGAGGCGGTTCCCTCTGGAGTTGCGGATCCCGTAAAGCCGATCCACATGCGTGAAGTCGACAAGCAAATCGGCTACGTAACCCGTGATGTCCCGGTCCGGGCCCAGCTCGCGACCCACCAAATCGGTAAAGAGCCGGCGTAGCGGGTGATTCGGGCTAATGGGCGCCCACAATTGCATCATAGCGCCGCGGTTGCATGTGGGGCGGCGCGCCGGGCCGAAGCCCGGCGGCAGGCCGGAAGGTCTGCCCACTTTTCTGCGACACTATAGGTTCGCTTATGACCAAAGTACAAATGCGCTTCCGGTTGCAGAAACCCCTCGATGACACGCTGCTCTCGCGAATCTCCGATACCTACTCCATCTACGGAATCCAAAAGATCCAGGTGAGTCCTTCGCTCGATGGGCTCACCGTGGAGTACGATGCCACCCGCCTGCGGCCAGCCGAAGTGGAACACGCGCTCGCCAATGCGGGACTCCCGGTGGAAGCTATCGCCGGATAAAGAACAGAAGCGCAAGCGCGAATCCCAGCACGATCACGATGCCGCGTATCGCGGATCCACCCAAACGGCGCCCCAGCCCCGCACCGCCATATCCTCCGGCCAGCGACCCAACGATCATGACGATGGCATAGGGCCAGTACACCATGCGGTACCAGATGAAGTAAATGACGGCCACCACATTGATCGAGCCGCCGAGCAGGACCTTCAGGCCCAGCATCTGGTGCACTTTGGTGAGACCGATAATGCCGAATGCCGCCAGCATGAGAATGCCAATCCCTGCGCCGAAGTAGCCGCCGTAAACCGCCACCAGAAACTGGAAAGCCGCCGCGCCCAGCAGCCACCTGGTGGACTCGTGCGACCCATCGCTGGGGGTTTTAAGGTAGCGCTGCACCGGCTCCTGCACCAGGAATAAGAGCGTCGCGAACAGAATGAGGTAGGGTACCAGCCGGTCGAACACCTCCGGAGGAGTGAAGCGCAGCAACCAAGCGCCCGCAAGGCCGCCGGCCAGGCTGGGAATCACTAGGGCGAAGAGCCGTTTTTCGAGACCGCCAAGTTCGCGGCGATAGGCCACCGAACTGGCCACTGTCCCCGGCCAGATAGCGATCGTGCTGGTGGCATTGGCAGTGATCGAGTTGAGACCTAGCCAGATCAGCGTAGGAAAGGTGATGAGCGTGCCGCCGAAAGCAACCGAGTTGACCAGTCCGGCGGCGACTGCCGCTCCGAAAGCTGCCGCAGCGCGCGAAAGATCCAGCGAGTGCAAATAACCAGCTTACAACCAGGCTCAGGAGCGGAAACGAGTAGCCAGCTATCATGGTTGCAGTGGCCGGCGTCTACGTTTCGTATCCCTTCTGCGCGCAGAAGTGCACGTACTGCAACTTCGCTTCGGGCGTGTTCCCGGCCGAACAGGCGCGCCAGTATCTTGCCGCGGTCGCCGCCGAGTTGCGGGGCCACCATTGGGAATGGACGCCGGAGACGGTCTACTTGGGCGGCGGCACGCCGAGCATGCTGCCGCCTGAAGATCTAGCCGCTCTGCTAGAGCACGTGCCAGGGAGGCCCTGGCTGGAAGCCACGATCGAGGCCGCGCCGGGCACTGTGACCGAGGCGCGGGCGCGCGCCTGGAAGGATTCCGGGATCACGCGCGTCAGCTTGGGTGTGCAGTCCTTCGTCGAGGATGAAATCCGACGGACCGGCCGCAGGCACACCGCGCAGACCGTCGAACGCGAGATGCGCCTCTTGCACGAGTGCGGCATTGATAATCTGAACCTGGACCTCATCGCCGGCTTACCGGGACAGACCACGGCAAGCTGGGCGGAATCGCTCGACCGGATCGAGCGGCTCAACCCACCGCACGTCTCGGTCTACATGCTGGAAGTGGATGAGGATAGCCGCCTGGGAAAGGAGATGCTTCTGGGAGGCACGCGCTACGGCGCGGCCGACGCCCCCGGGGAAGAAGAGACCGCCACCTTCTATGAGACCGCAGTGGAACGCCTGGGTCGCCTGGGGATCGCGCGCTACGAGATTTCCAACTTCGCCCGGCCCGGGTTCGAATCGCGCCACAACCTGAAATACTGGCGGTTGGAACCGTATGTAGGCTTCGGGGCAGACGCGCATTCGTTCGATGGTCAAGTACGGCGGCGCAATCCGGAGACCGTTCGCGATTACCTGCACGGCTGCCCGGTGGAGTCAACGCCAGCGCGCCCGGAGGAAGAGCGGTTTTTCGTGGGTCTCCGGCTTCTCGAAGGGATCGAGCCCGAGGCCGCGGAGTGGCGGCGCTACGAAGCGCCCATTCGCCGCTTCCTCGACGGTGGCTTGCTGGAACGCGCAGGCGGCCGGCTCCGGCTGAGCGGGCGCGGCGTGCTGCTTTCCAACGAAGTGTTTCAGGAGTTTCTTTTGCCATGATCGATCTGCGAAGCGACACGGTCACGCGGCCCACTCCGGCCATGCGTCGCGCCATGATGGAAGCCGAGGTGGGCGACGACGTCTACGGCGAGGATCCGTCGGTGAACCGCCTGGAGCAGGTGGCCGCCGGCGTCACAGGCAAGGAGGCGGCCCTATTCGTGCCCACGGGCACGATGGGCAACACCATCGGCATTAAGCTGCACACCGACCACGGGCAGGAAGTCATCTGCGATGCGCGCTCGCACGTATTCAATTACGAACTGGCGATGATGGGATGGTTTTGCGGCTGCGTTGCGCGCACCATTCCAGGCGCCCGCGGCATTCTCGATTGGGACCAGGTGCGGCGCGAAATCCGCCCGCTGGGGCCGCACTGGGCTCCCACAGGCGTAATCACCATTGAGAATACTCATAACATGGCGGGCGGGACGGTCTACCCGATGGCAACCGTCCGCGAGATCTGCCAAGGCGCGCACGAGCGCGGCCTGAAGGTCCACCTGGACGGAGCGCGAATCTTTAATGCATCGGCCGCCTCGGGGATCCCAGTACACGAGATTGCCGCGCCGGCGGATACGGTGATGTTTT
>CAZKVF010000459.1:0-13037 GCA_964556085.1 uncultured Solibacteraceae bacterium
CCAGTTGGTGCCGCCCTGGTTGCCGGGATAAATCAGGACGCCCTCCGGGCTGGAGGCCGCGGTGGGAGCTTTCATGGGCCGGCCGCGTTCGTCCAGACCCGTAGCCCACGTCACCTTCACGAAGGGCTTGCCCAACATGAACTGGCCGTTAGCGCGATCGAGCACGTAGAAGTAGCCGTTACGGTTGGCCCAAAGCATCACCTTGCGCTGCCGGCCTTGCCACTCCATGTCCACCAGCACGGGAACCTGCACGGAATCGTAATCGAACTCGTCGTGGGGCGAGAATTGGAAATACCATTTCAGCTTGCCGGTATCCGCGTCGAGCGCCACCACCGAATCGGTATAGAGGTTGTCGCCCTTGCGATTATCGCCGTTCCAATCGGGGCCCGGATTGCCGATACCCCAGTAGGTCAGGTTCAAGTCGGAATCATACGAACCGGTGACCCACACCGAGCCGCCGCCATACTTCCACGAATCGCCGGCCCAGGTCTCATGGCCGGGTTCGCCCGGCTCGGGGATGTTGTGGAAGCGCCACACCTCTTTCCCGGTCTTCACGTCGTAAGCCGCGATAAATCCCCGGATGCCGTATTCGCCGCCGGCGGTGCCCACGATGACTTTGTCTTTCACCACGAGCGGCGCATGCGTCAGCGCGTAACCCGACTCGGGCTTGGCCACTTCCACGTTCCACACCGGCTTGCCGGTTTTGGCGTCGAGCGCGATCAGGCGCGCGTCGATGGTTCCCATGAACAAGCGGTCGCCAAGAACGGCGACGCCCCGATTGATGCGTCCGCAGCATGGCCGTGCCTTAGGCGAGGGAGTGTAGGAATAGGCCCAATACGTGCGGCCGGTGGCGGCATCGAGCGCCACCACGTCGTTGGGCGCCTGCACCGTATAAAGCACGCCATCGACCACGAGCGGCGTGGCCTCGAACTTTTCGAGCGACCGCGCCTGAAACGCCCATGCCAGTTGCAGGTCCTTCACGTTGTCGGGCGTGATCTGGGTGAGCGGGCTATGACGTTGGCTGAGCATCGTTCCCGAGTAAGTCAGCCAGTTTTGAGGCTCGCGGGCCGCATTCAGAATGCGATCGAATGTCACTTGTGCCGGAAGCGGCGCGGCCGCCAATATCACTCCTGCGGCGCTTGTCAGAAAAGATAGCCTCATAAGCCCCCCACGCCTTTCAGAGAAGAGAGATAACTGACCACGTCCGCCAATTCCTGGTTGCTCAGCTTGCCTTTGTAAGAGGGCATCGGCGACTCCTTTACCAACGAGTACGAACTCAGCTCCGATTTGAGGAAATGACGCAACTGCTCTTTTGAATCCAGAAGCAGGAGCGAAAGGGTGTCCACGTTCAGCAGCCGGCCGGTAATCTGCTCGCCGCTCTTGGTGACCACGTGAATCGTGCGGTTCTCCGGAAGAATCTCGGCATTGGGGTCTACGAGGGATTCTTCCAACTGGGCGGTTCTGCGCACCAGGCCGATCTCGGTCAAGTCGGGTCCCAGGCGCGAGCCGTTTCCTCTGACTATATGGCACTTGAGGCACTCGCCCTTGCCTTCGAAAATGACTTTACCGCGCGCGGTATTGCCCCCCGGCAGTGTACCGCGGCCGGCCGTCGCCAGGGAGCGCAGGTAAGCTACGATGCTTTCCGCCTGCTGCTCGGTGAAGTCGTGCGAAGGCATACCGGTTCCCGGAATGCCTTTGACGATGATCTGTTCGATATCCTCATCGTCCGTCGCACGGCGGAATTTGCCGTGGCCTAGATCGACGCCCGGTATCTGGTCGCCTTCCGGCCCGTGGCACACCGTGCAGTTGGCGAGATACAGCCGCCCGCCATTCTCGATATCGGCGGAGTTATACCCGTGCTGGGCGACCAGCGCGCCGGCTACTGCCAGCAAGCAAATGATTCGGAATACCCACATGCGATCTTCCTTTCGCGAGGAGTGGAGCCATCTTATCGCCGCCGGGCGAGCCCGTGCAAGTTGCCACAAAGAACGACCCGGCTGCTTGACTCGCAACGGGCGCGTGGCGTAATGTGGCTTCGAGCGAGGAGATCACGATGCGCAAGTTTCCCGGAATCAGCAGAAGAGGTTTACTGGCGGCCGCGGGTCTGGCACCCCTTTCCCAGGTTGTGGCTTCACACGCATTCGCGCAGGACGCCGGACCGGATAGCGGAACTCTCGGCGCCGTGGGCGGCCGCGCGGAGTCGGAACTCTATCCGGGGAAGGGCCTGCCTGGCGGCGGCCAGTTGGAAATCCGCCTCACTGCCTCGATTTATACCAGCGACGCAGATCAGCTCGAAGTGGCTCAGCGGATGAAGCCTTTCAACCTGGATTCCTGGGTGACGGAGTGGACGCGCGTCGCCGAGAAAAACGAGCAGGTGGCCGAGAAGTTGGCTGGCCAGGGACTCAAGGTTACCGCGAACGAATATTACCTGCGCGCTTCCAATTTCTACCGCGAGGCGTGCTGGCCCCAACCCGTAACCGACTCGCGAATGCTGCCTAGCTACAAGAAAATGCGTGCCACTTTCGACAAAGCCTGGGAGTTGACCCGTCCCAACTTCGAACGCGTCCAGGTGAATTACGAGGGGCAGATGCTCGACGGATATTTCCGCAAACCGAACGGTCCGGCGGCCAGGCGCTTCCCGGTGGTCATCGCCTTTCAGGGCGCGGATACCATGGCGGAGGCCACCATCCAGAACGGGGGATCCTACATTGCTCGGGGCATGGCCTATTTCGCCATGGATTTCCCCGGACAGGGAGCTGCACTGCGGCTAAAGGACCTGCACCTGCCCCCGGACACCGAGCGCATCGCCAAAGCCATAATCGACTACCTGGTCACGCGGCCGGATGTAGATGCCAACCGCATCGGAATGCAGGCCATCAGCATGGGCGGCTACGGCACGCCCCGCGCCGCTAGCGGCGATGGCCGCATCCGGGCGGCGATGATGAGCAGCGGCTCTTTCTGCCTGCAGCAGGATATCTTCGACTACTATCCGCCCATCCAGGAACGGGTCCGCTGGATCATCGGTGCGCGCGACTTGGCGGACGCCCGCAAGAAGCTGGCCGATTACACGCTGGAAGGCCGCGCGCAGCGCATCGAATGCCCCATGTTGATCGGCTACAGTAAGGACGACCGCATCATGGATCCGCAGGGCGCATTCCGGCTTTACAACGCCGCTACCAACGCCAAGCGCGAGATGGTGGAAGGTACTGGCCACAACCAGGCGTCCAACGCCGGTGGTCCGCGCGGTGGTCGCACGCCTGTGTTTCAGGACTGGGCCATGAAGCATTTGGTGTCGGAAGGCTGAGCTTCCTGGGAGCGCTGGCGGTCTTTGCCACCGGTGCTTTTAGCCGAAACTGCGAGAGGAATCTACGGCGCCAGCGATGCCGCGTAGGCGGCGATCGCGATCATGTCATCCTCGGTAAGCTTCGATACGACCTTTTTCATCAGCGCTGCCGAGGTCCCGCTGTAATCCGGCCCCTGAAACGCGTACAGTTGCCGCACAATGTAGACCGGATGCAGTCCCGCAATGCGCGGCACGTCGCCCAAGCCCTTGAGATCGTCGCCATGGCAGATGGAGCACGCGACTGTCCTGCCTGAGCCGCCGCTCTTGACCAGTGCCTCGCCTTTGGCGATGCTGCCTGGCGGTACGTAGGCCACAAACCCCGAATGCGGATCGCGGCTGGTAGCTCTGGCCGGGTCTTGCGGCAATTCGATGATGCGTTTTCCCAACGGCTCGCTCCCGCCGGAAGGCAGCGGCAGGCGCATTCGTCCCTTGGTGCTGACGTAGCTCTTGGGAACCGTATCCGCCTCCATGACCTTCACCCAAACCGATGGTTTCAACGAGGCGAACCACTCCGCCGCCTTGCGCGAATCCTCCTCGGATGTGACTTTGGCAATCGCGTTCATGCGGGCCGGGTCGATGCGCGTGCCGTTTTTGAAATCCGCCATCTGGCGCACCACGTACTCGACCGGGAGCCCCACCAGGTCAGCCGACTCTGGATGGCCGTGTCCCGCCATCAGATGGCAGGAGCCGCAGGCAAGCGCGCTCGATCCCGGGCCGCCCTGCACCACCTTGGGAACTGCGCCATGCTCCTCGGGGAACCAATCGGGCGGATTGGCCAGATCATCGATCTGTTTTTCGGTGTACTCTTTGGCGCTGCCCGGGATTTTCACTCCGCCAGACCTCTCCTCGACCTTCGGCTGTTCCTTGTCGGGAGTCAGGAAGGCCCACGACGGGCGCGACTGCGGCGGAGCCTGCGCTCCAGTGGCCAAAATGAACAGCGCGCCAAGCGCCGGAACGGCGGCTAAATTTCTCATGGAACCTCCCGAATATAACTGCGTAAATGGCGGAGAGAAGCGGCCTATTTCTTCACTTCGTTTTTGAGGAAAGAGTCGAAGTTGACGTTGTCTTCGCAGATCATCTCGCTGATATTCCACTTCGGCCGCAACCCGAAGGTCATGGTTCCTCCCCATGGCTTGGTGTAAGCCTTCGGATCTTCCATGGTAACCGCGATCTGCAAGGTATTTGCATCCGTGCGACGGATGCGCTCTGTCACGTGCAACTGGTCGCTGTGCGGATGCCCGCCGCGGTCGAGCCACGTTTTGTCGTTGAAGCCGATCGTATCCACCACCAGCGTGTCATCTTCCCACGTGCCGATCGAATCGCCCATCCAGGTGGGGCCAAGGTCGGTGTTGTGTTTGCGGCCATCGGTCCAAATCTGGCGGACCAAGTGGCTGAATTCGAAGATCTCCAGCACGCGGCCCGGCATCTGGATGATCTCCATGGGAAAAGGCTGAAGGTACACACGCGGCACGCCCGGCGGGAAGCAGCCCATGGCGTTGACGGTGGTTGGATTGACCGGATCGTTGGAATCCTCCACCGCGCGCGGACCAAACGACGGCTTATTGAGCTTGAACCGTTCTTCGGCCCATGGCGTCATCGAGGGTTCCTGCGCGGAAAACGTGTAAGCGAAATACCGTGCGCCAGGACCGTTCTGCGCGGTCCAGACACCAGACAAGTCCGGTCCTCCCCCAGAGGCCTTGGCCGACTGCTGCGCGCCCACCAGGGATGGGAACGCCAGCACCGCCGCCAGCAGAAAAATCGATCCAATCAAACGATATGGCATTTGTGAAACCTCGGCCCCTGTTTGGTTCTTCGAACCTGATTAATTTCCCTGGGCTGTCTTAAGCTCTTCGCCGTTGACAACCGTCTTGGTGATCCACAATGAATTCGAGCCGCTGCGGGCGCGCCAGCCGGTCAGAGTGACCTTGTCGCCAGGCTTCAGGGATTGGGAATTCCAGCCCGCCCGGATCAGATGATTAGGACTGGTCAGTTCCCCCTGCCATCGTTGCGCCGTACCCTTTTCGTCTTTGGCGTCGAGCAGGACAATGCAGTGAGGGTTCAGAAACTGAAACTCCACCACGGTGCCGGTGACCGTATAGGGGTCTGTGGTGCTGTAAGCTGTATTCCCGTGGTGAGCAAACGCCCCGGCTTGTGACAAAGCGAGAGCCGTAACGCCCACCAGAAAAGTCAGGAAATTCCTCTTCATGCTTATACCTCCGTGCCTATCCCGGAAAGTAAACAAACTACGGGCCAGACTCTCCAGGATGCCGGGGCCAATATAACATCGGCTTCTTTGGGGTGTCAATGACACGAAGGGGCTGTGGGGGTCTTTCCGCCGCGCCCTGATCCACACACACCCGCTGACGTCGATCCCAGATTTATTTGCCCCATTTAGCCGCCCTGGTGGCGCCGGTGGTCTGCCATCGGCGACGGGCCCGCCCCAACAATTCGAAGCCAATCCGTAAGCCCAAGGCCGAGCCGCGACCGTGGGGAGCGCTCTCCCCGGTGGCACCGGTGGTCTTTGCCACCGGCGACGGAAAAGCCCCAACAATTCGAAGCCAATCCGTAAGCCCAAGGCCGAGCCGCGAGGGGCGCTCTCCCTCGGTTGCGCCGGTGGTCTTTGCCACCGGCGACGGGAAAGCCCCCAAGCCTCTCCGATCACCGGCCCCTCTTCTACTTGTTTTAATCTGCGGTCACCTTCAGCCCGCCACCGCCCGCCGACGGGGCGGTTCGACATTGGGCAAAAGCGCCGTGAAGAGGCCCAGCGCCGGCAGGAACGCGCACACGCGGTAAACGAAGGTGATGCTGGTCAGATCCGCAAGATGACCCAGGAATGCCGCGCCGAGTCCGCCCAGGCCGAAAGCGAAACCGAAGAAAAGGCCCGAGATAGTCCCTACCTTACCGGGGACCAGTTCCTGCGCGTACACCAGGATCGCCGAGAAGGCGGAAGCCAGGATAAGGCCAATGATTACCGTCAGCACGCCCGTCCAGAACAGGCTGGCATACGGCAGCAACAGTGTAAACGGCAGCACTCCCAGGATTGAACACCAGATCACGTACTTGCGCCCGATCCGATCGCCTACCGGACCGCCGATGATGGTGCCGGCTGCCACCGCGCCCAGGAAGATGAACAGATGCAGTTGTGCGTCGCGAACGGAAAGATGGAATTTGGAAATCAGATAAAAAGTGAAGTAGCTGGTGATGCTCGCGAGATAGAAAAACTTGGAAAACATCAGCACGATCAATACGCCAATGGCCATCCCGATGCGCCGCGAGGAGAGGCTGTGCGTCGACCCGGTGGCGCGGGCGCGTCCTTTGCGGACCGCAGGCACGCGCGCTTTATACCATGCGCCCACCCGCGAGAGGATCAAAATGGCGAGCAGGGCCGCCGCGGAAAACCACGCGATGCTCTTCTGCCCATTTGGAAGCACAATGAACGCCGCGAGGAGGGGACCCAAGGCGCTACCGGCGTTGCCGCCTACTTGAAATAGCGATTGTGCCAGCCCGTGCTGGCCGCCCGAAGCCATGCGGGCCACACGCGAAGACTCCGGATGAAACACGGACGACCCCATGCCGACCAGCGCCACTGCGAGCAATACCGCGGGGAAGGTTGGGGCCGAGGCCAGCATTACCAGGCCCATCAGAGTGAAGCCCATCCCCACCGCCAAAGAATAAGGTGTGGGCCGGCGATCGGTATAAATGCCGACCAGCGGCTGCAGCAGTGAAGCGGTGAGTTGCAAGGTCAGTGTGATCAGCCCGACCTGAGCAAAATCCAGATGGTACGACGTCTTAAGGATCGGATAAACCGCCGGAATGACCGATTGCAGCATGTCATTCAGCAGGTGACAGATGCTGATGGCGCCGAGGACGCGGAAGGCCGTCCGTTCCAATTGCACTTCGCGTTCCGCGGCCGCGGTTCGGGGGTTGAGAGCAGTGGACACTTAATGAGTAGTTTAGCGGTTTCCGAGGCCAGCCGCGCGGCCGTCTGTTGATCTGAACTCATTAACGGCGCTATGGCGTCAGTACGAACAACCTGTGGTCGTTCAGATAAGCTGCCTGCTCTTCGTCCTGCGGGAGCGCGATCTGGTCCCGGATACCTTCAAGGATCGGATGGGGGTCCACTCTGAATCCGCAGTTTTCGAAGAATCGCTGAGCGTGATCCAGATCGGCGAAATAGTTCGGGTCCAGATCGCGGCCTAGCAACTCCTGCTCGCTCTGGCGATACGTTGGACTCTGCCGCTGCGCCCAGCGTCTCAGGTGGATGTCAGGTGTGATCCACCATCCGCCATAGCGCCGCAGAATCTCGTGCACATTAGCCGCAAGATTCGTCTTCTCCTCGAATGTCAAGTAACGGAGCAGCCCTTCGGTAGTAACGGCGACCGGACGCGCGGTAACGAATGGAGAGCAGCATGCTAGAAGTTGCGTCCGATCGATTGCGCTGGCGGCACAGAGGTGCAAGTTTTGGGGGACGGTCCCGAGAATAGCGGTGACAAGCTCACGCTTCAAGGTTGTCGATTCCGGCAGATCGGCCTCCACGTACACGACGCCTCGCTGGGCGAGTTCGATCCCGCGCGGAGAAAGCCCCGCGGCAAGTTCGAGTACCTGAGTCGCGGCTCTCTCCTCGAGAAGCCGGCTCACGGCGCGAAAACGTGCTTCGAACAGGGAAGCGTAGCCGCGCGCGTCATACTCCGACCAAGGACCAGCGGGCAAAGTGGCGCCCCGGTCACGCAGAACCGCGAGCATCTCCTTCGCCCAGGGAATGCTCGTGTATTCGCCGCGCGCAAAAGCCGGTACCAGGGCAGTGACCGAGACCCGCCGAAAATCATATCCTTCCACTTCGTCCCTAATGTCAGCCACTTACTCGCCAGCCTTGGCTGCCAACATATCCACGCCTGTGGCACCCAAGGCACGGGACAATTCCTCGGGCAAATGATGCCGTGATTGAAGGAAGGCCGGTGCGTTGTATGAAATCGATACTTTGCCGGCGGAGTCTTCTGCCACCAGCAGCTTGAGCGGCAAATCGATGGCAATACTAGGCGCCGCAATCATCAGCGGAGTGCCGGCTTTCGGATTCCCGAAGATTAGCAGCTTCGTATTCGGCATGTGCAGACCCGCCCTTTCGGCTTCACCGCTGTGGTCCACCACGGCAAACAGCTTTACCCCGTTTGCCGCGAGTGTCTTCTCGATCCGATTAACTGTCTCGTCTACCGAGTGATTGCTGGAAATCGTGACGATTCCCGTTTCTGGCTTTGGTGTCATGGAGTGCTCCTTTCTTATTTGAGGATCTGGAGAACGCGGCTCGCGCACGGAAATCAGATAGACCGCCATTGCGAGGCCGAGCGCTGCCAGAATCATTGCGACGACTACTGCCAACCGGGATGGACGGTGAATCGTGGGTCCTCCGCGCTCCAACTCATGAACCAGGCGAATGTGGTTCCAGGTACAGGACACGTTGACGGCAACGCCCAACAGAATTAGGCCCGTGCCGAACCAGAATGAAGGCCCGTATGGACGCGCCGGGTCACTCGATTGGCCGCTTTGCAATGCCTGGAGAAACAAACCGAAACGAGCCACCACGAATCCAAAGCCCATCAGCGCCAGACCCGTTCGGATCCAGGCCAAAAAGGTTCTTTCCGCGGCCAGGTAATCGGATGGGCCGCTGGGAGTTCGGTCAGGCATCTCAGTACTCTCTCAGGATGGCTTGAGGATCGTAAACGGTTCGCCCTTCGCCGTGAATTTCAAAAAGATCCCGCCGCGTGGCCATCAACGCATGCGCTCTATACTCGAATTATGGGACTGGGACGAATGCTGGTCACGGCGGGTCTGCTGCTCGTCGCGCTCGGTGTTCTGGTCACTTTCGCCGGAAGGTTGCCCTTCCGTATCGGCCGGCTGCCGGGGGATATCTACATTCACGGTAAGAACACCACCTTCTACTTTCCTCTGGTGACTTGTCTACTCGCCAGCCTTGTGCTTTCGTTGATTTTGTGGATTTTCCGCCGGTGAGCGAAGTGTCCCGATGAAGCTCCGGAGCTAACGGAGGGCAGGGGATTACCGCAGGCGCCCTAGTTTTTCGAGCGGCCAGTAAACAAACACGGCTTTGCCGTAAATGAATTTCTTTTCAACGAATCCCCAGGCGCGACTGTCGTTCGAGGAACTGCGATGGTCTCCCAGGACAAAATACTCGTCCGGGGGCACCTCTTGAGGGCCCCACGATTGGTGGTCGCGATATTCCTCGGGTACGTAGGTTTCCGCCAGCGCCGTGCCGTTCCGGAAGACCTGCCCGTCTACGATCTTGATCAAATCACCTGGAATGCCCACGATGCGCTTGATGTACGATTTGGATTGGTCTAGGGGGTACTTGAACACCACCATGTCCCCGCGCTCGATGCCTCCCAGCCCGTAGTGGTAGGTGAATTTGTTGATGAAGATGCGCTCCTGATCGGTGAGTGTGGGCATCATGCTCGTGCCTTCCACCTTAACCGGCTGATAGATAAACACGATCAGGATTACGGCAATCACCACCGAAAAGACGAGATCCCGAAACCAGGAGAGAGCGCCCCAGAAGGTCGCGGCCGGCGGCGGTACTGCCGAAACGCTCCGTGTGGTTACTTCCGCTGTATCCCCCGCGTCCGGCTGCGCCGGCAGGGCATTGACGTTCTTGTTCTCTAGCATCCCTCGCTTACCAGATTATAGACGGTCAGCCTGCCTTCTGGTTACTGACTCTCGAGAAGCTGCCCCAGCATGGTGAGCGGCACCGCCCCCTGCTCGAGGGCTTTGTCGTTGAATTTCTGCAGACTGTAAAACGCCCCCCGGCCTTGCCGGTATTGTTCGCGAACACCCAGCCAGCCGCGCCACCCGACGAAGTAGGTGGGCAGCTGGCACGAAGATAGTTTTGCGCGTTGCAGCTTGCCGTTCGCCTCTTCGCTCTCCTGGAAAGTCATTTTCTCCATCAGATCGAGAGCTTCCTGGTCGGTCATGTTTCGCGTATGAAGACGGATATCAATAATGGCGTTGGCGATGACGCGCAGTTCTTCTTTGGCAAACGTCAGCGCCAGCTCCGGTGAATGGTTCAGGAATCCCTCGTCGAGCATCATCTGTGTGGCGTATTGTGCCCATCCTTCCACGTACGGGCCGTTGCCGAAAATGGAGCGCAACACGCGCCGGCTTTTCGGTTGTACGTCGTTGGCGAATTCCCCCTGGACGTAATGGCCTGGAATAGCCTCGTGTATGGTCAGGAGCTTGAGCTTATAGAAGTTGTACTCGCGCAGTTTCGATTCGGCGCGCTCCTTGGGCCATTCGGCCGGAATTGGCGTTACCCAATAGAATGCTCCGAGCTGCGGTTCGAGAGTGGGAGCGGGCGAGAAGCCGCCTACGGAGTAAATGCCGCGCATGAACTCTGGCGTCGGAATCACCTGCAGATTGGATCGCGCGGGCAGCGTCAGAAGGCCTTTCTCTTTGACGAAGGCACGCGCCTCATCCAGATCCATGCGGGCCTCGGCCATGTAAGATTCGGGCGTGGCATGACGCGCTGCGATTTTGTCGAGCACCTCGCCGATCACGGCATTTTCCCGATCGGCGCCGGAGAGATTGGCGTGGCCGCCATGGCCCGCAAACATAGTGCTGTGAAGCGGTAAAGCCAATTGGAGCATCCGAGCCCGGACGCGCGGCAGGTCCCCTTCGGCATTCGCCAGCACGGTATCGACGTCCATTCCGGTCTCCAGAACGTAGCGGAACTTTGGGTCGTAGTTATCCCGCCCCAGGTGCCAATCCCAGTTGGCCCGCGCGGAAAGGCTCTTCTTCAGGTAGCCCTGGAATCTTGCCATGGCATCGAGCGCCGCGCGAGCGGCTTGATCGTACGCGGCGCGCTGGTCGGCCGGGACCTCGGCGCGAATCGTCTTGTCCACCAGGGCGATGTTTCCTTCGTTCTCTTCAGTCGCTACCTTGGTCCAGATCTCCGGGGATGAAAGCAGATTGGCGCTCGCCTGGTCCAGGAATTGAGGAACCTTCTGGAGACGCGCAATGATGCTGGCGATGCGCGCCGGTTTCGGAGCGTATTCAAGCACGTAAGGGCTGAACAGCGCGTTGCCGAGACTCTCGACGTAGACTGTCGGGTTGTGCAGCGGCATGTGTATGGAGTTGAGATCGAGGAGCGCGAGCGATATCTCGTCCTGGAGAATGGCGAGGTCGGCCCGCTCCTGTGCCGGCAGACTCTCGCCTTTAAACCCGTTCAGATGCTGCCGGAAGCCGCTGTAGAATTGGCGCTGCCTGTCGAGGGCCGCCGGCGTGAAGTCGTCTAATAGATCGTCGAGTTTTTGATTGTTATATTCGTGCAGGCCCGCAGCGGTGGCGCCGGATGGCGAAAAGGAGAGCGAGGTATAAACGAATTCGTCCGATAGCTTACCGAAATCGGCTGGGGTGTTACGGGTACATCCGTCGAGCATCAGGAGAATAGCAGCGGCTACCGCAAACACGCGGCAGAACGGAAATCTTCGACTAACGACCGAGCCACATCGACGGCTTGGTGTCCTGGGCGCAATTTTGGCCACAATTTGAATTGTATATCTGCCGTTCTGCAGGTCCGGCTCAGCCCAAGTCGGCCGTAAGCCGATGTGGAAGAAGGGGTCGCGGGGCCGACACTGGTTGCGGTTGTCGTCCCTGCCGCAGGCGTTCCAGGTTGTAGAGGGCCCGCGCGCGTTCCATTCCCGCCTGTTGGACCACGTAGCGCTCGCTAATCAGGCATCCCCAAAGAAGGGCTACCGAAACTGTCATACACGCCAGTCCGCCTTTTGTGATTTTGGTAATAGCCATTCCTTGGTGCCCTCCTCGCCAGCAGACCAGAGCAATTCGGTCGCCAAGACATTAAGTGTTTGATTTTCAGGGAGGGCTTGAAAGTGCGTGTGAATTTCCTACCACACCCTCGATTAATTCAAATCCCTTGGCAGCGAAAGAGCCTGACGCACCAAGATTTATGCGAGGCTATCGGGCGGCCATGAGTGCCCGGAGGCGGCGTGCCCGCTCGGGGGCGCGCAGCTGTCGCAAGGCCTTGGCCTCGATCTGACGGATGCGTTCCCTAGTGACGTCGAATTCCTGGCCGATTTCTTCCAGCGTGTGCTCCCGTTCACAGCCAATGCCGAACCGCATCCGGATCACTTTCTCCTCTTTGGGCGAAAGCGTCTTGAGGATACCGGCCGTCTCGTCGCGAACATTGGACTCAATCACCGCATCGACCGGCGAACCAACCCAGCGGTCCTCAATCAGATCGCCGAGGGCGGACTCGCCATCCCGGCCGACGGGCGTTTCTAGGGAAACGGGATCGCGGGAGATGGTCTTCAGCTTCTGGACCTTTTCCACCGGAATGTCCATCCGGCGCCCAATTTCTTCGTTTGTAGGAGTTCGGCCCAGTTCTTTTTCCAGTTCACGAGTGGCGCGCAGAAACTTGTTCATGCTCTCGTTCATGTGAACGGGAATTCGGATGGTTCGCGACTGATCGGCAATGGCCCGGGTAATCGCCTGGCGAATCCACCACGTAGCGTAGGTGGAAAACTTATATCCGCGGCGGTATTCGAACTTGTCCGCCGCGCGCATCAGGCCGATGTTCCCCTCCTGGATCAGGTCGAGCAGCTCGAGCCCCACGTGGCGGAAGCGCTTCGCGATCTTCACCACCAGGCGCACGTTCGACTCGACGAGCTCGCTC
>CAZKVF010000460.1:0-9001 GCA_964556085.1 uncultured Solibacteraceae bacterium
TGCGGTAATCGGACCGAACGCCGACGATCCCACGGTCCTCCTTGCCAATTACAACGGCATTCCCTCCGCGCCGGTGACTCCGCTGGAAGGCATTCGGCGCAAGCTTGCGTCGGGATTTGGGCGCAAATCCGGATCGGGAACGCGCGTCCTCTACGCACCGGGAAGCGCCCTCGCCGCGAACGTACCCACTCTTCGGCCGGTTCCTTCCGCCGCGTTATTTACCACCGATGGTACTGATCGGCAGAACGGCCTGACGGGCCAATATTTCAATTCCGCCAACTTCGATGGCCGCTTGCACCGGCCGCGGGAACTGACTTATCCTTCATCCGGCCAACTCACCGGCCAAATTCCAGGCAATTTACAACCGGTATTCACGCGTATCGACCCCCAAGTGAATTTCAACTGGTGGGACGGCGCTCCTCGTCCGGATATGCATGACGACGACTTCGGCGTTCGCTGGATCGGCTATCTTTCCGCGCCGGTCAGCGGTACCTATCAACTGGGCCTGGATGCCACCAATTCGGTCGCCCTGTTCCTGGACGAAAAGTTACTGGTTGAGAGCACCAGCGTCGGCGAAAACGCTCTCCGTTACAAACCTGTGCACCTCGATGCCGGCAAACTCTACCGCATTCGCATCGAGTTTCACAAGTTTGCGAATGATGGCGCTGTTCGCCTGGTTTGGGCTCCGCCGGAAACGGGCCTCGACGAGCAAGCACTGGCTGCCGCGCGCCAAGCTGATGCGGTCGTGATGGTTTTGGGGCTCTCAGCCAGGTTGGAAGGGGAGGAGATGCCGGTCGAAGTGGAGGGGTTCCAGGGAGGCGATCGTGTGCAACTCGGCTTGCCGCGTGTGCAGGAGGAACTGTTGGCCAAGGTAGCGGCGGTGGGCAAACCGGTGGTATTGGTTCTTTTGAATGGCAGCGCGCTGGCCGTTAACTGGGCCCGCGACCACGTTCCAGCCATGGTAGAAGCCTGGTATCCCGGCCAGGCAGCCGGCACTGCGATCGCCGATGTTCTTTTTGGCGACTACAACCCGGCGGGACGGCTGCCGGTGACGTTCTATCAATCCGCCGACCAGTTGCCGCCCTTTACGGACTACAGCCTGAAAGGACGAACCTACCGCTATTTCACGGGGGAGCCGCTGTTTCCGTTCGGCTATGGCCTGAGCTACACCACTTTTTCGTATCGCAATCTGGCGATTCCCCCCAAGGCGGAGGTCGGCCGGGATGTGACTGTGTCGGTGGAAGTGGAAAACAGCGGGAACAGGCCCGGCGAAGAGGTGGTGCAACTCTACGTAAAAACTCCCGCCTATGAGGGGCCAATTCGCTCGCTCGCCGGCTTCCACCGTGTCGCCTTGCGCGTGGCCGAACGTAAGACGGTGCAGTTCCAGTTGCGAGCGCGCGACCTGGCGGCCGTGGCCTCCGATGGAAAGCGAATCATTCAGCCCGGCGTTTATGAAATTTCTGTTGGCGGCCGGCAGCCCGGGACCGTAGCCATGGGAGTTCTCACACGCCAATTGCAAGTGGAAGGATCACCGAAGGACGCGAATTGAAATGACGAATCCGGTTCCTGTTTCCGAGCAGCAGGCGCTTGTCGAGCGCCTCACCAACGCATGCGGCGGCGCATACAGTCCCGAGACTCGGCGCCAGTATTTCATTACCGGTCCGCAGTGGGCGGCCGCCTACCGCGGCCAAGCGTTGTTCCACGCCCCCACGCGCGCGGCCATCGATTTCGATGAGGTGATTTGCCAGTACGCCAAAATTGGGATCGGCTACTGGTGCACGCACGATACCGACGTCATCCCCACCGAACAACTCGGCAAAGAAGGCCAGCAGGAGATCCTGGAGCGCATCAAGACCACTCTCTCCCGGCACGGCGTGCGATGCTCGATGGTTACCACCGAGACTTTCTATCACGAAGTATTCGCCGCCAGCCCCGCCGCCGAGGCCCCCGAGATCCGCGAATATGCCGCCTTTCGCGTACGCAATACGGTCGACATCGCTCACGAGTTAGGAGCGCAGTTTACCGTTTACTGGCCGGGTACTCTCGGCTACTATGTGCAGGGCGCAATCGAGGAAACCCAAACCCTGCGCTGGTACGCCGACGCCCTGAATGCCGCGACGAACCACGATATCGAAGTCGCCCGGCGCAAAAAGCGGCTGGTTTTGAAGCATTGCCTGGAGGCCAAGCCCTTCGAGCCGCAGGCCGAGATTCTATTGCCCACCAGCGATGCGATGCTCGCCTTCATTTCATCCGGGTTGTTGCAGCATCCGGAAATGGTGGGACTCAACCCGGAGTACCTGCACGAACTGATGTGGGGAGGCGCGCCTCGCGCGGCGCTGGCGCGCGCACTTGTAGCCGGCAAGCTCTGGCACTTCGATATTAATGATGGCTACCGCCTGAAGCACGACGTTGATATCGGTGTGGGCCTGGTCAACCCGCTCGACTGGCTGAATGTTCTGGTGCTGCTGCGCTCGCATGGCTATAACGGGCCGTTCAACCTTGATTACAAGCCGCCGCGCACCACCAGCAATCATGGCGTATTTGCGGTCAGCTTTCCTTCGGCGGTCGATCGATTCATTACGCTTTGGGAGATCGCGGGCGAAGTCTTGGAAGATGCCGTCCTGGCCGAGGCTACCGGCGCGCTGAAGGCCGGAGCGGGCGTTCCGGCGGGCGCCGATGCAGCCGCCATCTTCGAAGCCAACAAAGAACTGCTCACGCTCCACGAACTCATCGCGCATCGCTTGGTGCAGATTCTTCTGGGCATACATCGCGGCCGCTCTTATTCGCTCTGAAGAAGATCCATGTACTATCTCGGCATCGATATCGGAACGGGCGGCACCCGCGCGCTGCTTACCGACGACCGCGGCAAAGTACGGCATGCCTTCACCGCGCCCCACGAAGAGATCCTCATGCAGCAGCCGCTTTGGGCCGAACAGCGGCCCGAGAACTGGTGGGATGCGGCGCAAAAAGCGATTCGTGGGGTTATGGCCCTGGCGAATGCATCTGGCGAGGAAATCGCCGCTATCGGCCTTTCCGGTCAGATGCACGGCCTCGCTTTGCTTGACGCCGCGGATGAAGTCATCCGTCCCGCGCTGATCTGGTGCGATCAGCGCAGCCAGGCACAGGTGGATGCCATCAACCAACTCGCGGGCAAGGAGACGGTGTTGGCCGCCACCGCCAATCCCATGCTCACCGGCTTTACTCTTCCCAAGCTATTGTGGGTGCGCGACCACGAGCCGGCTCACTTCAGCCGCGTTCACAAAATTCTGCTTCCCAAGGACTATGTACGGTTCCGGCTCACCGGCGAGTTTGCTTCGGATGTCTCGGACGCTTCCGGAGCCGGGCTGTTTGACGTCGTCAACCGCCGCTGGTCGGACCGGATCATCGATATCATTGGCCTGGACCGTTCGATTCTTCCTTCCGTGGCCGAATCGAGTTGCGTTTCGGCAAGGGTTTCTCGGAGCGGAGCGCAGGCAACAGGGTTGAAGGAGGGCACGCCGGTGGTGGCTGGGGCCGGCGATCAGGCCGCGAGCGCCATCGGCAACGGGATCGTCGAGCCGGGAATGGTTTCCTGCACCATCGGAACCTCGGGAGTGGTGTTTGCCTTCACCCAATCCCCTGTGTACGACCCTGCCGGGCGCGTCCACACATTTTGTCACGCGGTTCCCGGGGCCTGGCACGTGATGGGAGTGACTCAGGGCGCGGGCCTCAGCTTCCAGTGGTTCCGAAAGACGCTCGCGCCGGCGAATAGTTACGACGAACTCACGGCCGAAGCCGCCCTTGCGCCCCCAGGTTCGCGCGGCCTGTTTTGGCTGCCCTACCTTATGGGCGAGCGCACTCCGCACCTGGACGCATCGGCGCGCGGTGGCTGGATTGGAGTCACTGCCAGCCACACTCGCGCGGATCTGATTCGCTCCTTATTGGAAGGAGTCTCTTACAGCCAGAAGGACGGCCTCGACATCATTGAGGGAATGGGCGTGCCGGTCGAATCGGTGCGCGTTTCCGGCGGTGGGGCGCGCAGCCCGTTTTGGCGGCAGATGCTGGCCGATGTTTTCGGAAAACCGGTAATCGTTCTCGAGACCGAAGAAGGTTCGGCCTACGGGGCGGCGCTCTTGGCGATGATCGGAGTTTGTTCGTATGGCTCGGCGCGTGAATTGTGCCGCCAGGCGATCCGTGAGATCGAGATCATCAGCCCGCGATCGGGTCCTCGCGAAGCCTATGCTCAAGGCTATCGGGTCTATCAATCACTCTATCCCGCGCTTCAAGGTTTTTTTCATTCGCGCTAAGAGCGGGAGTGCCGCTGTCGGCAATTCCGATGTAGGGATCGGGAAATCCGACTTTTGATTTCCCGATTTACGGCCTAAGTCGTGTGTTTCCGTTCCGGCCCGACATGTGCAGTCTCTAAACTGGCCGCTATAGTTTGGCGGCCAGGAGGCAATCAAATGTTCGGATTGAATTGGAGCGACCCCCAAACGCTTTGGCTCAACGTTACGAACCTGGCTTTGGGGATCGTGACTTTGGCGGGGGTTCTGATCGCGGCTGGAGCGGTGGGCTGGGAGCTTGTCCGGCACCGGCGTACGAGCCGGGGCGCCGATATGGACGCGGAACTGCGTTCGATGTTCGCTGCGGAGTCACCGCATATCCTCGATGTGCCCGGCTTGGGGCTGACCATGGCGGACGGCGGCACGCCTGTGAAGCACGCCGAATCAGGCGAGCCAAAGGCCGAACGGAAGTAGCGCCATGTCCTGCCCTTTTCTGAGACAAGGGCGCGCGCGCTACTGCCATGCGGCTCCCGTCCGCAAGCTGATCCTGGAGGGGCCGGGAGCAACTGGCGAAGGGCGCTGCGCCTCGCCGGATTACCGGCTGTGCGAGCTGGCCGCGAAGGATGAGCCGGGCGGTGTGCGCTGCCCGCACCTGGAAGAGATCCACGTCCAGTATTGCGGTGCGTCGCCGGTGACCAGGCTCGTACCATTTAGCGATTCGCAACTCTCGGGGTGCGTCAACACGGGCTATCGCTATTGCGACACGTATCTGTCGCTGGCACGCCCGAACCAGGCCACGCTGCCGCCGGCCGATCTTCTTTTCAGCGCCAACCACTTCTGGCTGGAGCCGGACGAATCGAGCCTGTGCCATATCGGCATCGACGCCTTCCTTGCGGAAACGGTGGGCCGCGTGGATGGGGTGACGTTCGTTACGGCGCACGGAACGCACCGTCCCACGGTGACGCTGACCGTGCATGGTGTGGAATGGCCGATGGTGTTTCCCAATCCGCTGCTGATTGAGCGGGTGAACGGCCGTCTACGTATGGACCCGGCGAGGTTAACTGCCGATCCTTACGGTACGGGGTGGCTCTTCGAGGGATGGGAGTTGCCGGGAAAGACGCGCTCCGGATTGATCGGCGGCAAGCAGGCCAATGCCTGGCACGCCGAGGAGCGGGAGCGGCTGGCGCGCGAGATCCACGAGACGCAGGAGATTGGGGCGGACGGTGGCTACGCCCAGCCCGGGGTGGCGCAACTGCTTTCGAGGCCAAGCCTGGTGGGCTTGTGCCAGAAGTTCTTTTCGGGAAGCGAGTGGGACAAGGGGGATTGACGATGGCGCGAGGCACTCTGGTTTTCGGTTTGGGCGTGGCGGTCGCACTCGCGGCGGGATGGTTCGCCTTCCCGCGAGCACTCTATCTCCATACTCAGCAGCCCGTGGAGTTCCGTCATAAAACTCATGCGGAGAAGTCGGGCACTGCTCAGTGCGGCGATTGTCATTCGTTCCGGGATGACGGCTCGTTTGCCGGAATCCCTCGGATAGAAGCTTGCGCTGCATGCCATGCCGACCGGATCGGCACGAGCAAGGCGGAGGCCGTGCTCGTGGATAGCTATATCAAGAAGGGCAGGGAAACGCCCTGGCTGGACAATTACCGGCAGCCGGCAAATGTCTGGTTTTCGCACGCTATTCACACACGGCTGGCCAAGCTGAGTTGCCAGGAGTGCCATGGGGCGTACGGAACCGGCGATGGCGAGCCGCCTTATGAAAGCAACCGGATCAGCGGCTACAGCCGCACGGTTCTGGAAATGAACGGCTGTGAAGACTGCCATCGTAAGCACCGGGTTGAGGTAAGTTGCCTGGGCTGCCATAAGTGAGGGATTGCTATGAGAATTACGAGGCGCGATCTGCTGACGTGGGGCGGAGGTTTCACGGCGGGCATGCTGGTAACGCCGGTCCCGTGGAAACTGATGGACGATACGGCGAAGTGGACGCAGAGCTGGCCGTGGATCCCGCAGCCCGCGCGTGGACCGGTGGAGGTGAAATCTTCATTCTGTACGCTATGCCCGCGGGGCTGCGGCATGCGCGTGAGGCTCGCGGCGGGGTGGCCTGTGGGAGTCGCCGGTTTGGCACACCATCCGGCGACGGGCGGCGCACTCTGCCCGCTGGGATTCGCGGCGCATCAGTTGAACTGGCATCCGCGCAGGCTGCGCCAGGTGTATCACCGTGGCCGGCCGGCATGGTGGAGCGACGCGGTAGCTGCTTTTCAAAAGGCTGCGGCTGAAGGCCCCATCGCGATTGTGGATGGTTGGCCGCGGCGCGCGGCTTCGTCCATTTTCGAGGATTTCGCCAGGCGCCAGCGCGGCGCATACTACGTCGAACTTAGCGCGGAAGAGCGGTCGCTCGAACCCTATGCCGTCTGGAGCGGAGTTCCCGCTGCCGCGCTGGGATATGACCTCGAGAATGCCGGCACCATCATCAGTTTCGGCGCGCCGCTGCTCGATGGGTGGGGTGCGCCAGGCCGGCTCGCAAAGCTGTGGAGCGAGCGGGCGGCTGGTATGTCCGAACCCGGGGTGCGGCTAATCCAGGTGGAGCCTTCGCTTTCGCGCACGGCGAACAGCGCCTGGCAGTGGGTCCGCATTACCCAAGGGGGCGAGGCGGCGCTGGCTGCAGGCCTCGTTCGCGTGCTGCTGGAAGAACGGCTGGTGGCGGCGCGTGGACCCATGCCACAGATCACGCTTGCCGATTCTGCCGAGCGTAGCGGCGTTCGAGCGGACGCGATCCGCGAGCTCGCGCGAACTCTAGTAGCGCACGGATCAGTTGTGGCGATTGCCGCAGATGCGGATCCAGCTATCGCCGCGTTGAATGTGGTGCTGGGAGCTGTGGGGGCGCGCGGCGGCATCGTCAAAAGACGCGATCGCGCCAAGTCTTACAGCGCGGCCAAGCGGGTCACGGAAACCTTTCGCGCGGTGCTAATCGATTCCACGGTGACCTGGGACTTTGTGCCGCAATTTGCCGGCGAGGTCTTCCGGTTTGCCGCGTGGGACGGCGGGGGAAGTCACGCCGACTGGCTGCTGCCCGCTCCTGGATTTTTGGAAGATCTGACCGATGTTCCGACCGCTCCTGCATCGGCGCGCGAAACCTACGCGGTTGCATTGAACCTGGCGACGCCGCCACCGGACGTCCGAAGTGCCGCCGGAGTTCTGATGCAAATCGATCCCACGCTGCGGCCTATAGAGGAAATCATTCGAATCCGCTGCCGGGAACTGTTCGAAGCTCGAACTGGTAATCTCCTGCGCGAGGAAGCGACGCCTGTATCCGATTTCGAATCGTCCGAAAAAGTCGAGGAGGAATTAAGGAACGGGGCAGTTTGGGAAGGATGTCCGCCGCGCGCGGGCGGCCTGCGCTGCGAGCTGCGGGAATGGCCGCGAACGATCGACTCGCCGCATTCCGAGACCTGGACGGCGAGCTGGGTTCCGCCGGTATTGCCGCCGCTCGCCTGCAAGCTGTACCGCGAGTCGAGCCTGCGCGAGCCGCCGGCACGGAGGGAAATATGAGCGCGCGTTACGGCATGGTCATTGATCTCGATCGCTGCACGGGCTGTGGAGCCTGCATGATTGCGTGCGCGGTGGAAAACAATGTTCCCGCGCTGCCTCCCCAGGCGACCGAGCGTACGGGCATCACGCCGATGCTGGTGCGCAAGATCTCGAACGGGATGGAGGGGGTCGACCGCCGCGAGGTATTTATCCCCATCGCTTGCATGCAGTGTGAAAACCAAACCCCCTGCGTGTCGGTGTGCCCGCAGCAGGCGGTCGAGGTGGACCGCGCCACCGGGATTGTCATGCAGATGCCGGAGCGCTGTCTTGGTTGCCGCTACTGCATGACGGCGTGCCCCTATCATGCGCGCTATTTCAACTGGTGGGACCCGGCGTGGCCCACGGGGATGGAAAAGAGCCTGAACCCGGGCGTCTCGGTGCGCATGCGCGGCGTGGTGGAGAAATGCAACCTGTGCCACGCCAGGCTGCATGCGGCCCTGGAAAAAGCCGCAGCCGCCGGCAAGAGAGAGATCAACCGCAGGGATTATGTGCCTGCTTGCGTCGAAGCCTGTCCGACGAGGGCCATTCAGTTTGGCGACCTGGCCGACGAAAGCGACCCAGCTTGCCAGGCTTGCCGCTCACCGCAGGCGTTTCGACTGCTGGCGCGGCTGGGAACGGAGCCAAAGATTTATTACAAATCCAAGCGGCCCTGGGTGCGGGCGCTTGCTGAACGGCAACCCGCGAGAGGCCGGCGGGAGGTGAAGCATGGCTAGCGGCGTAGTTGTACAAGATCGGATTTCACTGGGCGCGGAGCGCGCGTCCACAGGGCGCTTCGCTTTGTGGCTCGCCCCTTGGGCCGTCTTGCTGGCGCTGGGCGTTTATGCCGGTGGCCTTTGCCTCTACTACGGGTTGAACCAGACGAACATGGACAACCGCTTCGCCTTCGGGTTGTGGATCTTCCTGGATCTATCAATCATCGCGCTGGGCGCGGGCGCATTCTTCACGGGATTTCTGGTTTATATCCTCGGACGCCAGGAACTCAAGCCCATTCTCAACACCGCCGTGATCGTCGGCTTCGTCTGTTATAGCGGCGCGGTTGTGGCGCTGATGGTCGATGTGGGCCAACCGCTGCGCGCGTGGTTCACTTTCGTGCATCCCAATGTTCATTCGATGCTCACCGAAATTACGTTTTGTATCTCGTGCTACTTGCT
>CAZKVF010000461.1:0-7804 GCA_964556085.1 uncultured Solibacteraceae bacterium
GCGCCAATACCGGCATGCACATTCTGGAGGTCACCGGCCCTGCTCGCGCGGCGGCCAACTTCTCGCGATGACGCTATCCCAGCCTTAACCGCTTGAGCAGCGCCTGGAACCGCGGCTCGCCGCGCAGGTCGTCATAGACGGGATGCACGCCGATAGAGGCCAGGGAGAGCTCCCGCTGGTCGCAGCCCTGCTCCAGGCAGTCCAGGGCGCCGGCTTTATCCCCTTGCCCGAGGTGAACCACGGCAAGACAAGTTGATGGAATGTGCCGCTCGCGGGCGAGCGCCTCGAGCCGCGCCAGAACTCCCTGGGCGCTGGCTCGATCTCCCGAGAGCCCGAAGATTTGACCCATCGCCGCCAGGATGCTCGGGACGCCTTCTTCCATGGAGCGGGCCTTCTCGAGCATGGCGAGCGCTTCCGGGTAGTTGCCCTGAAGTCCGAGGGCACGACCGATGGCCGCGTACGCACGGAATGACGAAGGATCGAATTCCAGGATCTCCTTGTAGCATCGGATGGCTTCCTCGTAGTCGCGCATCAGCATATGGATGAAGCCGCGGATTTCGTGTGTAATCGCCGACAGAGGGTCCAATTCAAGGGCCGTCTCGAGTTCCTCGAGCGCTTCATCCAGTCGGCCTAGCAATGCCAGGCAGTCGCCGCCGAGCCACAAGTGGGCCGTCGCGTAACCCGGGTTCAGGACAATGGCCTTCCGGTAAAGCGCTTCCGACTCTTCCCATTCCCGGTCACAGTGAGAGCGGATCAATGCCAGCGACGGGTAAGCCTCGACCAGCAACGGATCGAGTTCGATGGCCCGCAAAGCCGCCGTTTTTGCCAATGGAATTCCATCTGCTGGACGGGTCAGCCCGTACTCCACGTCGAGCGTATACGCATCCGCCAGTCCGGCATACGCCAGGGCCGAACTGGGGTCCGCTTCGATGGCGGCCTTAAAATACTCGATACTCCGGGTGAGATCCGCGGGCGTGCGCCGGTGCCAGTGATAGCGGCCTTTGAGGTAATAATCATACGAGCTCACACTGGTCGGACTGCTCGCCAATGGCGCCTTCTCCGGCTCGCCGGTTAGTTGAATCCGCAACGTGCGGACAATATTTCGCGCAATCTCTTCTTGAATCGCAAACACGTCCTGCATCCGGCGGTCGAAAGTCTCCGACCACAGATAAACACCGGTCTCTGTGTCGATCAGTTGAGCACGGACGCGCAGCTGGGTCCCGGAGATGCGCACGCTTCCCGTCAACACGTTGGCTGCCTGCAATCGCCGCCGCGCTTCCAGAACTTCCTGTTCCACGCCGCGAAGCTGGGCGGCGGAACTCCATGCCACCACGCGCATGCCGCTCACCTTGGTAAGGGCGTGGATCAGCTCCTCGGTAAGACCATCGCTGAAATAATCATGGTCGGAGCAGGCGCTCAGGTTGGTAAACGGAAGAACGGCCACAGTGGGAACGCCAGACCGCGCCGCCTGGGGGGCCGCTGACTCTTCCTTCCTCGAGTGGATTCGCGGCACATAGCTTCCTGCCGCAAACTCGAAGATGATCGGATCATTTCTTCCGTCGCGTTCGTAATACGCCTGTAATTTGGACCGCAAACGCCGCGCCTCTACTCGAACGATCGGATCGACACGCGGGTCGTAAGATGTTTTGCGGTCGAACACCTCGACGCCGAGCAAGTACTCCTTCAGCTCACTGCTACGGCCTTCCAACGTACGTTCAATCGCCAGGCGCAGAAATCGCCCCATGCGTTCCGAGCGTACGAATAGAGCATGAGCCAGAATCTTTTCGAGTTGCCCGCGAACCGCCGAGTGCTGGATTGTGGTCGGCACCGGCCCCGTCACTGAATTTGCCCTGTTTCCCGTATTATCCCGCGCTCTTGGAGCCGACGGCAATTCCACGTGGAATCCCAATCCGGAGAACCCGGCTTGTTGGCGCATTTGTTGCTTAGATGCGCGGCCGCGTGTTTCGTTAGCCCGGACAACATGTAAAATGCTCTTTGTTTAACGATCGCGGATCGCCAAAAGTTCGAAGTTCGCGCTCCATCGGTTCAGCAGCGGCATTCGGATCAGTGCGTGATCCAACAACCGGCACAGTCGATAACCTGATTCCCACGAAGGTAGCAATCCGGCCAATGGCGTGGAAACAAAATCAAACCAACTCGTAGTAGTTCTAAATCCGCAGTTCCGGAATATGGCGGCTGTCTCTTGGGCAACCAGTTGGCGCTCATCCGCGGTCTGGTAACGCTTCATCAAGCGCGGAACGACCAGCTTGCCCACCGCACCGGCCAGCCGCCGGGAGCTTGGCTCCAGAGCGTAAACCGCGCCGGACGGTGTAAGAGAGGCAAGCAACTCGCGGGGCGCCTCGGCCAGCTCGCTATCAGTGAGGTGATGAAAGAAGAACACGCCTAGTACGACGTCGAAGCGGCCGTATTGTCCCATGCTCTCACGCCAATCGCCCGCCAGGAATCGCACGTTGCCTGTGCCGGCACGGCCTGCGTCCTTCCGCGCCTGCGCGATGGCTTTGGGCGAAAGGTCAATGGCCACGATTTCGCCCACATGCGGAGCGATCAGCAACTCCGTGTCGCCGATGCCGCAGCCCAGACTCAGGACGCGCCAATTCGTGGTGGCGCCACAGTGTTGTCTGCACACTGCCAGAATCCGGGCCGCCAGGTAGCGCCGGAAAGCCGCAACGGCGGGCTTGGCGAAATGCTGCTGCGCGAAGCCGCCGTAGAGATCTTCGTAATAGGCCAACTCTCTTTCGGCAGGCGTGGACATGCTTTTATCGTCGCGCAGCCTTCGCCATCCGCGCCTCCAGCCGCTGCTCTCTACGCCGCAAACGCTCATTATCCGCCATGGTCCGCGCGCTCCGTGTCATTTTCAGCGCCTGGGAAAAATCCTGCTCGCGACGTTCGTAGTGCTTCGCCAGCTCTTCAAATGCACGCGCCCGATAGGGGTTCCGCGACGCGGTCAGATCTTCAAGGGCGGCGCGCGCGGCCTCCGGCTGCCGCAGCCGCTTATGAAGCAGCGCGATATCCCACAGCGTGCGGAAAAGCAGGCCGTCAGGAAGTCCGAGGTCCACGGCACGCAGGAGCAGGCGCAGCGCCTCTTCGGGGCGCTCCAACTGTAAAAGCCAGCGTGCTATGCCGAGCAGGTCCGAGCCATGATGAAAAGCGGTCTCCTCCGGGGCGCGGTAGGCGAGCGCTACGAGCGCCGTGAGGCATGCCAGCGATAGGATGTCCATCGCATTGTGATGGAAAATCGGGACCAGGCGAAATGCCTGCTGCGTCCGCAAATAATCGAAATAGCAATACGGGATCATTTCGCCGGGCAGATCGCCTTCGCGCTCCACTCCCAGGATTTGGTTTTCCAGGTCCACCAGCCGGCAGCTGTCGAGTCGCAGTTTCCATAATCGCCGGGCTCCGAAAAGCAGGTCCAGGTGCGTCATCCGCGCGAACGGGTGGCGCAGCACGCCGCGGCTTCGCATCATACGAAAACGCGTTTCCAAAAGAGGCTGGTCGTACGTAATGCCGTTATAGGTGATCAGGATCTCGAACCGCGCCAGGTACTCGGCCAGCCGTGTCAGCAGCGAAGCCTCTTCGATGTAATCGCGCATGAAGAACTGGCGCAGGCGGAATCCGCCTTCATCAATCGAGCCGACGCCTGCCAGGAAGGCCACCGTTCCGCCGCCCAATCCAGTCGTTTCGGTGTCGAGGAACGCCCAAGCCGCGGGCCGTGTTCGCTTGATTGCACCCGCCGAAAGCTCGCTCAGCAGGTCGTCCGGAAGCGCGATCAGGTCACCGATTCCGAAACTGCCGTGGCGCCGGTGCGGTTCCCAAACCCGCTCCGTTTCGAAATGCTCGCCCTGCTCCGTGCGCACCACTTCGCCTGTCATCAGCTCTTCGATAAAGCGGCCCGAGTGACGCGGAACCACGCGCACCGGGGCCGCGCCTGATTTCAGGGCTGCATACTTCCGGTCGATGCGCCGGATCTGGCGCCGCAAGCGAGCGAGTTGTTCCTGGATTTCCTCCAAGCGGATCTCCGAAGCAGGCTTCGCCTTTTCTTTGCCTAGTATACCTGATGTAGCCGAGCGATGGGATTGGTACCGGGACGGATTCCGGTAACGGATCCTCGTGATCGGTGCCACTATTTAAGGTATGAGAGTCTTTTTATATCTTATAATATTGGCGACTGGCGCGCTATGCAGATCCAGGTGAACGGCATGACAAGCAACCCAGGAATGCTGCTCTTTCGTTAGGCCCGGAAGCGAGGGCCTGAGAGCTGGCCCGCCCGATCTCGTCTACCATAGTCGTTTCCGGCGTGCGATTTCACTCCAAGCTGTTTTTCGCGATGCTCTTTGCGCTGCTCGCGGCATCGCGTCTTGCACATCTGCGCATCCTTTGGACCGAAGAAAATCTGCCCATGGCGGCGGCCGTACAAATGGCCGATGGCAAAACGCTCTATCGCGATGCCTGGTTCGATAAGCCGCCCCTGATCGCAGCTGTCTATGTGCCCTTCGGCGCGCGACCGGGCTGGCCCTTGCGCCTCGCCGGAGCCTTATACGCGCTCCTCGTCTGCTTCGTGGCCTATGGCTTCGCACGCGACCTTTGGTCGTCAATTGAAGGGCTATGGGCGGCTGGTTTGACGGGCTTTTTCCTGATTTTCGATTTACCCTCGGCCGTTATTCCAGTTGCTTCCGACCTGCTGATGCTGGCTGCTCACCTGGCTGCGGTGTGGCTCGCTTGGAAGCGAAGGCCCTTCTGGAGCGGGGTTCTGGGGGCAGTCGCCTTCTGGATCAGCCCCAAGGGGCTGTTTGTAGCCGCCGCCTGCGCACTCTGGAATCCGGCGGGCATTCCCTTGCTGGTCGCCGGCTTCGCCGGCGTCAGCGCTGTGGCGGTAGCCTGGCTTTGGGCTGCCGGTGCTCTCCCCGCGTATTGGGAGGCAGTGTGGCGTTGGGGTGTGCTCTACGCCGGCGCTCCGTTGACCGCGCATCCCCTCCGCGATGGCCTGGTCCGCACGTTCAACTGGGCTGGCTTTCATCTTGCGCTTATTGTTGCCGCGGCAGTGTTTTTGTGGCGCGCCCGAAAGGCGCAAAGGCTTCAGTGGGTCGCGTGGTGTGCCCTCTGTTTGACCGGCGTCGCTGCCGGGCTCCGATTCTTTCCCCGCTACTACTTCCTGCTCCTGGCTCCAGTCGTGCTGATGGCTTCCCGCGGATTCACTTTGTTAGGCAATCGCCGTCTTTTGGCGATGCTGCTACTGCTGGTTCCCGCGATCCGCTTCGGACCGCGCTATGTCCGGCTCACGATGGGAGACGCAGACTGGACCGACACGCTGATGGACCGTGACAGCCGCCAAGCAGCGGCTCTGCTGCGCAAAATGGCCAGCCGCAACGATACCCTCTTCGTTTGGGGATATCGACCGGAACTGTACGTTTATACACGCGTTGCGGCCGCCACCCGCTTTCTCGACTGCCAGCCGCTAACCGGCGTTCCCGCCGACCGGCACCTCACGGAAGCTACGCCGCTTGAAACCGAAGCCGCGCTTCGCCGCCGCTACGAGCTGGCGCAGTTACACCCCACCTTTGTTGCCGATGGTCTGAGCGCGTACAATTCACGCCTGGCAATGACACACTATCCCGAACTTCGTACCTGGTTGGCACAGTACCGCGAAGTGGCCCGCACCGCCTACACCATCATTTACCGGCGTGAGTAACCGGGAGCCTTCACCTGCGCTCCTCAGTGAAGGCGCAGCGAAGAGGAGAACTTGACAGGGGTCCCCTTGTAGTAATCAGGATCTGCGAATTTCTCGTTGAAGATCCTGTCCCACCGCTCATTGTCACGGCATGGACCGCAAAGGCCACACTTGCAACGGCGCTGCGATGTCGACCGTGAGCGTTCAGCGGGGACTGGCGTGGGCCGGTTGCGGCGCGGGCTGCGCTGCTGCTCGGCCAGAAGTCGCGCGATTACTTCCGGACTCGTCAGTTCCATGAGTAGAACTCCCGGTAAGAAATGTAGCAGTTCTATACGTTAACTTTCAAGGCAACGAGCCTAAGTTAGTAGCCGTACGACCCAAATGCGTGCGATGTCACACTTTTTTGAGTCGATTTACGCCGTTTCTTCGCCCTACTTACGTCCGTTCTCGTACCTTCTCCGAGAACTTTTGCCGGAACTTTCGTACCTTCGGGGCAACCGTAAACGCACAATATGGCTGCCAGGGATGCTCACGGAAGTAATTCTGGTGGTAGTCTTCAGCCTTATGGAATTCGCCGGCCGGCAAGAGCTCCGTGACGATCGGTGAATCCCATATTTTCTCGCTATCCAGTTCCCGTATCAGCTCTTCCGCGATGGCGCGCTGCCGTTCGTCATGCCAGAAAATCGCGGAGCGATACTGGGAGCCGACGTCGTTGCCCTGGCGGTCAGGTGTAGTCGGATCGTGAATGGTAAAGAAGACCTCGAGGATATCCCGGTACGAAGTCACATCCGGGTCGAAGGTGATGCGCGCTGCTTCGGCATGACCCGTACTACCGGAGCAAACCTGTTGGTACGTAGGGTTGGGGATATGGCCACCAGTATATCCGGATTCCACTTGAACCACTCCCTCCATTTCCTGATATACGGCTTCGAGGCACCAGAAGCACCCTCCCGCCAGCGTGGCCGTTTCAGAGCGTGCCATGAGTCTATTGCGTCAATTGAAAGGTGATGGTCACGTTGGCGGTGACGCTCACCTGTCCGGTTTGTACGGGCGTGGGCACCGCGGTTCCGGCCGCCACGCCTCCCGCATAAATCGGCGTGTAACTGGAAGCTTCCACCGCCGAAACCACCGGCCCCGACTTGCCGCCTAGCCCAGCGGCAATGGCATCGGCGTGTGCTCGCGCCTGCTTGGCCGCCGCCGTGAGGGCCTGTTGTTTCACCGGGTCGGGATTCTGCAACCCGAACGTGATTCCGCTTACACTATTCGCTCCGGCCTGGTTGGCCGTGTCGATCAGGTTGCCAATCGTCGAAAGATCGAGTGTGGTCACCTGAATGGAGTTGCTGGCAGTGTATCCCGAGAGAATCTGGCCGCCGGTGTACTGCGGGTACACCGAATATCCGACGGTTTGAATCACGGGCGCGGGGTTGAGCGCCTTCAGCGCATTCTGTACCGCGGTACTCGTGGTTGCGTTGGCTTGAGCGGCCGCCTGCGCCGTGGGGCCATTGGTGATCACGCTTACCGTGATCTGCGCCTGGTCCGGGTTCGCCGCCAGCGTAGCTGTGCCTTGCGCCTGTACGGTAGGGGTCGTCTGCGCCGTTAGAAGGCCGGCGAATGCCAGCGCCACTATGACTGCCGCGCGCATGCCGGTTAGCCCTTCACGGCCACGGGCGCAAGATCGCGGCTGGCTATCACGCGGTCGATCATGCCATACTGCACGGCTTGATCGGGCTCCATGATGTAATCCCGGTCAACGTCCTTGGCAACCCGCTCGATCGACTGCCCCGTCGCCTCGGCCAGCATGGTGTTCAGAATCTCCCTCATGCGCAGGATCTCCCGGTCATAGATATCGATATCGGCCGCCTGTCCAGCCAAGCCCTGCATGGAAGGCTGGTGAATCATGATGCGGGTATTCGGCAGGCTGAAGCGCTTTCCCTTGGTTCCTTTGGCCAGGAGCACCGCCGCCATGGAAGCCGCCTGCCCGACGCAGATCGTCACGATATCCGGCCGGATGAAGGCCATCGTGTCGAGGATTGCCAACCCTGCGGTAATCGATCCCCCGGGGGAATTGATGTAAATCGAAATATCCTTCTCGGGATCCTCGGCTTCCAGGAACAACAG
>CAZKVF010000462.1:0-14921 GCA_964556085.1 uncultured Solibacteraceae bacterium
AACGGGCTCATCGGCCTGAATGGAGCTAATCACCGGTCGATCCAGCACGTCTTCTTTTTTTGAAAAGCTGCCTCTGGGAACCAGCGGCTCCGGCATACGAATCGACTTGAGGGACTCCGCCTTGATGACCGCCCCCATTTCCAAAGGCTCCGCAGCCACCAATACCTCCTTTTCCGGAGTTGCCGGCCGGGGCCGCGCGCCGCTCTTGGCCATGTGGTAGAACGCCGCCGAAACCAGCAGAGCCCAGCCCAGGCTAATGCCAACCACGACCAGGAATTTCTTGTCCAAACGCATGGCTCAACCTTCAGGACGAGCGCCCTGCGTGCTGCCGGGCAGGCGTTCGATGCCAGCCAACCATTCAACCGTCCAGGCCAATACCCGAATCATGTTCACCCGTCTGTCCTACATTCGGCAGAGGAGTCCTCTTTCTTTACTGCATTTTTGTTGAAGGGAAGGGACCGTCGAGCCAGCACGAGAGCCAACTCGTCGCGATACACCAGTTCCCACTGCGGGTCCCGCTCCAGGACGCTGGCCAGGGGCCAATCCTGTGGCAGAAGAGCCAGGTCAAATTCGTAGCGAGCCATGGTTTCGTGCCATCGGCGACCCGCTCCCATGAGCTGTTTGTAATCGTTTCCTACCGCCGGGCCATAAAAATCACTGCGGCCATCAAAAAATACCTGCTGCCGGGGGTAAAGGCGATAAATCAGGTAATCGCCCCACTGGTCTGAGGTCAGAATCCGCGGATGCCAGCCCGTAGGGGCGAGCCGGCCCATATTTCGTGCCACCGCCGCAACCGGAAATGTGGTTGGTGGAAAATCGGAGATGCGCGGGAACGGCGCAACCAGCCAAAGCGCGAGTGCGGCCAAGAGAGGCGTCCACAATCCCATCCGCCGCGAGCGGCCCAGTTCCTGGCCGGAGTCCCAGAAGACGCGCACGAGGCTTTGCGGCCGGGAACGGGCAGCTAAGGATCTCCATAGGGCTGAAAATTCGAAAGCCACGACGGGGGCCGCTGCAACCGCGTAAAGAGGGACATGCCGGGCTGAGCGCAACGCGGCCAGCCCCCAAAGAAACACTACGCCGCCCGAAAACCACTCCCCGCGCGAGAGCGCGCGGGAAGCCAGGGCTACGCCGCCAAGGAGAAGGAATGCGAACACCAACATGCTTTCCGAGCGAATTCTGGGCGACTGGAACTCGCTCACGTTGTTGAGGATCCAGGAGGATCCCAGATACCCCACGATATGGGCATGAAGCTTCCAGCCATACGGGTTCAGCAACGTTGAGGCCGCGCATAGAGTAGCGAGTTTCAGGTAACGCCAGAACCTTCGCCAGTCACGGTTAATGGCCATGGCCAGCGGGAGGAGAGACAGGGTTGCCAGCCACGCGACAAAGCCGCCGTGCAAGTTGGCCCAAACGGCCGAAAGAGGTACCAGGAGCCATAGGCGGGCGGTGGACCCCCGGCAATCGGCATCGAGCAGCCAGAGGGCCAGCGGGAAGAACAGGATCGAGAAGACGTGCGGCCGCGCCAAATAGTGAATGGAGGAAGCGCTGACTACCGCCAGCGTTACCAACAGGGCAACCCACAGACCCGCGCCACGGTGTAAGAGCCACGTCAGCACAATCGCGGCCGACGCGCACAGAACGGCGACACACAAGGCGGCCACCGCTTCCAATCCACCCAAGCGATGGAGGGCGGCAAAAGCGAGATCCGCCAGCCACTCCCAGGCGAACCAGGGCTGATCCGGACGCGAAAAAGAGTATAGGTCGCG
Organism: uncultured Solibacteraceae bacterium; assembly: GCA_964556085.1. GTDB lineage: Bacteria > Acidobacteriota > Terriglobia > Bryobacterales > Bryobacteraceae > PSRJ01. Next base: position 1,767 of record CAZKVF010000462.1, read on the forward strand.
GACGGGTACTGTACCAGAGTTCAGGATGAACTCGCCCGTGCGAATGTGCCATCCGGTATCGGCATCGCCAAGCACCGCGTCCCAGGCGGAGGCGCGGCCAAACAGCGTTAACAGCAAGATGGCCAAAAAGATCTCGGGAAAGGCGGGAAGCCACGCAAGCTGCTTGCGGGTGGAACCTCCGGCCATCGGTCGCAAAGTGGTAGCCGACATTAGCGCCTGACAGAGAGATCGGCAGAGCCGGCTGTTGACTTTAAATCCGGGCGAGTACCGGAACTGGTTCTATGGCGCGGCGTCGGCCGGTAAGGTGTTCTGGAATCAGGATACTGGCATGCTTCTCTTACTGTTCATCGCGCTTCAGGTTATGGATGGATTGACCACGATTTGGTTCCTGCGGCACGGAGTGGCCGAAGGAAATCCGCTGATCCGCGCCGTCTTAGGGTTCTCTGCTTCGCCCGCTGCCGGGCTGGCGATCAGCAAGATTGCCGCCGTGACGCTGGCCTTGCTGGCATGGCGCAGCGGCCGCCAGCGCATGCTGTGGCTGGTAAATGCGGTATTCGCGGGGTGCGTGTTCTGGAACGTGGCGGCGACAGCTCTGGGATAATACCTCGGATTGAAGCTCAACCCGGGAAGGTTCCGACGGAAGTGTTGATGATTGATTCGGCGCAGAAACCTTCCGAAAACTGAGAAGAGAAAGTTGACCGGTGGAAACCGGGCCGCGAAAGCACGCTGTCGGCGAACCCGCAAACCAGGGCGCCCTATCTTAGATCGCAGGGCGGTCGCTACCAAAAAATGCCAAGCACAGGCAGGCGACAAGACCGCCTGCCTCACCTTCGAGCGCGCCCCACCAAAACGCCCACCTTACGCCGTGCGCATGGCCTCGGCTTTATCGCCTGCGATCGCGGCCTGGGCCGCCGCCAGCCGTGCGATGGGCACGCGGTACGGAGAGCACGAAACGTAATCCATGCCTACGCGATAGCAAAACTGCACGGAAGTGGGTTCGCCGCCGTGTTCGCCGCAGATGCCTACCTCGAGGTCGGGGCGCGTCTTGCGGCCTTCATCCACGGCCAGCTTGACCAGCCTACCCACGCCTTCCTGATCGAGAACGGCAAACGGATCATTGGGCCAGATCTTGCGGTCTTCGTAGTCCTTGCGGAAGCTGTTGTAATCGTCGCGCGAAATGCCCAGGGTGGTCTGCGTCAGGTCGTTGGTGCCGAAGCTGAAAAACTCTGCTTCGGCCGCGACTCCACCGGCCGTTAAAGCTGCGCGGGGGATCTCGATCATGGTTCCGACCAGGTAGTGCAGGTCCGGCATGCCGGCCTTCTCCAAGACCTCCTTCGCTACCTGGACCACGATCTTCTTCTGGTTCTCCAGTTCTTTGGCGCCGCCAATCAGCGGGATCATGACTTCGGGAATCACCTTCACTCCCTTCTTGGCCACCTGGACCGCAGCCTCGAAAATGGCCCGGGCCTGCATCTCCGTAATCTCGGGGTAGGTGATGCCCAAGCGGCAGCCGCGATGCCCCAGCATGGGGTTGAATTCGTGCAGCTCTTCCACGCGCTTCAGCAATTCCGGCAGGACGGTTTTGAGCGTCTTTACCTCCGCGCCGAAGCGCTCGTATTTCGCCACCAGTTCCTTCTTCTTTTTGGCATCGGCGTAGGGTAGCACGGCGATATCCACCATCAGGTCTTCGCGTTTCGGCAGGAACTCATGGAGCGGCGGATCGAGCGTACGGATCACCACCGGCAAGCCATTCATGGCTTGAAACAGGCCCGCGAAATCCTTCCGTTGCATGGGCAGCAATTTTGCCAGCGCCTTGCGCCGCGACTTTTCATCGCGCGCCAGGATCATGGCCTGCATGTGCGGAATGCGGTCTTCGTCGAAGAACATGTGTTCGGTGCGGCAAAGGCCGATACCCTGGGCGCCGAACTTGCGGGCCACCTTGGCATCGCGCGGGATATCGGCGTTGGCGCGCACACCGAACTCGCCGCGAAACTCATCCGCCCATCCCATGAAGGTGGCGAGAATGCCGGATGTCGGATCAGCCTCCAGCGTGTTGGCGCGGCCTTGGAAGACTTCACCGGTCGACCCATCGAGCGAAATCCAGTCGCCTTCTTTCAGCACGATTGGTTTGCCGCCCATGGTGATGCTCACCACCCCTTTATGCTCATCAACATTGAAGGCCTCGGCGCCGGCCACGCACGGCGTACCCATGCCGCGGCAGACCACGGCCGCGTGGCTGGTCATGCCGCCACGCGAGGTTAGAATGCCCCGCGACACTTCCATCCCGTGAATGTCGTCGGGCACTGTCTCTTTGCGAACCAGGACCACGGGCTCGCTCTTGGACTTCTCCACGGCATCATCGGCAGTGAACACGATGGTGCCCACGGCTGCCCCCGGCGAAGCCGGCAGACCAATCGCCAGTTGCGTGAGGGATTTCTTCGAAGCCGGGTCGAGCACGGGGTGCAGGAGCTGATCGAGCTGTTGCGGTTCCACCCTCAACACGGCTTCTTCTTTGCTAATCAACTTCTCCCCGACCATGTCCACCGCAATCCGCACGGCCGCCGGACCCGTGCGCTTACCGTTGCGGGTTTGTAGCATGTACAGCTTGTTCTCCTGTACGGTGAACTCGAAATCCTGGACGTCGCGGTAGTGATGTTCCAGCATGGTGGTGATTTCGCGAAGCTGGTGGTACACCTCGGGATTCCATTTCTCCAACTCCGAAATCGGCAGCGGAGTGCGAATGCCGGCTACCACGTCTTCGCCCTGGGCGTTAGGCAGGAACTCGCCGTAGAAGGCCTTTTCGCCCGTCGCTGGGTTGCGTGTGAAACCCACGCCCGTGGCCGATGTTTCACCGAGGTTGCCGAACACCATGGCCTGCACATTCACGGCGGTGCCGATATCGTCGGGGATCTGACTCATGCGGCGATAGTGAATTGCGCGCGGGTTGTTCCACGAGCGGAACACGGCGTCGCGCGCGCCAGCAAGCTGCTCCAGCGCGTCCTGCGGGAATGGCTTGCCGGTCTTCTTCTCGACCAGTTTCTTGTAGCCGGCGATCACCTGCTGCAGGTCCGCGGCCGTAAGCTCGGTATCCAGTTTGATCTTGGCCTTCTTCTTCTGACCGTCAAAAATGGCCTCGAACTCGTCTTTGCCGATATCCAGCACCACATTGCCGTACATCTGGATAAAGCGGCGATAGCAATCGTAGGCGAACCGGGCGTTGCCGCTTTTGGCTTCGAGCGCTGTGACGGTTTGATCGTTCAAGCCCAGGTTCAGGATGGTATCCATCATGCCCGGCATGGAGAATTTGGCGCCGGAGCGGACGCTCACCAGCAGCGGGTTGTCCACCGCGCCGAGCTTTTGCCCCATGCGCTCTTCCAGAGTTCGCAGAGCTTCGAGCATTTGCTCGTTGATCTCGGCCGGCACCGAATTGCCGTTCTGAAAATAGATGTTGCAGACCTGGGTAGCGATGGTGAAGCCGGGCGGCACGGGCAGCTTGGCGCGCGACATCTCGGCAAGCCCGGCGCCTTTGCCGCCGAGCAGGTCTTTCATTTTTCCATCGCCGTCGGCGGTTCCGTTGCCGAACAGGTAAACGTGTTTTTGCATCAGTAGCTCCTAGAAACGGAAGTCAGAATTAAGAATCCGGGAGCCCCGCGCCTGCAGCGGTCTCCTGTCTTCTGTGTTCCTCGTACTCACGAACTCGTGACTATCTCCGAAAAATCCGCGATCGTGGAAAACTCTTTCAAAAGCGCGTTGAGCAGCGTCAAGCGATTGTGGCGGACGCGCGCGTCGGGCGCGTTCACCAGGACTCTATCGAAGAACAGATCCACCTTGGGCCGCAGCCGCGAGATGACTCGTTCCAAAGGCTGCCCCTGAATCCTGCGATATTCGTCATACAATTGGCGCTCGGGGTCCTCTTGTAACAGTTCTTCCTGAACGGTGCCGTCGCTCGTAAATTTGGCCTGCTCCAGGATGTTGCGGATGCGCTTGAAGCTCGCCGCCAGCGGTTCGAAATCCGGTGTGGGCCGCAGGCTCTGAATCCGCAGCAGGCGCGCTTCCAGGTCGACGAGATTGCTCCAGCCGGCCGCCATGGCCGCGTTTACTTCGTCATATTGGAAGCCGCGAATGTCGCGGAAATAGAATTTCACGCGGTCCTCGAAAAAGGACCGCAACTGCTGGTCGCCGCCGATGAAATCGGCCAGCGGAATCTCGAGCCTTCCCTCCACCAGGATCTTCACCACGCCTTGGGCCGCGCGGCGCAGCGCAAACGGGTCGCGCGAGCCCGTGGGTACCAGCCCTGCCTGAAAACAGCCCTGGAGCGTGTCCAGCTTGTCGGCCAGCGCCACGATCTGCCCGGTGCGGCTGCGCGGGATCGCGTCGTCCATGCTCTCCGGCTTGTAATGATCGTAAATCGCCTGCCACACGGCTTCCGGCTCTCCCTGGACGCGCGCATACAGGCCGCCCACGATACCCTGGAGTTCGGTGAATTCCTTCACCAGCTCGGTCGTGAGGTCGCACTTCGAGAGCAGCGCAGCGCGCCGGGCCAGATCGTCGCCCTCCAGCCTGGACGCCAGCGCCTCCATCCGCCGGACTTTATCCAGGTAGGATCCCAACTGCGCCTGAAACGTGACGTGTGATAAGTCCTCAACGCGATCCGCCAACTTCTTCTTCTGATCCGTCTCCCAGAAAAACCGGGCATCATTAAAGCGTGCGCGGAGCACCCGCTCGTTGCCACGCCGGACAAAACCTTCCGCGTCGGAATCGATGTTCATCACGGCCACGAATTGGGGAGCAAGCTTTCCTTCGGCATCCATCACCGAAAAGTACTTCTGGTGATGCCGCATCACCGTGACCAGAACCTCTTCGGGCAAGTCCAAAAACTGCGGGTCGAAGTTGCCGGTAGTCGCCGTCGGATACTCCGTGATGTAGACCAGCGTGTCGAGGAGCGGGCTATCAGGCTTCACGCGGATACCATCCAGTTCACGCCGGATTTTCTCGCGCCGCCCTTCGGCCGAGAGGATCACGTAGTGATCGCGCAAGCGCCCCTCGTAATCGCCGATGGAGATGGCGATCTCCGGCGAACCGAGACGGCGGTGTCCGGAGGTGAACGCGCCCGAGCGCACCCCCGCCACCTCGAAGGGTACGATATCGTCGCCCAGCAGGGCCACGATCCAGCGGATCGGGCGTATGAACCGCGGGCCGCCCTTACCCGTCCAGTACATCGTTTTGGGGAAGTAAATCCCCAGGATCAATTCTGCAAGCGACCCGGCGAGTATGTCGATGGTCTGCCGGCCCGGAATTTTCTTAACGGCGTAGTAGTAGATGCCCTTGGGTGTGGTTTCGACACCGAGATCTTCGGGCCTGACACCCTGCTTTCGCGCGAATCCGGCAACTGCCTGAGCGGGAGCCGACTGTGCCGGTCCGAGCACGCGCTCTTCCCGGTCTTCCTGGCGCTCGGGCAAACCCTCGGCACGCAGCACCAGCCGCCGGGGCGTGGCATCCAGGCGCACCGTCTCGTGAGGCACGCCGGTCTTTTCGAACAGCATGTGGAGGCTTTCGAGCGCTCCCGGAATCATCCAATCCGGAATCTCTTCCGTGCCGATTTCGAGGAGCAGCGGCAGACTCACTGCACGGCCTCCAATTGCCTGGCCCCTGGCTCCTCGCCCCGGGCGCGCTGCTCCTGCTGGTCCACCCAGGCCTGGGCCACGCCCACGGCAAGCTTGCGCACGCGCTGGATTACGCCGACGCGCTCCGTCACGCTGATGGCTCCGCGCGAATCGAGTGTATTAAACAGGTTCGAGCACTTGAGTACGTGGTCGTAGGCCGGCAGCAGCGGAAACCTCCGCTTCTCGGCGCACTCGGGATCGTACGCTGCCAGCAGCCGGGTGGCTTCCCCTTCATGCAGCTCGAACAGCTTCCACAGTGTGGGAACATCCGCCATTTCGAAGTTGTAGACCGAGTACTGCAGTTCGTCCAGATAGCGCACGTCGCCGTATGTTACGCCCTTAGTCCACTCGATGTCGTACACGCTGTCGCGCACTTCGAGGAACGCCGTCAGGCGCTCCAGACCGTAGGTCAGTTCGGCCGGCACGAGGTCGAGTTCGATCCCGCCGCACTGCTGGAAGTAGGTGAACTGGGTGATTTCGAGGCCATCCAGCATCACCTGCCATCCGATACCCCACGCGCCGAGTGTGGGCGATTCCCAGTTGTCTTCCTCGAATTTCAGGTCGTGCTGGCGCAGGTTGATACCGATGGCTTCGAGACTGCCCAGGTATTGGTCGATCACGTCGTCAGGCGAGGGCTTCAAAATCACCTGAAGCTGCGAATGCTTGAAGAGGCGGTTGGGGTTGTCGCCATAGCGCCCGTCGGCCGGCCGCCGGCTGGGCTGCACGTAGGCCACGCGGTAGGGCCGCGGCCCGAGCACGCGGAGAAAGGTTTCGGGACACATGGTGCCCGCGCCCACCTCCACATCGTAGGGCTCCTGTATGATGCAGCCGCGCTCGGCCCAATATCGCTTGAGCTGGAAAATGATGTCCTGAAAGGATTGCATGATCAAAAGGCGCCTGCGCGCCTGGTGGCTTCCGTGTCCGGAGCGCCTTCCTCGGGCGGCTCCGCTTCCTCTAACACTCGCGCCGTGATCAGCCGCCGTTCGGCGTGAGTTTCGATCTGCTGCACCAGAAAGCGCCGTAGATCGGCGGCGGTTTGAGCAGACCAGCCGGTCTCCGGAATCTGGGAGACCGGTTTGCGCAGCATTTCGGCGGCTAAGGCACGCGACTGCGCGGTCAACTCCCAACTGCCGCCGCCGGTGGCCCGCCGGCAGTGATCGCAGATCAGGCCGGTACGCGCGCGGCTGAAAAATGCCCGATCCGTGTGCTCCAGGACGCAGCCGCAACCAAGGCAGGCATCCAGAGCAGGCAGCCAGCCGGAAAGGCGCACGGCCCAGAGGGAGAAATAGGTCAGGGCTCGCCAGACCGCTCCCTGGCGCTCGCGGCTCTGATGACAGCAATCCAACACGGCCGCCAGGAGCCGGAAAAACTTGTCGTTGGCCTCCTCCGCCGGAAGCAGGTGCTCGCACACTTCCGCGATGAAGTCGAGGGCCACACCCGTCGTGTAATCGGAAAGCAGATTGAATTGCGAACGGATCAAATCGCAGGAATCCAGGTTTACCAGTTCGCGCGTTTCCCGCTGGTAATAAGAAAGGCGCACCTGCGACAATCGTTCCAATCCCGCGCCGAAAGCGCTTTTGGGACGGCGCGCCCGGTGGGCAACCCCCCGCAACTTCCCCTGGTCCCTGGTAAAGAAGCTGACGATGAGGTCCGCCTCTCTCAAGGGGTAAGTACGCAGAACGAAAGCCTCACTGACTCGCTTGGCCACACGTTGGAAATCTCAGAGTAGCACAGGGGGAAAACCGCGGTCACGAGACGAGGTTAGGCAGTTACGGCCGGCTCGGATTGCGTTAGGCGATCAGCGTCCACGAGAGATTGGAGCTCACCCACAAGTTGGTTCACCGCCTGAGCCTGCGCTGATAATTCATTTCCCGCCGCGGCACTCTCCTGTGCGAGCGAGGCGCTGGATTGCGTAATCTGCTCAATCCGAGCGATGGCCTTTGCAATTTGTTCGATGCCGCGGCTCTGCTCCCGGCTGCTCGAGTTGACCTGGTCAACGAGCGTTTTCACCTGATGGCTGGATTCCGTTATGGATCGAATCGACGCCGCTACCCGATCTACTTTCGTTTTTCCATAATTGGCCTTTGCAATCGATTCGTCAATCAGGGCCGCAGTGTCGCTTGCGGCCTGAGCGCAGCGTTGGGCCAGATTGCGAACTTCATCAGCCACCACCGCAAAACCTAAGCCGGATTCACCGGCGCGGGCAGCTTCAACTGCCGCGTTGAGTGCCAGAATGTTAGTTTGGAAAGCGATCTCGTCAATTACTTTGATGATTTTTGAGATTCGTCCGCTCTGAAGATTGATTTCCTCCATAGCCGACACCATATCCTCCAGCGATCGGTTAGCCTCGCCAAATTGTCGTTGCGATTCCGTCATCAGTTCGGCCGCGGCGCGCGAATGATCACAATTCCGGCGAGCCATGGAGTCAATCTCCTCGCTGGATGCGGATGTTTCACCAAGGGAGGTGGCCTGATCGGATGCTCCTTTTGCCAGCGACTGGCTCACACTATTCATCTGTGCCGAGGTGCTGGCCACTTGAGAAGCTCCGGCCTGCATTTCCATCAGCGCGCGACGCAGGGTGCGCACCACGCCAAAGATGAGTGCCAGCACCCCCCCGGCTACAGTGAGGTTGAATGCAACCAGAATGAACGCGGTCCACCGGCTGGTGGCGATCTGGCTTTGCGCCTGGCGATTGGCGGCGGCCAGAGTTTGATGCCCGCTTTGTTCCAGAAGGCGCGAGGCTTTAGAGACTTCCTGAAGCACGGGGAAGAGTTTGTCTTTGAGAATTGCGTGTGCCTCGCCGAACTGCTTGCCGCTGGCTAGTGCCAGGTACTGCTTGTTATACGCGAGCCAGTCAGCCGCGCCACGGTCGAAGATGTCCAGGGCATTCCTACCGGTCTCGTCCGTAATCAGCCGCCGCAGATCCGCCGTCTGGTTGCCAATTGCTCCGGCAACGCCCTCGAGGGCGCCGACGCTGTCGCTTACGGCCTTTGCTTGATGGCAAGCGGAGCAGCTAATTCCATCAACGGCGGTCTGCGCCTGGCTCTGGGCACCCGAGCGCGGTTCCAGTTCCAGGATCGTGTAGCCGATCTGCTCCCGCACTGCTTCCTGCCGGAGTTGCTGGAAAGCCTCCTGAGTGGTTCCGAGCAGAGCAAGTTCTTTAGCGGTCTTGTTTACGGCACCATCCAGCGAGGTGGCCAGACTGGAAATTGCCCTCAACGCTGCGTAGCCAAGTATCAATGAAGATAGGATCAGGGCGACGACGCCCAAGGTGAGTTTCCTTCCAATAGTCCAGCGTCCATTGACCATGCTTCGGTCCCCCGGTATTCATTACCCTGCGCCAAACCCGTCTTTTATATTGCGGATATTCGGCGGAGGCTTTGCTCCACGAACCCTATCGGCGTCCGCGCTTCGAAACTGTAGGACTTGTGGTTTTGAATGGCCGTTGAGAGGTTTGTCCGGCGGCCGACGTCCGAGGTGCCGGGCGAATTCCGAAAACTGAGTTGCCTGCCGCCTGGACCGGTGATATAGTAAGGGCAGACGTGGATTGATTTAGGGCAACTGGTGCCCGGCAAATTGCAACCACGAAAAAAAGTGCTAAAAGCGATTCGGTCTGTTCGAAACATCTGGACCCTGGCGCCTCGAGCTCCAGGGTTTTTTCTTTCGAACTCTCCCTTTCGCCGGATGCTTTTTGGAGGAAGGGATGAGCAGCTCACCTGCCGCAGTTCCCGGCGCGTCGTTGTCGACGAGTGACGGCGCGCTGGTTTCCGTTTCGATTCATGTGAGTCCCCGCTACCTGGAGGCGCTTTTGGAAGCCTTGGCGCGGATTGATTTTCCCATCAATCCGCAAATCTTTCATGATGCGGAAATCGTCATTACCCATCCTGACGGCAGCGAGGAGGTCGAAGCCACAACTGTGGTCGAGTTTCCTGCTTATCTTGGGCGGCTGGACGAAGTGCACCGCGGACTCCGGGCATACGGCTTCAGCGGCGATGCGGTCCATGTAACCAGCATGTTGGATGAATTGCGCGCCAAAGGTCCGGTGGCTCTGGAACCGGTGAGGGCAGGTTCGGAGCGGGTGGTGCGCTATCGGAAAAGCGCACAAGCCGCCGCCCGCGGCGGCATTTCTCAGGGGAACTGAGCCGGTACTTGATCCCAGTCTATCGGCCGGTACTATTTTTCATCCACGCCGATAATTTCTGCGTTTCACCGTGCGAGATGCGGCATAATACCTTAAAACGGTGTGACCGGATGGCACGCCTGTGTGACTGGCAAACCACTGGTAGCGCGGTTGCTACGCTGAACGGCAATGATTGGAAAACGCTCCGTCCGCTGGGGATCGGCCGGTTCCCGCGGATCCTGGCTGATCCTGGCAACGATCACTTCGAGGCTTCTATCGGGGCAGGCCCTTATGCCCGGGGGCATGTTCCGACTGTTTACGTCGGACGCCGCTATCCTGGAATCCAGCGACGCGCGAAAGGATCTTCCCTGCACGGTTACGCCGGTCAAGCCCACGCTCGGCTTCGACCTCCGGTTTCATTCCGGTTATTCCGTTAGCATCCCCCTCAAAGAACTGGCTGGCGACGGCAACCAACTGACGATGATCTTCAGGATTATACCTGAGGGGCAAACGGACGAGCCGGTTTTGCTGTCGCAGCGTATGTCGGTACCGAATATTGAGGAGGACGCCAAAGGGGAAGCAACTCTGCAAGGGGCCTTCGACGTCGGTGAGGGAAAGTACCACATCGACTGGATGATGCGCGACCGCAGCGAGCACGTGTGCTCCTCCAATTGGGATATCCAGGCGGCCCTGCCGCCCAAAGACCGGGAAATGCCGCTCAATATTGGCCCGAATGTGGTGGAAGCCGCGGATGGGGAGCCCTTCAAGGAAGAGCCACCAGTCGAGCGTGCGCCCCAGGGCGCTCCGTTGAATGTTAAGGTTATGGTGAATTTCGGGCCGCAGAACGCCTATTCGTCCGCCCTGCAGCCGATTGACACCAGCGCTCTGGTTTCCATTCTGCGAAACGCCGCGCGCGATCCGCGCATCGGTAAGTTTTCGGTGGTCGCCTTCAATATGCAGGAACAGCGGATTATTTACCGGCAGGACGCCTCGCCGCAGATCGATTTCCCGGCTTTGGGCGAAGCACTGCATTCCGTGAACCTGGGAACCATCGATTTCAAGCGGCTCGGCCAGAAACACGCCGATAGCGAGTTCCTGACGAACCTGATTACGCATGAAATGAAAGACGGGACGGAAACGCCGGACGCGGTCATTATTGCGGGACCGAAGGTGATGCTGGACGACTCGCTGCCTCAGGAACCCCTGAAACAGGTCGCCGATGTGAACTTCCCCGTCTTTTACATGAACTACAACGTGAATCCACAGGCGCTCCCGTGGCGAGATGCCATCGGAGTCGCCGTGAAGCACCTAAAGGGTGCTGAATTCACAATTTCCCGGCCGCGCGATCTGTTTTTCGTTTGGACCGAGATCATGGGCCGCATTGTAAAATTAAAGCTGGGGAGAGGTTCATCTTCGCAATGAGGATGTCGGCGTACGGGACCGTTCTGGCTGCGGCTGTTTTTGTCTTACCTCTTTTCTCCCAACAGTTTGGAGTCGCCGAAAACCTGGCGCCCGATGTTCCCACGCCACAACCTATCGTGGAAAAGATGCTGGAAGCGGGCCATGTCAAGCCTGGCCAGTTGGTTTACGATCTGGGCAGTGGAGACGGCCGTGTAGTCATTACCGCTGCGCAGAAATTCGGCGCTAAAGCAGTAGGAATCGAAATCCGGCCGGATCTGTGCCGCATCGCCACCGAGCGTATCAAGGCCGCCGGCCTGGAAGAACGCGTGAAAATCGTTCAAGGCAGCGCCCTGCGTGTGGACTTGAGCCCGGCGGACGTGGTAACCATGTTCCTGCTCACCACTTCCAACGAGCGCCTGAAGCCCACGCTGGAGAAGTATTTGAAACCGGGCACACGCGTGGTTTCCAACCAATTTCCCATTAAGGGGTGGAAACCCGTGGAAACCGTGCGCGCCAGGGCCGGCACCATGAACTACGCAATCTACGTGTATGAGATCGGGCGGACGGAGTAGGTGGGGCAGGCGCTTCCACCTGCCGTCGTGACGACTTCTTCCCTACTTCGCCTTCTCCGCATTTTGCATGATGCTTTGCGCCAGGTAATTCGTCACCTTCGCCGTGTTACGGGCCACCTCATAATACGCCGCCCGGAGCAGGCTGTCCTTCCGGTTGAGCAGCGTGTTACGGATGCTTTGTTGGACGCGTGGATCGTTCAATTCCCTCTGCCCTGCCGGTTCCCTGGAAATGAGCTTTAGGATCACGTAGCCTTCCTGGGTCGGAATGATCGGCGAAGTACCGCCCGGGGGCATCGCGGCGATAAGCTTTTGCAAATCCGGGCTGGCGTTGCGAAACGCCGATTCCGGCACCAGCCCGCGGTCGCCGCCATTGGCGGCGGTTTCAGGATCCTCAGAGTAGTTTTGGGCCAGCATGGCGAAGTCTTCGCCGCGCTTCAGGCGAGCGTCTATGTCCTGAATCTTGGTTCGCGCCTCCGCGTCATTGCGGGCTTTGCTGTTTTTCAAATTGCGAACGTTGGCGTCCGGCGCCCGCGTCACCAGGATCTGTGCCAGGTGGATCGCCGGTTCGGGCAGGTTGAAGCTGGCCTTATTATTGTTATAGAAGTTCGAAACATCGGCATCGCTGATGGTGATGTGCGAGGTGATTTCCTTGTTGATGAGCTTCTGGATCGTCAGGTCCCGGCGGAGCTGCGACCTTAGGTCATCCACAGTCATCTTGCGGGCAGCGAGTTGCTTGTCAAACTCCTCCTTGGTGTAGGGCGCCTTCATCTTGTTGAACTCGGTTTCCACATCGGCGTCCACCGCCATCAAGCCGAGTTTTTCGGCACGTTCGAGAAGAATTTCGCTGGTGATCAGGTTGCTCAATACGTTGAGCTTTTCCGACATCACCTGATCCTCGCTGGAGCCTTCCTGGGTTTGCGGCTGCGACTGGTACGTCTTCTCCAGCTCGGCGTAAGTGATGGGGTGGTTATTCACTTCGGCGGCAACGTTGGCGGGCGTGGCTCTCTTGCAGGAGGCGAGAGCGGCAGCCGCGAGTGCCGCCAGCCCAATAAGCCTATATCTCATGGGAACTACCCATTGTAGCTGGAAGACTTGGCCCCTCACGTCCGACGCGATGGCGCTCCCCTACAAAATCAGCCACCGATTAACACAGATCAACGCAGATAAAGGATAAATTTTCAATCGGTGTTCATCGGCGGCCTGAATTTTTCACAGCCCTTACGGTCGCTGTCCCATAGGCCCTCCAGCAGCCGGCACCCGGCTGCATTATAATCACCACCGGAGTTTTCCCCATGAGAGTCTCAGCACTGATCTGTAGCCTGATCTTGTCGGGGCTGCTGCGGGCCCAAAGCGACGCCCTTCCCGCGCCTCACTTCCACCACCTGCATCTCAACTCGGT
>CAZKVF010000463.1:0-14668 GCA_964556085.1 uncultured Solibacteraceae bacterium
GGCGTTTGGAGTACTTCAAACATCACCCGTTACGCACTTTTTGATGGCAGTCGCTTCCTGGCATCTTGTTGAGAAGCGCTTCCTCCGCCTCAAAGATCGGATCTCCTATCACTCCCGTAATCAGATCCGCAGGCTGGCGCCCGAATGCGGGTCGATCGTCACGTCATAAGGCGCATGAGGTTTTGTGAGGCTGCGGTGACACCTGCTCCACACCTTTTCCGCGGTCCAATACCCGAGCCCCGCTCCCAGGAAAACCGCGAGCGTTACAGCGGCCGGAGCACCCAGCCCGAATCGATGAAACAATAAAGGACCATTGGGGCCGAGTACCCATACTCCAATCATCGTGCCCAAGCCCTTCACCAGAAGTGGCGCGGCGCTTACCAAATCTTCCATAAGACGCTCCCCATGGGGTCCAGCGGTTACCCGCCTTCACTTTTTCGATGAGGCGGAGCCCTGCGCCGTTGCCCATCATTCACCTCTTGAAGCCCTCCCGCCGGCGGCCCCTGCCGCGGATCTCGCCTGCCAATCCCAGCAATCGATACGCTCGATAGGTTATGCGCAACCGAGCCTTCGGACGTAAGATAGACTACTATCGTGAAACCTTGGGCTTTTGCTGTCTTGCTTTTGTGCGCCTCCGTCGAGGCCTTGGCGCAGCGTGGTGGAAGGGGCGGCCCGCCTCCACCTCCGCCGTCACCCCGCGCCGGCGCGCCGATCGATATCACGGGTTACTGGGTTTCATTAATCACTGAAGACTGGCGATACCGCCAATTCACTCCGCCTAAGGGCGACTACCAGTCTGTGCCCGTCAGCCCGGCGGGGAAGAAGGTCGCCGATGCCTGGGATCCGGCCAAGGACGAGGCCGCCGGCGAACAATGCAAAGCGTACGGCGCCGCCGGCATAATGCGGATGCCCACACGCCTCCATATCACCTGGCAGGATGACAACACGCTGAAGCTCGAAACCGACGCCGGTACCCAGACGCGCATCTTCCACTTCAGGCCATCAGAGGACACGGGTGGAGGCTGGCAGGGCATCTCTTTAGCCTCCTGGGACACGCCCCGACCCGCCATCAATAACAGCTTCGGCGGTCTCGATTTCGGATTTATGCCTCCCGCCCCTCCGGGTGGGTCGCTGAAAGTCGTGACTACAAAACTGCGGCCCGGTTACTTGCGCAAGAACGGCGTACCTTACAGCTCGGGCACTACCGTAACCGAGTATTTCGATCGCTTCGATGTGCCCGGCGGCGACGTGCTTTTGGTAGACATCTCCGAGATTGTCGATCCCGAATACCTGGCTCAACCATTCTGGACGAGTACCCATTTCAAGAAACAGAACGACGCCACGGGTTGGAAGCCCACTCCCTGCGTGTCACGGTAAAGAGTTCCATGAAGATCAGTCACAGATACTTACTGCTTGTTCCAGCCCTGCTGCTGAGCGGGCCCGTCTATGCTCAAGGCCGCGCGGCGCTCGACGTCGATATTTCAGGCTATTGGTCGCCGGTTTTGCACGAGGATGGCATGGAGCGCGGGGGTGGGCCCGAAATCGCCGATTACGGCGGCTTCGCACTGAATGAAGCGGGCAGGCTGTGGGCCTTGTCATACGATCCCTCGCGCCTGACACTGCGACACCACCAGTGCGACGCCTATGTCATGCCCTATCAGATGCGGGCCGTCGGTAATTTCCGGATGTGGGAGGAACGCGATCCACACACGCAGCAATTGATCGCCCTGCATGTCTGGGCACAGACTACCGAGGGCCACCGCGTGATCTGGATGGACGGGCGCCCCCACCCGCCGGCTTGGGCCCCTCACAGCTTCGCGGGATTCTCCACTGGCCGGTTTGCCGGCAACGCTCTTGTTATTACTACAACCCACCTGAAGCAGGGATGGCTGCGGCGCAACGGTTCACCGGAAAGCGATCAAGCCACTGTGACGGAATTCATCGTACGTCACGGCGACCATCTCACCGATACTACGGTGGTTACCGATCCGGTGTTCTTGACCGAGCCGGAAGTGCGTACCAACGATTACGTTCGCCAGCCCGGTGACCACCATGCCTGGCTGTACGCCTGCGATGATGGCGAGCAGATTACCGGACGGGCACCCGATGTCGTTCCCAACTACCTATTCGGGAAACAGCCCTTCGCCAAAGAGTTTTCCCAGCGATACAATCTGCCTCTTGGGGCCAGCCTGGCCGGCGCCGAATCGATCTACCCCGAATTCGCAGCGAAGGCCAAAACCGAAACCGACTCGCAGGCCTTGGCGAAGCTCGAGCCAACGCCGAACCGCGCTTCCGAAACGAGCCGCGCCATCGATCCCGAACCGCGCGACGGCGATATTCACGTTTTCCGTGTCCGCGACAACATATATGTCTTGCTCGGCGACGGCGGCAATATAGTGGTGCAGACAGGCGACCAGGGCGCGTTCGTGGTGGATAGCGGAGCGGGCGCGCTCTCGGATAAGGTCATCGCCGCCATCCGCAATCTGAGTCCCAGGCCGATTCAGTTTCTCGCGAATACCAGCGCGCGCACGGAACACGTGGGAGGCAACGCGAAACTGGGCGCGGCCGGCTCCGATCCGAGCCTCCCTGGCTCTTTCTTCGACTTGCAGGCTCCCGGTGGCGCTACGGGCCACCAGGCCGACCCGGCTCACAACGCCACCCTGATCGCGCAGAATAATGTCGTGCTCCGTCTCGAGGCGGCCAAAGCGCCCGAACCCATGATTCCGTCGGATACTTTCCTGGACGAACGGCGGCGCAAGTTTCACAACGGTGAGCTGATCGAGATGTTTCATGAGCCCAACGCCGTAACCGATGGCGACAGCATCGTTCACTTCCGCCGCTCAGACATCATAGTCGCTGGCGATATTTTCAATACGACCCAGTACCCGTTCATCGACCTGAAGAACGGCGGCAGCGTGCAGGGCGAGATCAACGCGCTGAACGCGATCCTTGACCGCACTGGTTATGAACACGAAGAGCAGGGCGGTACTTATGTCGTTCCCGGCCACGGTTTCCTCTGCGACGAGCACGAGGTGGTGGAGTACCGGGATATGGTTGTCATCGTCCGCGATCGCGTGAAGAGCATGATCGACGCCGGCGCCACTCTGCAGCAGGTTCAGGCAGCCAGGCTCACCGCCGACTACGACACCCGCTACGGCGCCAACTCCGGTCCTTGGACCACCGCGATGTTCGTCGAAGCGGTGTTCAACAGCCTCAAGCAGCCGCCGGTGAAGGCGGCAGCGAAGTAGAGCCGGAGCCGCGACCGTGAGGGAGCACTCCCTTACAGTCGCGGCTCCGATTGAATACAATAGGATGCCTCGAAACCCGCTCTGGGAGGACCCTACCCTATGCACCGTACGTCGATGAACCGGGCCGTTCTCATTACCCTGGCTGTCGCCGCAGCAGTTTCACTGAATTGGCATTTCGGCTCAGTGCTCGCAGCGGAAGGCCGCAGTTTGCCTGTGTACGAGGTGGATCACGCATGGCCCAAAGTGCCGGCCCAATGGAAACTGGGGGACCCCTCCAGCATTGCGATCGACGCGCAGGACCACGTCTGGGTGCTGCACCGGCCGCGGACGCTCAAACCGGAGGAGGCGTCCAAGGCCGCGCCGCCCGTGATCGTGTTCGACTCGGCGGGCAATTACATCAAAGCCTGGGGCGGCGACGGCAAGGGCTACGAATGGCCCCAGCGCGAGCATGGGATCCACATCGACTACAAGGGCTTCGTGTGGCTCGGCGGAAATAATTGCCCTACCAACGGATTGCCCGGACTCAAGCCGGTGGCCGATGACCAACTCCTGAAGTTCACCGAGGACGGCAAGTTCGTCATGCAGATCGGCCACAGCAATCAGAGCAAGGGCAACGCCGACACAGCGAACCTGCACCGGCCGGCGGATGAATGGGTTTATCCGTCGACTAACGAATTGTTCGTGGCCGATGGCTACGGGAATCACCGCGTGGCTGTGTTCGACGCCGATAGCGGTAAGTTCAAGCGGATGTGGGGAGCGTTCGGAAACAAGCCCATGGACGACGACCATTGCCAGATCGTGACGCCCAAGAGCTTCTCCGATCCTGGCCCCGAGCAGTTGAGCATCGTCCACGCCATCCGAGTGGCCAAGGACGGAACCGTATACATTGCCGACCGGGAATACCGGCGCGTCCAGATGTTTACCAAAGACGGCAAGTTCGTGAAGCAATTGGTCAGAACCAGCGAGCCTTTTGCCCGCGACCTGGCCCTGTCGCCCGACGAACAGTTCCTGTATGTCGGAGGCGGCATGGGCATTTATGTCGTCGATCGCAAGACGCTCGAAATCGTGGGCAATATCCAGCCCACGGGCATCATCGGACCGGGCCACGAGATCGCCGTCGATTCCAAAGGTAATCTCTATATCGCGCAGACCACCGCCGGGATGCAGAAGCTGACGTTCAAAGGGATGTCGCCCGTGAGCCGGTAACCTGCCGGCTTTCACCTATAAGTACTCGCAATCAGAAATCGAGAACTTCGAAGGCACATCAAACAACAAGAGGACGAGAAAAATGAACACTATATCCTCGTTCATACTTGTATTTACAACCTTCTGTCTCATCGGCAGTGCTCAGGGACGTAATCCTTTTGGCGGAGCCGCGCGCCAGCCTGGAAAAACCGGTCCGGCCGGAGCTGCGGCTGGTACAGCGACGCGTCACGGCGCGGCAGTCGGCACAACTGGGGCGACCGGAGCCGCGGTTGGCACGGTGACTCGTCGCGGTATCGTAGTCGGCGGAACCGGGGCTACGGGAGCCGCCGCTGGTACGGTCAACGGCGCTGCTGGGGTTGCCACCGGAGCAACCGGAGCCGCGGTTGGTTCAGCCAGCCGTAGTGTTGTCGGAGCCACTGGAACCCGTGCTGCGGGAGCCGCAACTGGTACGGCTAACCGACTAGGCACCGAAGCGGGTACACCCTCGCGTAAGGATGCCGGAGCCAGCGAAGTTACTCATCCCCGCAGGCCGTAGCTGCCCAGCGGGTGGCTATTGTCCGCGCCCTGCCGGCGGATTGATCACCGCTCCATCCCAGTGTTCGACCAGTTTGCCGTTCCTTACACGGAAGGTGTCGAACGTGAAGACCTCGTAAAATTTGCCGGGTTCCGCAGTAGGGTCCTGGCGGTAATTTTTGTGAACCACGGTCACGATGTCGCACTCGGCAGTGACCACCTCGAAGGGATTTCCCGGCGGGGGCGCCGGTTCCGCCGCCGGGCCGCCCTTTTTGCCTCCGCGCCCGGCTTGGGCGAGAAACGTGCTTTTGAACTCGTCGTAATCACTCACCTTGTTGTCTTCGGCGCGTTTCTTGAACGCGGGGTTGTGCTGTTTGTAGCTCGGGTCGGCTAGGGCAACTCGCGCCTCACCGGTGGTCCGGAAGAATTCCATAGCCACCTTTTTGTTTGCCTCGAGCTGCGCTGGCGTGGCCGTGCATCCCGGAGCGGGGTTCGCCTGCACTGCCGGCGGCTGCTGTGCCAGCAGCGGCGCGGCCCAGATCGCGAGTGCCAAGCCCATCCGGAACGCGTTTCTGGTCTTCATGCGAATGTCCTCCCGATCAGAAAATGTATTTCAGCGCCAATTGCACCAGGCGCGGATTTACCGACAAAGCGGTGATCTGTCCGAAATTGGGGAGTGCCAGGTTACTCGCCACGTTACTGACTGCCGGAGTGTTACTGGCAGGGTTGCCGAACTGTGGATGGTTCATTATGTTGAAGAACTCGGCCCGGAACTGCAACAGGCCGTTTTCGTGGACGCCGCCGACGCGCGTGTTCTTGATCACGGTGACGTCAAAGTTGAACTGCCCCGGACCCAGTATCGGACCGATTCCCATATTTCCCCAACCAGAACCAACGCTCGCCGGAAGCGTGGGGTCAACACTCGGGATGGTCGTAAACGGACTGTTGGCCCCGCAGTTAAAGTATCCGCATCCGCCGCTCGCGCCGCCCAGGCGCTGGCTGATAGGTCCGGGTGAGGCGAGTTGCGCATAAGTCTTACCCGCAGCGATTTCCGCCGATGATTGCACCAGCGGGTTTGCGCCGCTCAACCCATAGATTGCCCCCCCGCGGGTATCGGTTATCAAGAGCGGCTGGCCGTCTTGAATGGTCGTGATGCCCGACAGGTTCCATCCACCGAGCAGCTTACTCGCAACACCCGTCAGGTGGCCGGTTGGAATGTCCCAGCTGTAGTCGATGGTCAGCCGCTGAGGGCGGTAAGCGGTGTTCAAACCATACTGAGCCCGCAGGTTCAGCGGGTCGTTAAATACGGAAGGAACGTTCGTAAAGGCCCGGCTGAAAGTATAGGCTGCATCCAGCGTCAGTCCGTGGGAGAGGTGCTTCCGGAGGGTGGCCTGAAAGCTGTTAAACTTCTCCGCCCCTACCGTGTCCGCGTATTGAGCGCCGGTCGGCGACAAACCGAGAATCGGAACCCGCAGGCGGGCATTGCTGCTATAAGTGCTGCCGTTCAGCACCGCATTGGTAGTGACGCCGTTCACCGGGTTCGCAGCGCTGGCCACTGCCGCTTCGTTGGTGATGTGAAGAGTCTGCGCCAGATGAATTCCATGGGAGCCGACATAACCCAATTGCAACACCCAGGTTGGTTTGAACTCGTACTGCACATCCAGGTTCCAGGAATAGATCAGAGGCGTGAGCATAGTCTGTGCCTCCGAAGCTTCGGTTATATCGGAGCCCTGGTTGGTGGCGAAATTGACCCACCGCATGGGAAAACTTCCCGGTTGCAGGTTCTCGAAAGGCGTGGCCAGGGAGGAGAACTGATTCGTGCTGGTTCCCTGGTCCAGTGTCGGTCCGTAGGGCGGACTCTGCTCCACCGCGTGGACGATGGTGTTTCCGGGCACGCGATCGAAGAAGAATCCGAAACCGCCGCGCAGCACCAGGCGGTTGCTGGTGGTGGGTTGCCATGCAAATCCCACGCGGGGCGCAAAATCGTCTTTGGGCACTTCGTTCTGCGTGGCGATGATATGTCCGCTTGTGATCACGCCCGCAGGCGGCGTCCCCCAGGTTTTGGTGTCGTAGTTGGACGGCACCACCCATCCGGCGAAGGTACCGCCCTGCGGGAAAAATTGAACGCCCGGAGTCGGAATCTGCGTGGTCGCCGGAACGGGCACCGCCGCGGCTGCTCCCGGCCACAGGTTGACGGCGTTGCCGTACTTGTCGGAAAGCTGCCCGTCATATTCCCATCGCAATCCGAGGTTCAAGGTGAGCCGCGACGTGACCCGGAAATCGTCCTGCACGAACCAATCGGTATTTTTCATGCGATAGCCATGCACCAGGCCGCCCGCACCGGTCCGCACGTCGAAGTTGGAGGTGTTCAGCACGTTGCTGTAGGCTGAACCGTTGCAACCGAGCGGATTGCCGGCACTCGGAAGCGCTGCGGCGCCGCACGCTCCCGGCAGTCCGATCAGGAAGTCGGGGAAGGTTTGGAACGCCATGATGCCGTGCGACAGCCAGGAGCCCACCCAGGTCCATCGGATGTCTTCCCAGTCCCCGCCGACGCGAATGGTGTGCTTGCCCTTAGTCCAGGAGAGCTGGTCGCCCACACCGAAGGTTGTCTGGTGATGCAGGACATCGTTCGACCCGGCGCCGAACGAGCTGAAGAGTCCCTGAATCGCGATCTGCGGCGGCGCGGCCGTAGTGCCGCCCAGAATGCCGTGCCCGGTGGGGGCACAGGCCAGCGGCGATCCCGCCGCGAGGGTATTACAGTTGGGATAAATGTTGTTGGCCGCCATACCCGGGGGCAGGCTCTGAAACAGGTCATCGACGCTGCGCAAAATGGAGCCGCGCAGCTCATTCACAACGCTCTGGCTCACGACAGTAGTGAGTTTCAGCAATCCGGTCTGATAACCGTACTGCGAAGTGCCAGGATCGCCCGGGAAGCTCCCGTTGACGAGGAAAGGAATATTCTCCGGCGCCAGCGAGCGGAAGTATCTGCTCGACAAAGTGTTCTTGGAATTGATGAGGTAGTCGAGGTTCAACATCCCCTGGTACTCCCGATAGTAAGCGGGGATGGAATAGGCAACGCCAGGAAGGTATCCGGAATTCGTCAGCGACGGAGTAATACCGGAGCCCGGAATATAGTAGTTTCCGTTGGCCTTGGCCTGCAGATAGCGCATGGCGTACGGGCTGATATTAGATCCGTCGCAGGCCACTTGCATGCCCGTACCGAGGCCTCCTCCGCCAGGGTTGGTCTTGCCGCCGAGCGGATTGTTTTGCGGGCAGAAAGCCGCCCCGAGCGCCTGACGGAACGCAGCTGCCACCGCGTCATCGCCCAAGCCGTTGACGCCGCCGCCAAAGCCCGTCGTCCCGCGATCGCCCGCGGGGATCGGCATCAGCGTGATCCCGGAACTGAATCCGGCAGCGGCAGCGCCATTCTTCTGCCATGTCTGTTGATAAGCGCCGAAGACGAACAGCCGGTCCTTCTTGATTGGACCGCCCAACTGGCCGCCAAACTGATTCTGATTCAGGACTTGCGAAACGCCCGTGCCGGCGCAGATCTTCGGGGTGACACCACAGGTGCGATTGCGGAAGAAGTCGTTGGCGTTGAGATCGGTATTGCGGAAGAACTCGAAAGCTGTCCCGTGAAGGGAGTTGGTTCCAGAGCGGGTCACGACATTTACGTTCGCGCCCGGATTGCGGCCGTAACCGGCGTCGTAAAGCGAGGTCTGAATTTTGAACTCCTGGAGCGTGTCCGGGTTCGGAATGGCCATTCCCACATAGAAGCCCTCGACCACGCTCCCGCTGCCGGAACTGGTGATGGAAACCCCGTCCATGGAGAAGTTATTTTCGATGGTCGATCCGCCGTTCACGGCGATATCGACGCCGCCCTTGCCTAGCCCGGTGGCGTTGGGAACACTTGCATTGGCGCCGGCCGACAGGCCCAGCAGGTTCGTGTAGTTCCGGGTTGTTAAGGGCAGCGCCGTGGCGGTCTGCCCGGCCACGATGGTCCCCAAAGCAGAAGTGGTTGCCTGGATGGTTTCCACGTTGGCCTCGATCGTGACCTGTTCCGCCTGGCCCCCCACTTCGAGACTCCGATCAACGACTGGGGCCTCGGTCACGTTGATCTTAAATGAGGCTATCTCGGTAGACTTGAACCCGACCGCGACGAACCTGATTTTGTAGTCTCCGGGTGGCAGCAGCGCGAACTGGTATTGCCCGCTCGCGTTGGTTGAAGCCGTATGCACCTGGCCGGTGTCCGCGCTCGTGATCGTGACCATGGCGTTCGGGATTACGGCTCCGGAAGCATCGGTCACGGTTCCGCTCAGGGCGCCGGTCGAAGCCGTCTGCGCGTTAACCGATCGAATGACAATGGAAATCAGCAGGACGATGCCAACCCAGGCAGGCAAAGTCAGATTTGTTCGACCCTTGGCTCTCATAACCCCCCCTTTTCCTCCGGAACTCTCTCCGGACTTCAGTCTTGCCGGGACGCCAACAGATAACTAGCCGATAGCTCCCCGCTGAACTACCGGGTGGTATCAGGTCAAGTGAGAATGGCGGAATTTTATATCAGGCCTATGTGGTAGGCAAGGTCTGATGAGAAATTACGTCATGAATCTGTTCAAACCGGGTGGATTCCTGCAAAGCCGGCGGTTGGCAGGCACTTTTGCAAAACGAACCCAAATGACCCGTTTTTGCCACGGATGGAGGCGCGGGAGTGGCGCCTCGGAGAGATCACGGAACCCTCAAGTCCCCGCGCCTGCGAAACGAACCCAATTCCCTTGGCGGCGGAAGATGCCAATAACAGAAAAACAAGACTTATTATCCTAATCTCGTAGCCCCAGCAAGATTTACGAAACGAACCGATAACCGGGCGGTTTTGCCGGTCCTGAAAGTTGCCCGACTTCCGACCAATAGAATAACTCAGGGTTGACTGGTACCAAGCGCAAGTAGCTGATTCTGTTGGAGAGTAGTGCTGTGAACGGCAAGAAGGGGGTTTGGCAGGGGGAAAGTGAAGCGCCTGGCCCAGATAGGTTTGGCAGGCGAAAGCCCCTGCCCCACACCAAGAACACGCTGGCATTCGAAGCTGCGAAGTAGTATGTATTACTAGTTCGAGTTGGAGGCAAAATGCGCAACTCTCGATTATTTTCGGGTTTGTTTGTGCTGCTTGGCGTGTGCGCTCCGCTCTCAGCGCAATGGCTCCACTACCCAACACCCGGCATTCCGCGAACGCCCGAGGGCAAAGCGAACCTCTCGGCCCCGGCGCCGAAAACCGCGGACGGCAAACCGGACCTCTCCGGGATTTGGGCCTCGATTGACGGCAATGGGGAGCTTTTCCGGGACTTGGGCGCGAAGGGAGTCCAGATTCCCATGCTGCCGTGGGCGAGGGCACTCTACCAGGAGCGCGTCGAGAACCTGCAGAAAGGGCATCCATCGGAGCGCTGCCTGGGCCACGGGGTTACCGATTTCGACACCCATGGGACGCCGCGGAGGGTGATTCAGACGCCCGGAGTGATCGCGATCCTCTTCGAGTCCTATAATCACTACCGCCAGATATTTCTGGATGGCCGCCCTCTCCCCGAGATCACGCAGCCCTCGTATCTGGGTTACTCCGTGGGCAAATGGGATGGCGACACGCTGGTGGTCGAAACCAATGGACTGAACGATAAAGGCTGGCTGGATATGAACGGACACCCCCAGACAGAATCGACACACATTACGGAGCGCTTTCGCCGCCGCAACTTCGGCCACATCGATCTCGAAATCACCATCAACGATCCGACGGCCTATAGCAAGCCCTGGACCGTCACCCTGGCAGGTTGGCGTTTTCTTCCGGACGAGGAATTGATCGAATCGATCTGCGAAAACGAAAAGGACCTTCCGCACATGGTGGGGAAGTAGCAAGGAGCGAGTATGCGCAGCCTATTCTTTTTGATCGTGGGTGTGGTGCTTGGACTGGCAGCTCAGTCGGTGATCGCCCAGAGCCCCAACCGCGGGATCGTTTTTTTGAATCACGTGGGAATCAGCGTGCCGAACCTGGACCGGGCGGTTGCCTACTACACCAAGACGATGGGTTTTCCAGAGGCCTTCCGCAATCTGGACGACAAGGGGAAGCCGACGCTGGTCTACGTGCAGATCAGCAAGAACACTTTCCTGGAACTGCAACCCGCCAACGCGGACCGGCCGCCCGGGATCAGTCACTTCGGCGTCGTAGTGGAGAACATGCCGGCGGCCACGGCGATGTTCAAGCAGCGTGGCGTCAATGTTTCGGAAATACGCGTCAGCCCCACGAAGGCGATCCTGTCTAACGTGACGGACCCGAACGGCATCCGCGTGGAGTTGCTGGAGCTGCCTCCCGAGTCGCTGCACCGGCAGGCGATGGACCGCTGGAAATAAGGGCTCCTGGCGCCGCGCGGCGCTGCCTGCGTGCCGCGGCCGAGGTCGGGGGCGTTGTGCTTATCATCGATGCGAAGAACGACCGCGCGGCCCGGTGGTACACCAATTACGGCGCTGTGGCTCTAAACAACAAGCGTTTGACGCTCGTAATGTCGCTTGCGACCTTCGCCGCCGACCTGAAAGCGGCAGGGCAGTTGTGACGCCGGTCCCGTCGAGGAGATCGAGGCCGCACGCCTGAGTCCTGCGGGCCTGTCCCACCCGGTTGGTATACTTCCCACAATAAGGAGTGTGCAATGAATCGAGCCCGCGCCCTTTTTATGCTGCTGATGGCAGCCTGCGCCTTCGGCCAGCAGAAGATTTCCAACGAAAAGCTAGGGTCTCTGAAGGCCGACCTGGCAGGCGATATCGACACGATGAACAAGCGCGCACAAGTCATGGTCGATAGCGTCTTCAGCTTCGGTGAGCTGGGTTTTCAAGAGTTCGAAACGTCCAAGTACCTAACAGGCATTCTCGAAAAGGAAGGGTTCCGCGTCGAGCGAGGCATTGCCGGCATTCCCACAGCCTGGCTCGCCACCTGGGGAGAAGGCAAGCCGGTCATCTCGCTCGGTTCCGACATTGATGACATACCCCAGGCCTCGCAGAAACCCGGCGTCGCGTGGCACGAGCCGATGATTGCCGGCGCGCCCGGCCACGGCGAGGGCCACAACTCCGGCGTGCCGCTGAACATCATCGCCGCTATCGCGGTGAAGAAGGTGATGGAGCGCGAGCACCTGAAAGGAACGATTCAGTTATGGCCCGGCGTCGCCGAGGAACTGCTGGGGACCAAGGCTTACTATGTCCGCGCCGGACTGTTTAAGGACGTCGATATCTGCCTGTTTGCGCATGTGGCCGCCAATTTCGGCGTTTCCTTCGGATCTTCTCCCAACCAGAACGGCCTGGTTTCCATCGAATACGCATTTAAAGGCGAGACCGCCCATGCGGCCGGCGCACCGTGGCGGGGCCGAAGCGCATTAGACGCGGTCGAGTTGATGGACGTCGGCTGGAATTTCCGGCGCGAGCACTTGCGCCTGGCGCAGCGATCGCATTACGTGATTACCGATGGTGGCGACCAGCCCAACGTGGTTCCGGCAACGGCCGCGGTCTGGTATTACTTCCGCGAAGCCGATTACGACCACATCATGGACATGTGGCGGATCGGCGACAACATGGCCCGGGCCGCTACTCTCATGACCGACACCAGCTATACCTCGCGCCTGCTGGGGAGCGCGTGGCCAGGACACTTCAACCGGCCGGTCGCGGAAGATATGTACGCGAATATCAAGCGTGTTGGTCTGCCGCAATGGTCGGAGGACGATCAGACCCTGGCCAAGGCACTGCAAAAGGAACTCAAGCAGCCGGTGCGCGGGCTTGCTGCGAAGATTCCGGAATTGCGCGAGCCACCCAAGCAGGAAGACGACGCGGCCAATGGCGATGGCCAGGGTGTGGGCCCGACGGGAGGCGGCTCCGATGACATCGGCGACGTCTCCTGGGCGGTGCCGACGGTGACTTTGCGGTATCCGTCGAATATCCCCGGCGGCCCCGGCCATAACTGGGCGAACGCCATATCGATGGCCACGCCGATTGCTTATAAGGGCGTGATCGCCGGGGCCAAGGTGCAGGCAATGACCATGCTCGATATTGTTCTGGACCCGGACCTGGTGCGCAACGCCTGGGATTACTTTAAGAATGTCCAGACGAAGGATGTGCAGTACAAGAGCTTCCTGCGGCCTGATGACAAGCCGGCCACCTGGCTCAACCAGAAGACCATGGAGGTGTACCGGCCGAGGATGAAGGACCTGTACTACGATCCTTCGAAATACAACACCTACCTCGAGCAGTTAGGGATACACTACCCGACGGTGCGGTGAAGGGGGCAAGCGGAAGCGCCTGCCCCACCATTTAGTTCCAATCAGGGCCTGGTGGTACAAGCGTGGTCGGCGTTGTTGTACTCGGGCTGAATAGCATATGGTTTGCCATTCAGAGTGACATTGCTGGGGTCGAACGCAATAGGGACAAAGGAGGCGTTGAGTTGCAGGAAGCTGCATTCGTCGCCAATCTCCTGTCCGAAAAGGCCGTTGTCCAAGATGTTTATCCAAGCGCTGCCGTCGGGGTCGGTGATGGTCTCAGTTAGTTCGTGGGAGAGGACGTTATTTGTCGAATCCACAAGCGCGCCATTGGGAGTTCCAGCTCGCGAGCTGCATCCGGGGACGTTCTGGAATGGCTCGACGCTGTAGAGGACGTGTCCAATGTCCTTGAAGTCTGCACTGCCGTGGTACGCGCAAAAGAAAAAGGTGGGTGGATTATCCGGCGAGTAACACACCGAGTAAGTTGAGTCGAAGCACTCGTCCTGTCCCGGCGGGAGAAATACGTGGTACTCGTTGGTGTACCCGGTGGCATAACGATGGTCGTCGGCGTTGAATAACACCACCGCGTGCACGATGGCAAGCATGTCGTTGTCCGTGAATGGTTTTGACGGTGGAACGTAATTGAGGTTGTTGTTTTTCGCTGCGACGGTATACCGGTTATCGTCATCGCTGCCGGTGTACTGGTCCACTATATGGATCATGTCGCTTTTGCCGTAGTCTCGCAGAAAGCCCTCTGGATTCCCCCAACAACCCGCGATGGTACAGCCGCCATTGGGATGAAGGTAAATGGCATGGCTTTGCATGGATACTACGACGGCGCCGCCCAGATACTCGAGGTTGGCGGGATAGCGCGGGCCGCCTGAATCGGGCGGCGCCACGTGCGGGGCTAATGGGGTGCTAGCTGCGTGGAGTGCTGCGGCGCTCGTAGCCTGGCCCGAGGAAGTGAGGGCACGCAAAGCATGGCGGCCGCCGTTGCTTGCCGCGGCAGCCGCCGCATAGTCGGCCGGCGATGCTGCTGTCTGCGCCTGCAGGCTAAGACTGCCAAAGAGGGCCATCGATATTCCCAGTGCGGATGTAGCCAGGAATCGGCGAAGTGGAAATGAAGATATCATTGTCGGGCTCCTTTCATTGCGCTGGGCGCCGACCAACACAGGGCCCGTCAGCAGTTTCAGTCAGCCTATAGGGCGGTGGCGGCCCAAGCGCGGTAAGAATACATCAAGGAAAATGCACTTACAAGACAACTCCCGATTATTTAAATTGCGAGGAGTACTAGTGTCCTGAGTCAGAAATACGTTTAGCAAGCCGCGCCACCTTGCCCAAGATCAGATCCGCGTCCGCCGACCAGATAAACGGCTTTGGATTTTTGTTGCGCTGGTCCAAGTAGTCGAGCATCGCCTTCTCCAGCGATCG
>CAZKVF010000464.1:0-11760 GCA_964556085.1 uncultured Solibacteraceae bacterium
ATGGAGGTGGCGGGCAGCGGCGCGGGTGGCCCGTTCCGGGTCCAAGCGGTCATCAGAGAACCTGGTTTGCGCCAAGCCGTACTCGTGGCCGCGCCACGTGAGAAACTGCCACATGCCACCGGCGGCCTTGTGCGACATAGCGCGAGGCATAAATCCGGACTCGGCTTGGGCAAGGTGGATGAGTTCCTCGGGGATGCCTTCCTCGTCGAGAATGCGCTGGATCATGGCCGGTACCGCCCGGCGCGCTCGATGCCGGCGAGCATAGTATTGCGGCCCCGCGTGTCAAAGAAGTGAAGATAGCCGAGGACCGCATCGGTCACCATCAGAGGCAAATCGGAAACGGTCGCAGACACCTGCTCCCGGACCTTATCTTTGAGCTTGGGGTCCACAGGGAAGGTTAGCTGAAGGATGTCTTCGAGCGGGGTCTGGACGAATTGCTCGGGCTCGGCGTTGGCGGAAGCGCCCATGCCCGCAAGATCGATGCGATGTATAGAGTCAATCATCTCATCGAGTTTTTTTTCGAAATCCGGGCGATCAATCAGATTCTGATCGGATGCTTCGAGCATCAAATCAACAGCGTGATCGAATTCGCGCCGCGCACCGGCGACATCGCCGGAACGATATAAGCGGCGTCCGCTGTCGAAGACCTGGCCGGCCTGTTGCACCAGCATGTCGCCGCGCGGCCTTCGGGGAGCGGCAACGGGGGGAGCCAAGGCTGGGAGTTCCTGCAGATAAACATTGGTGGCGAGGGATGGCGCCTCTTCCAATTGAAGGGGAACCGGGGCCGTGCGTGGCATTGGCGGGAGGAAGTAGTTTTGGAACCTTGACTGCTGATTCGAGATGCAGGCAGTGGTTGAAAATGCCGCGACGCCCAAGGCAAAGGAGCACAGTATCGCCGTTCGATTATCCATAAAGAGTCTCGAACTACAGAAATCAAATCAGTTACGGTTCACCGACCGGTTTTTAGACCCCTCCAGACTACTACAGGAGTGTTACGCGCTGCAACCATCCCAAATGGGGTATTAACCTGGGGTGTGTCGGCCCGACACAGGCATGTGTCGAAATTTCGTCGCGGAACGGAGCCGAGCGGGGGATGTGTTCCTTTTGCTCCGATGTCGGCGGCGGGGCGACGGATTGAAAATTTTTGGCTTGATCGGAGCCCTGGGAGGCACGGGAGCCTGCGGCCGGGGCAGGTAGAAGACTGCAGTTTTCGCCAATTGCTAATCAGAGTGCAGGCTTAACAGGCCGCCGCAGCGAGGAGCAACCGAAAGCACCGCGCTGCACGCGGTTGGCAAGCGAAAGCGCCTGCCCCACCTCTACCGCACCGATTCAATTGCTAGCCTGCTTGGCGCCTTCCGCGGCGCGGGAAAGCACGTAGGCTTGGATGGCCCGGACCTGATCAGCGTTCAGGACCTTTTTGAAAGAGGGCATGCCGGCCGGAGCGCGGGCGCCACCCAGGACGATGGCCTCGAATTGCTCGTGAACTGCCTTGGCTGCATAGCGCAGATCGGGATTGGCTCCGGCCACGGCGTCCGTGCCATGGCATGAGGCGCAATTGTCGTTGAAGAGAAGCTTGCCCATATGGACGGTTTTGGCTGACGCCTTCATGGGGATGGCCGGGGATGGCGGTTCCTTGTGCCCGTATGCGGGAGGATTGAAAGGCGCCGTGGCGCCCAGGGCGAACGTCAGAATGCGCCCGTAGCCCGGCTTCACCTTGCCGTTGTTGGCATCGGGTCCACCGCCGCCCCACCCGGCGTTGACGGTTACATACTGAACGCCGTCCAATATATAGGTAACGGGGGGAGCCTCGATTCCGGTGCCCGCGTCGAACTGCCACAGTTGTTTTCCGTCGTTGGCGCGATAGGCCGCCAGGATGCCATCGGAGCGGCCTTGAAAGACGAGGTTGCCGGCAGTGGCGAGCACGCCGCCGCCCTCGAGCACCGGGTAATTGGCGCTCCAGACCGTCCGCTGCGCCACCGGATCCCAGGCCAGCAGCGCTCCGGTGGGAGGCGGAAGCTGGCGCAGTTTGTCGTTGAGCGGCCCATCGTAGAGGCCGTCATTACCGACATTGACGCGCTCCACATCGTATTTCCACTTCGGATTCGGCACGTGCAGGGCCTGGGTGCCGGTTCTCGCCGGGAGATAGACCAACCCGGTGGCAGGATGAAATGCCATTGGATGCCAGTTGTGGCCGCCGCCGGGATCGGGCGACACAATGAGCGGCTGGAAGCCCTGGGACGCCGAGGCCAGCTCAATGGGGTGCCCGGTCTTGGGATCCAGTCCGGACGCCCAAGTAATGCCGCTCACGAAGGGCGCGCCCGAGATAAACTCGCCGGTTTGGCGATCGAGCACGTAGAAGAAGCCGTTTTTGTTGGCCTGCATGATGACCTTGCGGGCGCGGCCGCCGATGGTGAGATCGGCCTGCATGAGGGGTTGGGTGGCGTCGTAGTCCCAGTTATCTCCGGGGGTCGGCTGAAAGTGCCAGGCGAATTCGCCGTTGGCCGCATGCAGGGCGACGATGGAGGCAGTGTAGAGGTTATCGCCCTTGCCGTCGCCGCGCAGCGCCCGGTACCAGGCGCTGGCGTTACCGGTACCGAAGTACAGCATATCGAGCGACGGATCGTAAACGATGCCCTCCCAGGCGGTGCCGCCTCCGCCCACGGTCCACCACTCGCCGCTCCAGGTTTTGGCGGCTGCTTCCATGGCCTTGGACTCAAAGCCTCGCTTCGGGTCGCCGGGTACAGTGTACGTGCGCCAGACCATCTTTCCGGTCTCAGCGTCGTAAGCCGAAACGTAGCCGCGAACGCCATACTCGGAGCCGGCATTGCCGATCACAACGAGGTTTTTGACGATACGCGGATAGCCGGTGATGGAGTACGGCTTACCGCCCTCGCCCGTCATGACGCTCCAGACAGGATTGCCGGACTTGGCATCCAGAGCGATCAGGCGCGCGTCCAGGGTTCCCACGTAGACTTTGCCGTTGTGGAGGGCCACGCCTCGATTGACTACGTCGCAGCAAAGGAAGTAACCGCCCTCGCGCGGCACTTTCGGGTCGTACTTCCAGCGGACCTCGCCGGTTTTGGCGTCGAGCGCGTACACCACGCTCCAGGTGCCGGTCGTGTAGATAACGCCGTTTTCCTCGAGGGGTGTGGCTTCCAGACCGCGCGTGCTGCCGAGTTCGTGGCTCCAGGCCAAGCCGAGCTTGGGCACGGTCTGCTCATTGATCTGGTTCAAAGGGCTGTAGCGGTGGTCGTCGATGGCGCCGCCATACATAACCCAGCCGGCGGTATCGGCGGCGGGACGGCTGCAGGAGAGGGTAAAGGCAAGGGCAGCTAAAAGAAGGGAAATTTCAGGGAGGTGGCGTTGCATGGTAGGTCAGGCTACCACCGGTGCGGCGGCAGTGCAAGGCGGCGGGGCGTTTTCGGCGTTTTCGCCGGTGACAAGATCACCGGCGCCACCGAGGGAATTCACTCGCCGGTTTGCTGGATGAGTTTGGCGACCAGGCCGGTCCAGCCGGTCTGGTGGCTGGCGCCCAGTCCGGAGCCGTTATCGCCGTGGAAGTATTCGTAGAAGAGCACGAGATCCCGCCAATGCGGATCGCCGGCAAATTCGCTGTTGGAGCCGTGCACAGGCCTTACGCCATCTGGCCCAGGCAAGAAGATGGCGACCAAGCGGCGCGAAAGCTCCTTAGCGACTTCCCATAAGGTCATCATCTGGCCGGAGCCGGTAGGGCACTCCACCTTGAACTCATCGCC
This sequence comes from uncultured Solibacteraceae bacterium, assembly GCA_964556085.1. Classification (GTDB taxonomy): domain Bacteria; phylum Acidobacteriota; class Terriglobia; order Bryobacterales; family Bryobacteraceae; genus PSRJ01. Next base: position 3,756 of record CAZKVF010000464.1, read on the forward strand.
GAAGTAGTAGTGAAACTTCTGGAGTGATTCGATGATCAGGTAGTTGACGGGAAACCATACGGGGCCGCGCCAGTTGGAATTGCCGCCGAATACGCCGGTCCTCGACTCGGCCGGTTCGTAGTCCACGCGATACTCGGTTCCATCCATGTGGAGGACGTACGGTTGGTCTGAGTGGGCCCGGGAAAGCGACCGGATGCCATAAGGCGACAGGAATTCCTGCTCATCAAGCATCACTTTCAATACGCGGCGCAATTGCGTTGCATTCATTATAGAAAGCAGCCGGCGTTCCCGCGTGCCTTCGGCCGTCATGGAGGCTACGTGCCGGGTCAGGTCCGGGCGGTGCTCAATGAACCAGTCCATACGGCGTTTGAAGCCCTGAAACCGCTTTACCCAGTCGGTTTCGAGGGTTTGCACGGCGAAGAGCGGTATCAGGCCCACCATGGAACGGATGCGCAAAGGCATCTGGCCACCATCGGGCGTGCAGAGCACGTCGTAATAGAATCCGTCCCTGGTGTGCCACATAGCGAGGTTCTCGTCGCCGAGAGAGTTGATGGCATTCGCGATATAGAGAAAATGCTCCCAGAATTTGCTGGCGACGTCCTCGTAGGCCGGATCATCGAGCGCGAGTTCCAAAGCGATGGCGAGCAGATTCAGCGAATACATGGCCATCCAGCCGGTACCGTCCGCCTGCTGGATGAAACCGCCGGTGGGTAAGGGGGCGCTGCGATCGAAAATGCCCACGTTATCGAGTCCCAGGAAGCCGCCCTCGAAGACGTTGCGTCCATCTCTATCCTTGCGGTTCACCCACCACGTAAAGTTCAGCAGCAGCTTGTGAAAGAGCCGCTGGAGGAAGATGCGATCGCCGGTTCCGCGGCGCTTTTTCTCGATCTTGTACACGCGCCAGACGGCCCAGGCGTGCACCGGCGGGTTGACGTCGCTGAAAGCCCACTCGTAGGCGGGGAGCTGGCCGCTGGGGTGCATGTACCACTCGCGCACCATGAGGGCCAATTGCTCTTTGGCGAAATCGGAGTCCACCAGGGAAAGAGCGACGGCATGAAATGCGAGGTCCCAAGCGGCATACCAGGGATACTCCCACTTGTCGGGCATGGAGATCACGTCCGCGTTGTAGATATGCCCCCATTCGGCGTTGCGCCCGTAGTGCCGCGACCGGGGCGGTTCGGGAAAGCCCGGGTCACCATGGAGCCACTCCTTCACCACATAGTGATAAAACTGTTTCGACCACAGCATGCCGGCCAAGGCTTGGCGCATCACCACGCGGCTGTCGGCGGAAGCCGATTCCGGAAGCACGGAATCGTAGAATTCATCGGCTTCGCGGCGGCGCTTGGCGAAGATCTGGTCAAAAGTGTGTCCAAAAATCTCGCCGCTCGTGCTGGAATCGAAAAACCGCAACCGCACGGAAGCGGTATGCCCCGGCGGTACTTCGAGGCGGTACAAGGGAGACGCTTTCGTGCCAAATCGATTGGGATTCACGGCATCCAGGATTCCGTTCACCACGTAATCGTTGATGCCGTCCTTCGCGTAGACCGTGCCGTTTTCGGTGCCCCACAGGCGGCCGAAATTGGTTTCGTTGTCGGTGAAGAGGATCTCGGGCGACCCCTCGCAGGCCAGCCAGCGCGTCCCGTATTGAAAATGCTGAAGCTCAATCATCTGCACGGGAGCGGCCGAAAATACGTGGGGCGGCACATGCTCGATCCAGCGCAGGCGCGGCTTAGGGTCGTGATTCCCCCAAAGCCACGTATTACGGAACCAGATGGTGGGGAGCAGGTGGATCACGGCGGGCTCGGGCCCCCGGTTGGCAGCATGAATGTGAATCAAAATGTCTTCCGGTGAAGCCTTGGCATAATCGACGAATACGTCGAAATAGCGGCTCTCGCGGAAGGCTCCCGTGTCGGTGAGTTCATATTCCGGATCGTCGCGCCCGCGGCGCTGGTTCTCCTCCACCAATTCCGAATAAGGAAAAGCGGCCTGCGGATACTTGTAGAGGAACCGCATGTAGGAATGCGTCGGCGTGTTATCGAGGTAAAAGTACTGCTCCTTCACGTCCTCGGAGTGGTTGCCTTCCGTGCCGCTGAGGCCGAACAGCCTTTCTTTGAGGATGGGGTCGCGGCCGTTCCAGAGCACCAGGGCGAAGCAAATCAACTGGTGCCGGTCGCATATGCCGGCAATGCCGTCTTCATTCCAGCGGTAGGCTCTGGACCGAGCCTCGTCATGGGGAAAGTTCTCCCAGGCCGTGCCTCCGGGGCTATAATCTTCCCGCACGGTGCCCCAGGCGCGCTCACTTACATAAGGGCCCCATCGCTTCCAATGCGCGGTGCGTTGTTCGCTTTCGCGCAGCCGCTGGGCTTCGGCCGGCAGGTCATCGGACCTATCGGGAGCAGCATTCATCGGATGCTGTGGGGCGGGGTTCTCGGACATCAGATTTCGATGGAGGTTCCTTCCGTGGCCGCCTCGGTTTGGGGGAATATGTGTTGGGCTTCAGCCGTGATACGGGCGATTGCTTCATCCGAGTGCTGGGGGTCGTGATGAAAGAGAACCAGGCGCTTAACGCCCGCATCACAGGCGACGGCGACCGCCTCACCCCAGCTACTATGGCCGCGGCCGCGATAGAAGGCGTACTCGTCCGGCGTGTGATGCGCGTCATGAATCAGCAGCGTGGCGCCGCGGGCGTATTCCCGAACGGTCTGGTCGAGTGCCGCGTCGCCGGGTTCGCGATCCGGGACGTAGATCACAGTGGATCCCGAGACACGAATCCGGAAGGCGCAGGCGCCCTGTGGATGGGACACGGGAAAGGCTTCGATTTCCGCCCGTCCGGCGCGAAGACCGCCGGACTTGACTTCCAACAGGCGGATGCTCGCGGGGAGGGAGTTGAATTCGACCGGGAAATACGGGTACTGCATCACTCCCGAGAGGGAGGAGCAGAGCGGGGCCGCACAGGGCGATGAATAGATGGTTACAGAGTTACGACTGTCGTACAGAGGCAGAAAAAACGGCAGCCCCTGGACGTGGTCCCAGTGGAAATGCGTGAACAGGAGATGAATTTCGAGCGGCCGGCCGGCGGCCCGCTTCACCAGTTGTTCTCCCAGGGGGCGAATGCCCGTGCCGGCGTCGAAGATCACAACTGGCGGCTCCGGCATTTCCAACTGAACGCACGACGTATTGCCGCCGACACCGAGAGTCTCCCGGGACGGCGTGGGGGTGGAACCCCGGACTCCCCAAAATCTCACGGCCGGCCTCCCGGCCTCTTCCGCTGTCGTCACTCTACGCCTGCAATACGGCCATGGGAACACGCCCGGAGCGCAACGCGGGCTGCTCCGAGCAGAGCGGTCTGGTCATTCATAATGACACGAACCGGGATCGCATCGAAAAAATTAGACAGGCGTCCTTTAGCCCGGAAAGCCTTCAGAAAAGCCGGATCCTTGAGCTTGGGCAGAATCTGCGGAGCAATTCCTCCTCCCAGATAAAGACCGCCGGTGGCCACCGCCCGCAGCGCCAGATTCCCGGCTTCCGCGCCATAGATGGAGACGAGCATCTCCATGGCAAGCGCGCAAATCGGAGAATCGCCCGCCAAGGCATGTTCGGCAATGACACGGGGAGGATCGCGCCGCGCTATTTCCTCGGCGAGCGAAGCCGGTTCTTCGGCGCGCCGGGTATCGCGCAAGAATTGATAGATGTTGTGGAGGCCCGGCCCGGAGAGGACGCGTTCGTAGCTGACGTGATCGTAGGTTTGCCAGAGGTGACGGAGCAAGGCCACCTCCAGCTCCGTGCGCGGCGCAAAGTCGGCGTGGCCGCCTTCGGAGGCATAGGGCCGGTAATCATTCCCGGCCGCGATCAGGCCGGCTTCGCCGAGGCCCGTGCCCGCCGAGATCAGCGCCCGGTTGCCGGAAGCCTCCGGAGCGCCTTCCTGGAGAGCGACGAAATCGCCGGGATCGAGTACGGCAATGCCGTGAGCATTGGCTTCCAGATCGTTCAACAAACTGGCCGATGCAATCCCCAAGCATTGCGCCACCGACCTGGAATCGATGTTCCAAGGGAGGTTGGGAGTTTGGACGCGTCCGTCTATCACCGGTCCCGCAATACCGAAGGCCGCCGCCTCGACCGGCTTCTTGTGCTCGGCTAAGAAAACCTGGAGAATCTCCTCCAAGCCGCGGTGAATCCCGCTGGGATAAACCGCCGAAATGACGGGAACCGGCCGCTGCGGGCTGCCTTCGAAGAAGGCCAGCCGTGTGTGGGTGCCGCCGATGTCACCCGCCAGGATCATGCGGACTGGCTCCAGTGCCGGTTATCGCGGCGCAAGAGATCTTCGGACTCCTTCGGGCCCCAGGTGCCTCCCGCGTAATTGGGGAAGTTTCTAGCGGGCAGGGCGCCCCAGACGTCGAGAATAGGTCCTACGATCTGCCAGGCGGTCTCCACCATATCGGAGCGCTGGAACAACGTGGCATCGCCGCACATGCAGTCGTACAGGAGCCGTTCGTAACCGGTTTGCGGGGTGGCGTTGAAGTAGTCCTTGTAATTGAAGCTCATGTTTACGCCGCCAATGCGCACCAACGGCCCGGGGACTTTAGCGCCGAAGCTCAACGAGATACCCTCGTCGGGCTGCAGGTGGAGCACCAGGCGGTTGGGTGTCAGCTTGTCGACCGGGGTCTGCCGGAACAGCAGAAACGGAGCCCGTTTGAACTGAATCGCGATCTCCGTAACGCGCCTGGGAAGGCGCTTCCCTGTGCGCAGGTAGAAGGGCACATCCGCCCAACGCCAGTTATCGATGTACAGCTTCATGGCCACGAAGGTCTCGGTATTGGAGGTGGGGGAGACCATGGCTTCGGAGCGGTAGGCAGCCACCCGGGTACCGTCTTCCGTTCCCTCGCCATACTGGCCGCGAACGGTGCGCACCAGGACATCCTCGGGGAGCATGGGCTGAATGGCTTTCAAGATCTTGGCCTGCTCGTCGCGGACCACGTCGGCCTCGAACGATACCGGCGGCTCCATGGCGGTGAGGCTGATGAGCTGAAAGATGTGGTTGGGAACCATATCGCGCAGCGTGCCGGAGGTTTCGTAATAGCCGCCGCGCGTTTCCACTCCGACGGTTTCCGACACCGTGATCTGCACGTGATCGATATAGCGGCGGTTCCAGATGGGCTCGAAGATTCCGTTGGAGAACCGGAAAACCAAAATGTTTTGCACGGTCTCCTTGCCCAAATAGTGATCTATGCGGTAGATCTGCTTTTCGGAAAGCACCTCCCGAATCTCGCGATTCAGCTTGTGGGCGGAATCGTAGTCGCGGCCGAAGGGCTTTTCGATGATGACGCGGCGCCAGCCCTTGTCCTCGTTCACGAGGCCTGTCTCTCCGAGGTTGCGAACGATGGTGGCAAAAAAGTTCGGCGCGGTGGCGAGGTAGAAGAAATAGTTGTCGCGCGTGCCGTGCTCAACGTTGAGTTTTTCGAGCGTTTCTTTCATCCGGACGTAAGATTGCGGATCGTCGAACGCGCCGGGCACGTAGTAGATCCGGCGCGCCAGCCAGTGCCACAGATCCTCATCGATGGCGCCGGTGGCGAACTGGCCGATCTCTTCTGTGATTCTGTTGCGGAAGTCCTCGCTGGTCATCTGGCTGCGGGACATTCCCACCAGCGCGAAGCTTTTGGACAGCAAGTTCTCCGCAGCCAGGTTGTAGAGCGCGGGGATGAGTTTTCGTTTGGTCAGATCCCCGGAAGCACCACAAATCACCATGATGCAGGGGTCGCCGGGGCGTCCCGTAGCTTGCGGTGGCGCCGCTTGCGCGATCGGTTCTTCTACAGTAAGCATTTTCGATTTCCGTGGAGGCGGTGTCTGCTGACGCCGTCCGGCAGGCGCTAGCCGCCGGCGGCTCGCTCGACGTGGCCGCCGAATTTGTTGCGCATACCGGAGAGCAGCTTCTCGGCGAAGGTATGATCCTGGCGGGAACGGAAGCGCGTGAAAAGGGAAGCGGAGAGCACGTCGCACGGCACGGCTTCCTCGATGGCAGCCATAATGGTCCAGCGGCCTTCGCCGGAATCCTGCACCGTGCCCGTGAAGCGCCGCAACTCGGGATCCTCCACCAGAGCCATGGCGGTAAGGTCGAGCAGCCAACTCCCTACCACGCTGCCGCGCCGCCACACTTCCGCAATCTCCGTCAGATCCAGATTGAAGCGATGCTCTTCGGGGAGATCGGGCGAGTTGGCGTGCTTCATGACATCGAAGCCCTCGCCATAGGCCTGCATAAGGCCGTATTCGATGCCGTTGTGCACCATTTTCACAAAATGGCCGGTGCCCGAGGGCCCGCAATGGAGGTAGCCTTCTTCGGCCGTGCCGCCACGCCCTTCGCGGCCGGGCGTGCGAGGGCCGGTGCCGACACCCGGCGCAAGCGTCTTGAAGATGGGATCGAGGCGTGAAACCGCTTCGCTTGGGCCGCCGATCATCATGCAGTAGCCGCGCTCGATACCCCAGACCCCGCCGCTGGTGCCGACGTCAACGTAGTGAAGCCCTTTTTCCCGCAGAATGCCCGCTCGCCGCACGTCGTCCTTAAAATAGGAGTTGCCGCCGTCAATGATGGTGTCGCCGGGCTCCATCAATCCAGCCAGCTTCATGACAGTAGCCTCGGTGGCATCGCCGGCCGGCACCATAACCCAGGCAGCCCGGGGTCTGCTGAGGCTCCGGACAAACTCCTCCATGGATCTGGAGCCGGCAGCGCCCTCGTTGGCGAGCGCCTCGACGTTTGCGGGGTTCAAGTCGAACACCACGCATTGATGCCCCTGGCGCATCAGGCGGCGCACCATGTTCCCGCCCATCCGTCCCAAGCCAATCATGCCAAGTTGCATTTTCGGTCTCTCTCCTTTATATCGCGTGGGCGTCGCCGTTACGCCAATTCCGTCACGCCAGCGCCTTCCGGACAACGGCATCGAGGGATGCCAGGCCCTTTTCCACTTCTTTCAGATGAACCCGCAAGGCTCGCCGGCCGCGCTCCGCGAGCACCTGGAAATCGCCCCGCGCCTGGGCAGCCTTGACAATCCCGAATGTATACTTCTGGCCCGGCACGGGCAGATCCGCGGCATCGTCGCAGGTGACCTGGAGGAAGACGCCCGTATTCGGCCCACCCTTATAAGCCTGCCCCGTGGAGTGCAGGAAACGAGGGCCGAAGCCGAGGCAGGTAGCGACGCGCTTCTTATCGCGAACCGCCTTGCGGGTGGCCTGCAGAATCCGCTCATGCGCCTCGTTCCTCTCGACGTAGGCCAGCAGCGCGAAATAATCGCCGGCAGTCAACTGGTGCAAGTGCGCATGCAGATACCCCGCGAGCGAGCGATCGCCGGCCGCGGATTTTGCCAGCGCCGCCGCGTTCCTTTCATCGGTGTACAGCTCGATGCCGCCCTCAGTCAGGACCGGCTTTTCCGCCGGCAGGGAGCCGGTCTTTTGGTATTCGCTGGTGAGTTTCCGCGTAGCGATCTTGCTGGCCTCGACATCCGGCTGGTTGAAGGGATTGATGCCCAGGATCGATCCCGCAACCGCGGTGGCGATTTCCCACCGGAACATTTCCTGGCCCAGGTTGTACAAATCGCCCATGGAAATGCGCACCACGGGATGTCCGGCATTGGATAGCGCATCCACGGCGGCATCCTGGGCCGGGTCGAATCCCTTGTCGGTTCGGATATAAGCGAAGACCCGATCGGAGCCGTATACTTCCGGAGGACCCAGAGGCTCCCGATCGACGGGGATGAGGCCCTTTCCTTCTTTTCCGGTGGATTCGGCGATCAACTGCTCGAGCCAGGCGCCGAAATCGGAGACGGGGGGCGAAGTGACGAGTGTGACCTTGTCACGGCCGCGCCTGCCCGCCACGCCGAGAATGAGGCCCAGCAGGACGCCGGGGTTCTTTTCCACGGGCAGGCAGGCCGAACAGGAGACCGCCATCACGTCGGCGCGATCAAGCAAGCGCGCGGCATCCAGGCCCATGATGGCGGCGGGCACCATCCCGAAATTGGAC
>CAZKVF010000465.1:0-17168 GCA_964556085.1 uncultured Solibacteraceae bacterium
AGTTTCCATGGCGATTAGCCGGCATAGGCGCTGCCGATGCGAATCTTTCGGAACCGCGCCGGGCTGGCGCCATGGCCGGTGCCCATGACCTGCTCCGGCTGCCCTTTACCGCAGTTGGGCACACCCCAAAGCGTCCAATGCTCCGGGCCGGCAATGGCTACGCAGGAGTTCCAGAATTCCGTGGATATGCCGCTATAGCTCGGATTCTTGAGCATGCGGACCCGCTTCCCGTTGCGAATCTCCCATCCGATCTCACAGCCGAACTGAAAGTTGTAGCGCTTATCGTCGATCGACCAGCTCCGGTTTGTTTCCATGTAAATGGCATGGTCCGCGGCGAATACTTCGTCGAGCGTCTGCGCCCCGGGCTCGAGGCTCACGTTGGTCATGCGGATAAGCGGCAGCCGCGCCCAGCCGTCAGCACGCATGCAGCCGTTGGAGCGGGACTGGCCGGCGCGGGCGGCGGTTTCGCGCGAGGTCATGTAACCCATGAACTGCCCATTGCGAATGATATCGGTGGATTGTGCCGGGACGCCTTCATCATCGAAAGCAAAGGTGCCGAGACCGGAGCCGTGCGCCAGCCGCGCGTCACATACCACGTTGACGATGTCGGAGCCATAACGCAGCCGCCCGAGCTGATCAAGCGTCAGGAAGCTCATGCCGGCGTAATTGGCTTCACTGCCGAGAACCCGGTCCAGTTCTATAGGATGGCCGATCGATTCATGGATCTGCAGTCCAAGTTGCGAGCTGTCGAGGATCAGGTCGAACTCCCCCTCGGGACACTGATCGGCTGCGTGCAGCGCCACGGCCTCCTCAGCGATGCGCGGGGCATTCTCGAGCAAACGCAGCTCTTCGACCAGCTCGTAACCCTTCAATTGATACTGCCCGCCGAATGAATTGGGGTAGGAGCGGCGCTGGATTTCGCTCTCCCGGTAGCTGAGCGCGGAACAGCCGGCGCCAGCGGTGTAACGGGTCTGGTCGATCAAACTGCCCAGCGTGGAAGCAAACACCTGGCGGCGCCGCTCAAAGTGCATCGAGGTTTCCGCCAGGCTTACGCCCTCAGTCCGGCGCAACTCGTGATCGATCGCCAGCAGGACGCCAAGCTGCTCGTCGACGGAAACCGAAAAGGGATCGATGCGGAACGGCGAAACCCAGGTCGCCTCGTACTTCTCTTCCGGAACCAGGCTTACGCCGTCCTTGCGCGCCCGAATGCCGGCGCGAGCGATGCGGACTGCCAGCTGGGCGGCGGTTTCGATGCCATTGGCCGTCAAATCGTCAGTGCCCGCGAAACCCCAACAGCCGTCGGCCAGCACGCGGATGCCGACTCCGAACGACTCATTCCCCGAGATATGACCAACCTTCCCGTTCTTGGTGCTGATTTCGCGATCGCGAATTTCGATGGCGCGTGCGTCGGCATAGGACACCCCAGCCCGGCTCACCGCGTCCAGCGCCTTTAGTGCGAGATCCTTCATGCGGTTCTAGGCAATCGTAGTAAACTCCGTCATCGTGGCGTGATCAACCCGCCGAGCTTATCCTGTTCGGTTTCGGCGAGGCGGGGGAACCGGGTGGCGTAAGCCTCGCCATACTTCAACCCATTGCCCGTGTTGTAGAGAACGATGGAGTCGGTCGTTTTGAGAAAGCTACACGCCAGAAGCTTTTCCAGCGCGGCTACGCAGGCAGCGCCTTCGGGCGCGGCGAAAATACCCTCGGTGGATGCCAGCAGAGTGCCGGCATCGAGCATTTCGCTATCGGATACGGCGATGGCGGTGCCGCCGCTCTTGCGCACCGCTTCCAGCACCAGAAAATCCCCGAGCGGTTTGGGCACGCGGAGCCCGCTGGCCAGGGTGTGGGCATCCTCCCAAAACCGGCTGCGCGGCTCGTTCTCTTCGAAAGCCCGCACCACGGGCTGGCACCCTTCGGCCTGCACAGCGATCATTTTGGGCCGCCGGGAACCGATCCATCCCAAGCGCTCCATCTCCGCGAAGGCTTTCCACATCCCGATCATGCCCACGCCGCCGCCGGTGGGATAAAAGATCGCGTCCGGCAATTCCCAATCCATCTGCTCGGCCACCTCGAAGCCCATGGTCTTCTTCCCTTCGATGCGGTACGGCTCTTTCAAGGTGCTCAGGTCGTACCAGCCTTCCGCCGGCGCTCGCTCGACCACCATGCGGGCGCAATCGCTGATGAGGCCATCTACCAGCGTTACCTGGGCGCCGTAGGCTTTCGCTTCAAGGTAATTGGCTTCGGGAACGTCGCGCGGCAGAAAAATGTGCGCCTCGATTCCGGCCGCGGCAGCGTAAGCGGCAAGCGCGCCCGCGGCATTGCCAGCCGAAGGGATGGCGACTTTGCGGACTCCCAGTTCAGCGCACATCGAAACAGCGCTGGAGAGCCCTCGGGCTTTAAACGAGCCGGTGGGGTTAAGCCCCTCATCCTTGATCCAGAGATTATCCGCCCCCAGCCGCGCGCCCACCCGGCGCGCCCGTATCAGGGGTGTCCAGCCTTCACCGAGCGATACGATGTACTCGTCAAGCGGCGGCAGTACCGGAGCGTAGCGCCACATGTTGGAGCGGCCGTTGCGTACTTCCCGGCGCGGCCATCTATATCGTAGAGTGTCGAGATCGTAGCGCATCAGCAGCGGGCCGCCACATTCGCAGAGGTTGGCCGGCTTCGAAGCGCTGAATTTCTGGCTGCATAGGCTGCATTCCAGGTGCGTGGCTCTTGGCATTCAGAAAAAGTCTAGCATCGGACAGGTGATCCGAAGGAAGGGCCAAGTAGCCAAGGCAAAACGAAGCCCTACCTCAGGCTTAATCCCCAAGGCAGGAAAACGTGCTGCTGTCTGGTCCCGTTGCCCTAGAGAACCGAGCTGCTGGTTGCCGCGCGTGTACCGGCCTGATGCGAAATCACGCCTTGACTGCGCAGCGTTTCCTCCACGGCTTCGCAGTACACGTCGATGTACTGGCGCGAGTACTGGATGAGCCCACGGCGGCGAAGATTGCTCATTTGTGAGCTGACGATCTCGCGGGAGGTCCCCACATATTCCGCCAGAGTGTGATGAGTCAAAGATGCCATCCGTATGGCGCCATCCGGACGGGGTTCTCCCAATTGCCGCGCGAGTTGCAGTAGAGCCAGCATGACCCGCTGAGGAGTCATACAGGTAGCCATGGCCTGCATACGTTCGCCCAGATCGATGCACCTTCCGATTACCACCTGCATCAGGGCGAGCCCCAGTGCAGGCTCTTTCTCCACCTGCTGTTCGATCTCGGCCTGCTTCCAGGACATGATTTGCACAGGGTCGAGCGCAACCGCGCGCTCCGTACCGGGGTGTTCAGCCAGGCACGCTTCGCCGAACAAGCCCTCGGGAGGCACGACTCGAACAACCGATTCAGACCCGTCAACGGCAACCGTCGCCACCTTGACGCGGCCAGACATGGACAGATACAGGGCGTTGCTTGCCCCGGAATAGATAACGTGGCCTTTCGGATACTCAACAAGCGGTTTTCTAGGCAGATAATTTAGCGCGTCGCTGAAATGACTGGAGGGACTGCCTCCGCGGTGACTCTCTTTGGCCTCCGTTAATGACGGTCCCCTTAACCCTCGCATATGTGTTTCCTCTAAGCATTATTATGAACCTATTATTTACCTTGGTCAGGGTTAAACAGGTCTGAGCGTGAGGTTTATCACGGTCTGGGCTTGGGAATTGGGGTCTCACGCGAAATCAGCCGCTTCACATTTTCCACGTAGAGGTCGCAGAAAGGGCGGCGTAACCCCTCGCGCGCAACGGGTCCGGAGTCGGTGAACTCGATGTAGCCCCGAGCCGTAGAATCAAACCGCGGCCATTGCGGGACACCGCCGCCATTGGGGTTACCCGTCTTGGCGAAATTTGTCCAGTATTGCTGGAGCGCAGCGGAAATATCCTGGTCCACAGCAGTGTACGGGGCCTTTCCGTTGGCAGGCGATAAGATCGCCCGCCCTACCAAGCCGAAAACGAATGGCACCTCGGCACCATGCACGGCGCCTAATGCTTCCCTGCCGGGGGCTGCATGATCGAACTGATACTCGTAAGCGGGGTTTCCCGCTTCCGTATGCCAGAGCAGTTGCGCCACTACGGGACACCGGTACATGGTATCGACAACCCACTGGGCGGCCGTGCCGCCGTAAAGCGGGTCCGCGTCCCGGGCCGGGGCTCGAGGGGAATCGTACAGCGCAACGAAACGCTCCGCCAGGGGTCCATACATCGCTTCGGCGGCTTTGTTCAAGTCGTCGGACGTGGACTGCGGTGGTGTGCGTTCGCGGGCATTGTTGCCGACCAGCAACGGTAACCGGGATTGTTCACCTTTGACGAAGACCTCGGCGGGCGCTTTGGGAATAACCCAGCCATCCACGATAATCCCGTTTGCCGGTCCAATGCTCATACGCGGGGCGGCCACGAGTTTCAGAATTCCTTCTGCCGGCAGCGCCCGCAATTCTTCCAGGCTCGCGCCAAGCCGTCTACCGGCTTGTTCGGCTTCCGCCAACTCCGAAGCGTCGGAATACGTAACAGGCCCGCTTTTCACCTGCATCACAGCCCCTAGTGCGGTCATCGCTAGGGCCGTGGCGTCGGGACTGCGAGTCACCGTCCCGCTCTCCGCGATCACTCTATGAAAGAGACCTTTCGCGAGGGGCGAGGTCATCAGCACGTTGGCATCAACCGCTCCCGCCGACTGCCCAAACACGGTCACGTTCCCCGGATCGCCGCCGAACCGGGCGATATTACCGCGGACCCACTCGAGAGCGGCGATCTGATCGAGCAGACCGTAATTGCCGGAAGAATGGCGCGGCGATTCGCGCGTCAGTTCGGGATGGGCAAGAAAGCCGAAAATCGTAAGCCGATAGTTCGCGGTGACCACTACTACTCCGTGGCGGGCCAAGCTTTCGCCATCGAAGTTGTCAGTGGAGGCGGTGCCGCCGTAGTTGCCTCCACCGTGAATCCAGAACATCACCGGAAGGCGCGGCTGCGTCGGCCCCGGTTTTGCAGGCCAAACCGGAGTCCAGATGTTCAGGTAGAGGCAGTCTTCGCTGCTCCCTTCGAGCATGCGGCCACCAGAGTTCTGGGCGCAGGGAGCGCTGAAGCGGGTCGCGTCGCGTACGCCGTCCCATGCTTTCGCGGGGAGCGGCGGGCGCCAGCGCAAATCACCTACTGGCGGGTGAGCGAACGGGATTCCCCTGAATGCCGCACCCCCCTGTTCCAGCAGACTGCCGCGCACGACGCCTCCGGTTATGGTCACGGTCGGAGGTTCGGCCGCCATCAGGGAGATCGCCACAAGTGCGAACAGTACGGTCCGGGCCATGCGCAGTAGTATATAATCCTCGGTGCCCGAGGAGGGGTTTCAGATGCCGCATGCCAGTCGAGTGAGGTTCGCGCTTCCGGCAGCCATCGTGGTGGCGCTCGGATTTGTAGCGCTCGGGTTCTCTGAAGGCGAGGTTCAACCAATCAACAACCTGCCCAATCCGTACCGCACCGTGCGCGACTGGGGGCACCCTCCCAACGGCGCGCCGTGGGCGGCGGTAACGGCGGTGGAGGTTTCGCCGGATGGCAGCATATACGTCATCCACCGCTGCCGCGATAATTCCTGCGCGGACCGCGCCGAGCCACCCATCCTCAAGTTTGATGCCTCCGGCAAATTGCTCAAGGCGTGGGGCGAGGGCATGTTTATCTTTCCTCACGGCGCGACCGTGGATCGAGACGGTAACCTGTGGGTGACCGACGAATCGATGAAAGACGGCAAGGGCATGCAGGTCTTCAAGTTCAGCCCCGAAGGGAAGGTTCTAATGACCCTGGGCAAGGCTGGCGTGGCCAGCGCCGATCCCGGCCTGTTCGACGAGCCCACCGATGTGGCGATTGCGCCCAACGGCGATATCTTCGTTACCGAGGGTCACTCGGGGCCGCGGCCCGGCAACGACCGCATCTCGAAGTTCTCCAAAGACGGCAAATTTATCAAGACATGGGGCAAGCGCGGCGCCGGTCCCGGCGAATTCCACTCCCCGCACACGCTGGCCTTCGATTCGCAGGGCCGGCTATTTGTCGGAGACCGGGGAAATAACCGGATCGAGATCTTCGACCAGGATGGCCGCTATCTGGATACCTGGCGCCAGTGGGCCAGGCCAAGCGGCATCTTTATCGCCAAGGACGACACAATGTATGTGGCCGATTCCGAATCGTGGGGATCGGATCAGCCAGGCTGGAAAAAAGGCATCCGCATCGGCAGCGCCAAGGACGGATCGGTGAAATACTTCATCGAGGACATGGAATCCACGACCCAGGAGCATAGCGGTGCGGAGGGCGTCGGCGTGGACGCGCATGGTAATGTCTACGGCGCCGTGGTCCGCCGCCAGATGCTGGAAAAGCACATCAAGCAGTAGCGTACCCGGCAGTAACTTCGTTGCTGACGGCTAATAACTGATCGCTGATAGCTCCGCAAATCAATGCAGCGTCTTGATGTACTCTCCCGTCGTAGCATCCACGAGGACCGATAACCCCGACGTGCCGGCGGACTCGCCCCAGATCACGCGCCAAACGGGATTTTCCGAACCCTCCTGCTTGCCCAGTTCGAAAGAAATCGTCTGTTTGCTGTTGTTGGAATTATATTCGCCGGCCTTAGTCAGTGCCTTCTGGTAAGCGGCGTCAGTATCCACTTTTGCAGCGCCTACCATAAATGCTTGCGCGCCTGGTCCTCCCCAACTTTGTTCCGGACCGGGAAAAACGCCTTCGTGAAGGTTGCCTTCACTTTCCACTACCGAATAGGTATAACTGCGCTGCGAGCTCTTAGCCGCCGACGTGAACTCCGCCTGCCAGGCGCCCGCCTCTCCGCGAATGGCAGGTACCTCCGTCAGGTGAATGCTGTTCATCTTGAGGACTTCCGCATCCGGAGCCCACGAGCGCGCTACTTGATACATCCGGTACAAAGCAGTCTGGCCGGTGACCGGCTCGGCTTTCTTCTTAGCCTTCACCTCTGGTTGGTCGGAACATCCCAAGGGCATCAGAACGAGGCCGCAAAGCGAGAAAAACACCATGCTAACTAGAGACCTTTTCATCGACAGTCCCATTCTAGCAATGAGACTTATGCGGCCCGGCTCGCTAACTGGGGTATCCCGCTGCACATCGGCGCCCATAACGGCCGTTCGAACGGTGCCTCCATAACCGCTCCCGGCGCGCAGCGTCTCCAATTCAACGCTGCCGGCTCTTCCCGCGTGGCATAATTAGGCCTTACGGAGGGACCATGTCTAGCCACTTCCGCCTTGGCATCATTTTGATTCTGGCGGCCCTCGTTCTACGGATACCACCAGCATTCGGACAGCGAGGCGGCGCTGCGCCTCCCGCCGGAGGCACCTCGGCGGGGAACCCGGGGCGCACGTCCACCGGCAATACCGGGCAGACGACGACTAACCCCTCGTCCCCACAGGGGCCGGGCAGGCCTTTCTTCCTCAGCGGACGGGTCATTCTGGAAGATGGATCCGTGCCGACGGGTCACGTGACCATCGAAAGAGTTTGTGGCGCGACCGTCCGCATCGAAGCCAACGCGGATCAGAAGGGCTATTTCAGCTTTCAACTAGGGGCCGCCAACGCCGACGTCTTCCCCGACGCGAGCGTAGGCGGCGGGCTGCGGGGCGAGCCCGGGGATCCTATCGGCCAACGCACCGGTGGGATCGCGGAACGCGATCTGATTAATTGCGAGCTGCGTGCGCGATTGGCGGGGTACGAATCACAGTCGATCCAGCTCGGCACGCGGCGCGCTCTTGACAACCCGGATGTCGGGACCATCCTCATGCGGCGGATCGGCGAATCGCTGGGGACCACTGTGAGCGCCACCACGCTCGCCGCGCCCAAAGACGCTCGTAAGGCTTTCGACAAGGGACTGGATCTGGAGAAGAAGAACAAACTTCCCGAAGCACAAGCTGACCTCGAAAAGGCAGTTACCCTCTATCCACGCTACGCCATGGCGTGGTCGGAACTGGGCCGAATCCAGGCAGCGCAGGGACAAATTGAAGCGGCGCGGAATTCCTTCAATCAGGCCGTATCCGCTGACCCGAAGTTCGTTGTACCCTACGTCGAGATTTCCGCGCTGGAGTATCGTGCCCGCCGGTGGCAGGAACTGGCGGATACCAGCGAAAAGGCCGTCGCCCTCGATCCCTTTCATTATCCCCAGACGTTTTTCCTGAACGCGGTTGCCAATTACAACCTTCACAAAATCGATCGCGCCGAGGAAAGCGCGCGGCGGGCTCAAAAGCTCGATGTCAACCACCAGATCCCGCAGATCTCTCATTTTTTGGGAGTGATCCTCGCCGAGCGGCAGAACTATGCCGCCGCGGCGGCCGAAATGCGCGATTACCTAAAATTCGCGCCCGAGGCGTCCGACGCCACCGAGATCCGCACACAAATCGCGCACTTGGAGGAATCGGCCAAAGCCAACCCGGGGGCTCCGCCACAGTAGGCGAAACACCCTCCTGATGCAGGCGGCACAAAAACGCATACCGGCGCCTTCCGGCCGGCTTCAGCTCGTCATTTTGGCTGCCCTCCTCACCTATTTCGCGGCATTCGAGTGGGACCGCGTATCCACTTACTTCGCCGCCGATGACATGATGAACCTGGGAACGTACTTCCTGCTGGGACCTTGGGGCGCCCTGAAATCGCAGTTTCTGCTCTGGCAAGGCTTTTACCGGCCGATGGGAGCTGCCTTCTACCTTCCCCTGTTTCACTGGTTCGGTCTCAACCCGGCGCCGTTCCAGGCAGCCATCCTGCTGATCCTCGGTATAAACATCCTTCTCGCTTTCCGTTTCGCGGTTGCATTAGACGCGAGCTACTTCGTTGCCGCTGTGGCCGCGCTGCTGGTCGCTTACCATGCCGGGTTGCCCAACCTGCACTACAACACCGACATGATCTTCGACGTGCTTTGCTTCGCTTTCTTTATCGCCGGCCTGCTGCTTTATGTGTCTATTCGAAGGAGGCGCCTCCTGCGTGGGCACGAGATGGCCGCATTCCTGCTGCTCTATGTGTGCGCGCTCAATTCCAAGGAAATGGCGTTGATCATGCCGCTGGTGCTGCTGGCGTACGAGGGGATGTACCACAATCCCCTCATCGGAGCCGCGACCGCGGCAGCGCAATTTCGTGTTAGGGAGCCTTTCCCCTGGATCCGCCAAGCGCTGACCTGGCTCCGTGGGCCTGGTCTGATGGTGGTGTTTACCGCGGCTCTCGCGCTCGCCAGCCTTTACGGGAAGAAATTCGGCGTGCATCCCATGCTCGACCGCCCGGCTTATCAGCCGGTATTCTCGCTGGAACGCTATATGGCCTTCCAGAAAGCCTCCTTGTTCGAGCTCTCAGGCCAGCTCTTCAGACCGGGTTGGCGCGGGGTTCTCTTGTTTTGGGTGCTGGTGACCTATCTGGCATGGCGCCGGCCGCGACCCTTGCTCCGTTTCACATGGGCGTATATGCTCCTCACGCCGATGCCCATCGCGTTTTTGACCGATCGCACGCAGGGATGCCTCTACATTCCACTGGTTGGCTGGGCGATCTTTGCAGCGGCGATTTTCCGCGATTTTGCCGGAGCGGCCGCGGATTTTCTCTCACGTGAGCCCGTGCTCGGGCGCCTTGGCCGAGGCCCGATTTTCGCCCTGCTGACAGCCGCGGGGGTGGTTCTCTGGGTAAACCAGATGCGAATTCTCAAAACGACAGTGATCAAACCGGCTGCCGCCGCGCAAGGTACCGTAACCGCGGGCGTGATCGCACAGCTTCGCGAACTCGATCCCAGCGTCCCTCCGCTAAGTAAGGTTGTGTTCCTCAACGATCCGTTCAGCGATTGGGACATCACCTTCATCGGAACGCTTTGGTTCGCCGACCGGAGTGTCCATGTGTACAATCAGCGACTAGAGCGCCTTTCCCCCGCCGAACTGGCCCGCATGGATGCTGTTTTCGATTTCCAGAATGGCCGCCTGGTGCGGCTCAAATAGTCTCCGCACCGGCCGGCGTTTCCAATCCGTCGCCGGCTAATAACTTTTGTAAATATTGAACCGCGTGCACCTCCTTATTAGGCTGGGTTTCTAATGGGGTATACGTGTGTCTTCAAACGGCTGGTCCGGCGCAAAGCGGGCCACTCCGCCGTTGAGACTGCTCTGATGCTGCCTTGGCTGATTTTTTCATTCATGGGTACATTGGATTTCGGGTTCGCCACTTATTCGCTGATCTCCATTCAAAGCGCGGCCCGTGTCGCTGCCGTCTACGCGTCCTCAAACTCCGCCGCCGCACTGGCTACGGTGAGTAGTCCCGCCAGTGGGCCGGCCTGCACGTACGCCCTGGCGGAAATGCGCAATGCCCCATACGTGGGAAGAAGCGTGACGACGTGCTCGACCAGCGATCCGGTACAACTCTCGGCGACATACAATAGTACCGGTTCCGACGGATTCCTGCCCTCGGAGACCGTGTCCGTCACCTACACTATTCACCTTCTCGCAATCCCCGTTATCATGCCCTCCCAGATCACCATCACGCGGTCGGTGGAAATTCCGCTCCGAGGTTGACGTGCGACACGAACCACGCCGGGGGAGCCAGATCGTCGAGTTCACTCTGGCGTCGATCCCCCTCATATTCTTTTTGATCGGGATTTTTGGCGTCGGCATTGCCATGTGGGGCTATCATTCTATTGCCGCCGGAGTGAAGAATGCCACGCGAGTGGCCGCCACTCGCGGGTCTAGTTGCGCGGGCGAGCCGTGCGCCACCACCATCGGCTACTACGCCCAAATGATGCTCTCGAGCGGCGTGCCTGCGGCTTCGACTGTCACCTTCACCTCCGCGGGAGGGAACGCGACCTGTGCCACGCTGTCGGGTTGTGCGAACGTCCCGACCGTGTGGCCCTCTACGGCCGGCACGACATTGGGCTCGGACGTCAGTATCTCCGCGTCGTTTCCTTTTCAGGCGTTGTTGCCGATGTTGACGATCGCCGGCAGCTCCACCATAGGATCGGCAAACTTCGCCGCGACTTCCCAACAGATGGTGCTTTTCTGATGAGGTGCGAACCACGAGCCCGGCGCGGCCAGGCGCTGTTGATGATGAGCTTCACCATTACCGCCATGTTCGGAATTATGGCCCTCGTGGTTGATGTGGGCTGGGCGAACTACCGCAAGCAGGCCGCCCAGGCGGCAGCCGACTCGGCGGCGGTGGCGGCCATTCGATACGCGGTCGCCAAGGGCCTGAATACCTGCGGGGATCAGTTGGGCTGTCATCCGGCGACGCCGTACACGTGCCCGGCCACCCCGCCCGGAACCGCCGATACCAACATCGACAGCGCCTGCATGATGGCAGCGGCGAACGGATTTACCACGGATCTGTCACACGGCCGGGCGGTCAACGTGTATTCCAACATCGGAAATCCTCCCAGAGTAGGCGGCGCCCAAGGAGTGTATTGGACGACGGTGGTCATCACGGAGACCTCCCATTCTTTTTTTGGGCCTCTGGTGGGCGGACGGTTGAACCCGGCTGCCCGTGCCACGGCAGCGCAAGTCTATGCTGGGGGAGGACAAGGCAACATGAGTCAGGCCTGCGTCGATGTCCTCGATACCAGCGGCAACCAGGCATTCAAAGAAGGCGGCGGCTCGGAAGTCAGAAGTTCGTGCGGGGTCTGGGACAACTCTACTGCCAGCGACTGCAACCAGGGTGGCGCGCTGTACGTAACCGGTGATTCGACGCTCAGGGCGACTGCCGTTAGCGTGTCCGGTGTGGATTGCATCGACCCGGGGAGCCAGATCTGGGTTCCCCACAGCGGTGTCGATACGAGTGTAGTCCCCGTGCCCGATCCCTTCAGCAGCCTTCCGGCCCCGCCCGTGAGCGGCTGCCAGCCTGGCGATTTTACCAATCCGCAAGCAACGCCGTATACGCCGGCTCCGGGTTGTTACACCAGTTTCGACTTGACGAACGGTAACTCTCTCAACCTTTCGGCGGGCGTTTATGTTATCAACGGCGGCAGCTTCAACCTACAAAGCGGGCCGGTTACTTCGAGCGGCGGTGTGACCATTTACTTGACCAACGGCGCTACCGTCAACATAGGCGGCGGAACGCAGGTTACACTCAGCGCTCCTACTAGTGGGACCTACGCTGGTGTGCTGTTTTTCCAGGACAAGGGCGATACGGGAACATCTACGTTCGGCGGCGGCGCGGCCGATATATTTAACGGCACGATCTATGCCCCGGGTGGAAAAGTTCTGTTCACAAACGGACTCCAAGAGAGTACTATGGCCGTGGTCGCCAAAGATGTCGATTTTGAAAGCGGCACTTACAAGCTGGACTCCGACCCCGGCGGCAGCATAACCGGAATCAATAGCGGCAGGAGCGGACCTGGAGCAACCTTCGTAATCACTATGGTTGAGTAGCCGGCGGTCTGGTCAGCCCGCTATTAGCAACCAGCAAGCCGGCGCGCTTACTGCTCCACAACGTGCCGGTAAAACCGTTCGTAGAGCGGAATGATTTTATCGGGGCAGTAGTGCTCGGCGGCGTTCCATCGCCCGGTTTTGGCCATCTTATATTGAAGGCTATCGTCCGTCAGCAGCGCTACCACGCGGCGCGCCTGCGCGTCGATATCACCGGGCGACTCCAGGAAGCCATCCTCACCATCGGTGATCAACTCCGGGACACCGCCGACTCGCGTGGCCACCGGAACCACGCCACACGCCATCGCCTCCAGAGCCACCAGGCCGAACGATTCCAGTTCACTCGGCATCAGCAGCACGTGCGCCAGAGCAATCAGGCGTTCCACATGGTTTTGCTTGCCAAGAAACGAGATATGGTGGTCCACTTTCAGTTCGCGCGCCAGGTGCTCAGCCGGGCCGCGATCGGGCCCATCACCAACCATCAGCAGGTGAGCCGGTACTGCCTCGCGCACCCGCGCCAGGATACGAATGCAGTCCGCCACGCGCTTAACCGGCCTGAAGTTCGACACGTGGATCAGCAGTTTCTCGCCGGCGGGCGCGTATTGCGCCGCCCCGGCTTTTTCGTTATCTGGATGGTACAGCTCACAATTGACGAAATTCTTAATAACGCGGATCTCGTTCGCAACACCGAAGACATTCACCGTTTCGCGGCGCAGGTACTCGCTGATCGAAGTGACGCCGTCGGATTTCTCGATCGAGAATTTTGTGATAGGGAAATACGAGCGATCGGTACCAACGAGAGTGATGTCGGTGCCGTGAAGTGTGGTGAGGAATGGCAGGCGCCGCTTCGGAGCCAGCATCTGCTGCGCCAGCATGGCGGAGATGGAATGGGGAATGGCATAGTGCACGTGGAAGACATCGAGGTCATAGGTTTCCGCCACCTCGGCCATGCGGGATGCCAGGGCAAGACAATAGGGCGGGTACTGGAACAGCGGATAACTGGAGACCTCGACTTCGTGGTAGTGAATGCGGGGAGTCCCGGGGTCGAGGCGAATCGGATTGGCGTAGGTGATGAAGTGAACCTCGTGGCCGCGAGCGGCCAGTTCCAGGCCGAGTTCCGTCGCTACGATGCCGCTGCCGCCGTAAGTCGGATAGCATGTGATGCCGATGTTCACTTGGCCAGTCCCGTGCCCGCCTTATTTATTGAAATACCAAGAACCGGCACACTTACGGAGTGTCCAAGCGGCCAGCGTTCATTTGTGCATCGTAGGGCGGTCACGGGACCAGCGTAGCACTCGCCGGACGCAAGATACCGAATCCGATCTGGCCGTTTATGTTTTCATCCGGGCGGGCCACGTTGCCGCCGCCGAACCAGACGCGGACCTCGGTGTCGCTGGCAATTACACTGGGATCGCAGATGACTTTCGAGTTCCAGGGTTCCGTTCCCGCGAAGACGACCGGCAGCTTCTTCCAATGAACCCCGTCAGTCGAGCGGGCCAAGCCGAGGCGACGGTTCTCGTGCACGTCGCGACCGGTGTAAAGCATCCAGTAAAACCCTTTGGCTTCCCAAACAGCGGGTTCGCCCAAGCCGTTCTCGTCGAAAGCTCCTATATCTCCTAATTCGAGAATCGGGTTGGTCCGCAGTTTTTCCCAGTGGACTCCGTCACGCGAACGCGCCAAGCCGAGGCGCTGGCGCTGAGCTCGGTCCTGACCGAGGTAGAACAGGTAGAGAAACGGCGGCAGACTGACAATGTACGGGTCAGCCGTACCGCGCTCGTCCCAGGAACCGCGCGGACCGGGCATCAAAACTGCCGCCGGCTCTTTGCGCCAGGTTCGGCCATCGGTGGAACGTGCCAATCCGATCCGCGGCACGTCGCGCGGGCCAGCCTGATACCAATACCAGAACCGGCCCGCACGGAACAGTGCGGTGCCATTTGTCGCCCAATAGGATCCCTCCCACGTTCGCGGATCAGGGTCCAACACCATACCCTGTTTCTGCCAGTGGAGGCCATCGTCGGAAGTAGCCAAGCCCGTACGCCAGGTCTGCCCATCAAAGCCGGAGTAGAAATTGACCGATGCCGAGCCGCGACCGTCAGGGAGCGGCTGACGCCAGACCACCGACGGGTTCAACACATCATGCGATTCCCATCCGCTGCTGCGCTCCAGAACCGGCTCCGGCCGCGGCTCCCAGGTGTAGGTCATGCGCGGGTCGCCGCCGCGCAGCACCGGCAGGCTGAAGTCGCCGTAGCGGCCGCATCCCGCTAACAGCAGAAGGCCCTGGCAGGCCAGGAGGCCTGTCCTGATCATAGTGGGATGCGGAACTTCAATCCGGCGCCGCGGCCGGGCCGCGATTCCAGCAGCAGGTCGGCGTTCAAAGCGCGCGCCCGCCGCTTGAGGCTTGCCGGGCCGAGCCGTAGCAGCTCTAACTCCTCGAGAGAATAGGCCCCGGAAAAGGCGAACCCGTTGCCGTTGTCATCAATGGATAGCTCCAAGCCGCGATCGGTCTTGTCCATGGCCACGGCCACACGGGTCGCTCCTGCGTGCTTGCGGACGTTGTGCAGCGCCTCGCGAAGCATTTGCAAAACTTCGCTGCTGGCCTCGTGCGGCAGGCCCACCGGAGTGTCGGTACCCACGAACGTGACCGGGATGCCGCTTTCCTTCTGAAAGTTCTCGGCGGTACGGCGCGCCGACGCCAACAGGTTGGCGCCGTCCAGTTCTACGGGGCGCATTCCGTTCAGGAAAGCCCTGAGATCGCGTACCTGCGATTGCGCCAGTGTTTCCAGTTGCCGCAAATCCTGCAGGCCCCGGGCAAAATCGCGCTCGAGCACCTTGCGTAAAACGTCCAGACGGATCTGCAAATTGATGAAGCTTTGGAGGGGCCCGTCATGAAAATCATCGGCGATCCTTTTCCGTTCATCCTCGAGCGCCTTTTCCTGGCCCTTCTTCGTTTCCGCCAGCTGGGTTTCCAGCCGGGTAATGGATCCATTCAGCCTGCGTTTACCGAAACTGCATGCAGCCGTGATCGCGCCACCCACGATCGTGATACGCGCCAGCGACGGGGTGCGAGCACCCGGCACCAGCAGACAAAAGAGGCTGCATGTGGTTACCACCAGCGTAACCTCGACGGGGCCGAAAAAAGTGATCGATTCCGCCAGCAGGTGCAAATAGAAAAGCGTGGATAACCAGGGGAGTTCGTCAGCGGCAAAACCGGCCAGGGTCAGGAAATACACGGTATCGGCGAATAGGGCCAGCAACCCCAGGGGCCCCGTCTGCAAACGATTGTAGATGGCTATCGCCACGGCATAGCCCAGGAAGACCGCGAGCACAGTGAAGAGCAACGGTGAAACGTGCTCCGGCGCGAAAGCGAACAGCGCCAGCACACGGGCAGCGAGCGCCACGCGCACCACGGTAACCAGGCGTGGCCAGGTGAAAAGGGATAGCAGGCGGCGCACCATTATTTCCGGTACAGATACAGCGTATGACTGCGCCCTTCGCCATCATCGAGAATCGTTTCGGTTTTTGCCGGCGACCAGCCGCGGAACTCGAAATCATGCGCCACCACGCGCGCGCCTTTCTTCAGCATGTGGTCGAGCAGCGGTTGGACCTTATCGTTGGAAAGCGGCAACAAGTACACGGTAACCAGGTCGGCGGAGCTATAGTCCTGCTTCAGCAAGTCGCCGTTGACAATGCGCGCGCTCTCGTCCAGGCCCAGCTTATGAATCTTCGCGGCGCTTTGCCGGGCCAGGTTCTTGTCCAGTTCCACACCAGTCGCATCGGCGTGGAACTTTTGAGCAGCCATAATAACGATGCGGCCGTCGCCCGAACCCAGATCGAACATCTTTTCGCCGGGCTGCAATTCGCCCAGCTCCAACATTTTCGAAACAACAATTTCGGGCGTCGGATAATAAGGTGCGAGCCTCCCGATTCCCCCGCCGTCTTGCGCTACCAGCGCCAGGGAAAATCCGAGGAACCAGAGGAGTGACACCCGGACCATTTCCGTACCTAATTTAACACCTCCGGCAGCCCGCTGGTATTTTCATATGCACTCACGCCGTCTCGATTCCGGCCGCCTGCTCCAGTCCGCGCTCCCGTAACTCGATCTCGCGAATTCGGAACTTCTGAATCTTGCCGCTCAGCGTGGTAGGGAACGACTCTACGAATCGCACGGCTTGAGGAATCTTGAAATGCGCGATCCGCCCACGGCAAAACTCGCGGACCTCCTCTTCAGACGCGGTTTCGCCGGCCTTCAGACGGATCCACGCCAGCACAATCTCTCCCAAGCGCTCATCCGGCAAGCCGGTCACGTGCACTTCGGCGATTTTGGGATGGGTATACAGGAACTCCTCGACCTCTCGCGGATAGATGTTCTCTCCACCGCGGATAATCATATCTTTGGCGCGTCCCGTGATTTTGAGATATCCATCCTCTCGCATGATGCCGAGGTCGCCGCTACGGAACCAGCCCTCCGCATCGATAACGGCGGAGGTCGCCTCGGCTTCCCCGTCATAGCCCCGCATCAGCATGTAACCGCGCGTGCAGATTTCCCCCGGAAATCCGCGCGGCACGGTCTCGCCGGTTTCGAGCGATACCACCTTGATCTCGGTCGCCGGCATCGCTTTACCGACCGTAGAGACACGACGCTCCAGGTCGTCGTCCAACGCGGACATGGTAATGACCGGTGACGTTTCCGTCAGGCCGTAGGCGATGGTCAACTCGGGGCAGTGCATGTCGCGGTTGACCTGGCGCATGACTTCGATTGGGCAGGGAGCGCCGGCCATGAC
>CAZKVF010000466.1:0-9982 GCA_964556085.1 uncultured Solibacteraceae bacterium
GGTGAAATTGGAACGTGTGGTGACGCCGTGCCAGTCCCTCGCGTTGAACGAGAGAAACGCCGCATTGTAATTGCCCCATCCGAAATTGGTGTAATACTCCAGCGACGAAAGCTGGGAAGCAACCGATCCGCCCGCTACGGCGGGAGAACTGAGCAGCGTCCGCCCAAGCGTCCAAGAGGGCGCGGCATTCAGGCTGTTCCACAGGTTGTAGACCTGCGTGGAGAGAATCGTAGACTTCAGGTTGGAGGCCACCGCGGCCGTGCAACTCACGAACTTCGAGCAGTACGCCGAGCCAGGCCCGCCGAGCGCCGCCTCGAAGAAGGGCTGCGCCGCGGGAGTTGTAACGCCCGAGTTCAACTGCATGTAAAGTGCGGCATAGGCGCTGGCAAAGCTCTGCCCCCCGAGTGTGGTCATATAGGGCACCGCGTCGATATTGATTTCCTGGAACTCGTCGCGAATGCGGCGTCCGATATACCCGGCCTCGATCACCAGTTTTTGCGAGAGCGCGCGCTGCACCGTGAAATTGAATTCATCGGAGTGGTTCGGTTTGAGTTTGGGATCGATCTGCGACCCGTCGCCCGCCGATGCGTTCCCGTTCACGCCGGGGAAGTAGGGTTGGGGGAGAGTTTGCGAGACGGCGGGCAGCGGGGCACTCATGCCATCGACGCCGATGCGGAAAGCCGTCATGGGATTAACGCCGCCATTCCCCAGGCACTGGCCCGTAATACTCGCGCCGATACAGGAAACCGGCTGCAGCAGCCCCGTGCCGAGCAGAGGCACGAGCACCAGACCCACGCCGTTCAAGCGCCCATAAATCCGGCTGTATCCACCGCGAATGACCGTCTTGCCGCGGCCGAACAGGCTGCCCATCAGGCCACTATCGAAATTAGGATTCCAGGCAGCCGCGACTCGCGGACTCAGTCCACCGTAAAACGGGTCATACGGATTGCTGCGCGCGGGTGACATGTTGCGGACGGTCGCAAAACCTACCGTGGGGTCGTAAGCCTGGCCGGCCAGCGCGGCGCTCTTCTTGGCAGCCAGGTAATCGGCCAGGGAAATCTCTTTCCCCGAGGCATCCGTAAGCCCGACCTGTTTGCCGTTCAGCTCATACGGCGGCATTTCTATCGTGTAAGCCAGTCCATAGGTGAGCGTGAACGTTGGCCTGATGTGCCAGGTGTCGCTGAAGTACAGGTTGTAAGTGGGGATAATGCTCTGGTCGAATCCGGAAGTGCCCAGCGGATTGAGAGTCAAATTGGAGCCGCTCCGTGTATACATCACCTGCGGCTGGCTCACGATCCCCAGCACTTGGGCATAGAGGTTATTCCAATTAGTGACTTGCGAGGCCGGGAGACCGGCCGGCTGGCTGGTAAAGTTGACGCCGGTCCCATTGGTGATCTGGTAAGTGATCGAAGTATCGATGCCGACGCCGTTATCGTTGCGCAGGTGGTAATCGAAATTGCGCTGGTAAGTGCCGCCAAACTGAAACAGGTGATTCCCGTGCAGCAGGCTCAGGTCGTCGCGCAGTAGCCAGTCCTGCCCATCCCAGAAGCGCTGGCGAGTGTTCTGCGAATCCACGTTGTACGGAATGAGGGCATTTGTGGCGGCTGACTCACCTCCCAGTTCTAAAGCGCCGCCCAAGCCGGGAAGCTGCGGCGGGCCGCCCACGGTGGCCCACTGCCAGAAATTGCGTAGGTAACTGACGTGGAAATCATTGGTCAGATTCGGCGTGATCGTGCCGGTCAGTCCGGCGACCCAGAACCACGGCTTCTCCGGCCGGGGCGCCGTAGAGGCAGGCACTCCAAACTGATCGCCCGACAGTACTCCGCCGATATCCACCTGCGTGGTCGCGTACTGCAGAAAGCGATAGTAGCGGTAGCTGGACATGAAACGCCATTTATCGCTGAAATCATGGTCCAGCCGGACAACAAAGAAGTCGGAGCTTTGCGGCAATTTGATGTTGGCGAGATACCCCTGCTGATTCACCCCGTCGGCGGCGCCTGAGACGATGTATTGCGGGTCGTTGGGCATGGGCATCATGCTGTTCCAGATTTGTTTGACCAGGGGGTTAAAGCCCAGCCCGCGGGGATCGCAAAAGGAGCCGCCGCAGGTGGCCGGCTGGTAGGTGACGCCGTTCACCGTCACCGGAGTCGGATTCAGGTTATAGGCTTGGTATTTTCCGCTGGCATCGGGAATCTGCACGATGCCGTTGCGCAGCAGCAGCGAGGGCACGGCTTTCTCGATGGTGGTGGTCTGCGGGAAGCGCATGCCCTCATAGTTGGCGAAGAAGTATGTCTTGCTACCGCCGAGTTTCGGAGTCAGCGGGCCGCCCCCGGAAAACCCGAAGCGATTGCGGTGGGTGGATGGCAGGGGCGTGTAAGGTAGACCCGCGGAGGGGACGTGATTGTTCTTCCACAGATTCGCCGCCCCAACGTTGGCTGCGAAATAGTGGTCGTAGGCGGCGCCGTGGAAGGTGTTGGTGCCGCGCTTGGTCACCATCTGGACCTGGCTGCCCGCTGCTCCGGCGAAATCGGCGGTTTGGTTACTGGTCCCGACCTTGAACTCCTCGATGCTCTCGACCGGAGTCGGGATCACACCGGAAGGAGAACCGCCCGTAGACGAGGTGCCAGTATAGCCGTTACCGGGTGTGTAAGTCCGCTGGTTGCCGTCCATGTCGCTGCTGTTGTTGCCGCCATCCAGCTGGAAGCTGTTCTGGTCCTGGTTGGCGCCGGCCGTGTTGCCGAAGGCCGTGACTCCCACCTGCAGGGTGGCCAGAGTCGAGGCATCGCGTCCCAGGTTGGGGAGAAACTGCAGCGCATCGCCGGAGATGGTCGATCCGACGGTGGCGTTCATCACTTGTAACTCGGCCCCGGCAGCGGCGTCGACGTTGACGACAGTGGTTGTGTCGCCCAGTTTCATAGCGACATTTATAGTCAGGGCCAAGCCGACATCCACTTTCTGCGAGGCGGTTCTGCTGAGTGAAAAGCCCTCTTTGCTCACGGTCAGATCATAGGTGCCGGGCGAAACGGTGGGAAAGGTGTAGCGCCCCGCCTCGTTGGTGTTGACAGTGCTTATCGAATTGGTGGAGAGCTCGGTCAGCTTTACAGTGGCGCCCGGTATAGCGGCACCCTGCTGATCGGTTACCTGGCCCGAGACGACTCCCGCGGCGGCGTTCTGGGCATAGACAGGCGCGGCGCCGAGGGTCAGAACGATCGCGGCCCAAATGCTGAGCTGCGGAAAACGAACGGAAAATGCATCCAGGAAAGACACCCTTTTCAAAGAACTCATACCCACCCCCTCTATTGCTCAAGTCGAAGCTACCTACGCGGTTCGCTCGAACCATGCCGGGCGACAGGGCTCAAGAGCATTTCGTAAGGATTCGGCGAATGGAGCGTATTATGCTCCCGGCAGGGGTAAAAAGCAAGCTCGCCTGGTGTAACGGGTGTAACGGTGTAACGCGAGTCATAGAAAATAGCCGCTTCCGGACACGCGAAAGGACAGCTCGCAGCCGCTAGAATAAGGTGAGGTATGGCACTGCTCCGCGGGAGTGCGTGGTTGCTTGTTTCGGCCGCGGCAATATGTAGTGGCGCGAGCCCCGATTACCAGGCGCGGCGCGAGGCCCTCAGAAAGGCGCTTCCGGAAACGGTAATCGTTCTCAAGGGCGGCGTGGAGAGCGCCAAAGACGTGCAAGACGTCCGCGCCCCATTTTTTCAGGAGCCAAACTTTTACTACATTACTGGCTGGAATCAACCGGGTGCGCGGCTGTTGATCGACGCCCATCGCGAGATCCTGTTCCTTCCGGGTCACGATGCCGAACGGGAAAAATGGACCGGGCCGCGGCAGGCAGCCGGCGATCCCGGTATCGAGCAGGCCAGCGGCTTCGATACTGTGCTCCCCCTGGACCGCTTCGATGTCGAACTCCGGGGCCTATCTGCGCCGGTAGAAAGTGGCGTCGTGGACAAGGCGCTGGCCACTTTGCGCATGAAGAAATCCCCCGCCGAAATCTCTCTGATCGAGCGCTCCATTGAGGCCACGGCAGCGGCCCACAAAACCGCATGGAAACGCGCGGCGGCAGGCATGTACGAATACCAGGTCGCGGCGTTGATGACCTCGGTTTACCTCGACCGCGGCTGTGAGCGCAGCGCGTACGCTCCAATCGTGGGCTCCGGACCCAATGCGGTATACCTGCATTACGACCGCAACTCGCGGCGTATCGAACACGGCGAACTGCTCTTGATGGACGTCGGCGCGGAGTGCGCTGGCTATGCCGCGGACGTAACTCGTACCATCCCGGTGGACGGGCGCTTCAGCAAACGGCAGCGCGAGCTCTACGATATCGTGCTAGGCGCGCAGAAGGCCGCCATCGCCGCCGTAAAGCCCGGGATGACCATCGGCCGGAGCACGCCCAACAGCATTCATCAGGCGGCTTTCGACTATCTCAATTCCCACGGCAAAGACCTGCACGGCGCGCCGCTCGGAAAATACTTCACCCACGGCATCAGCCATCATATCGGCCTTGAGGTTCACGACGCTGCCGATGTCGCCGCGCCGCTCGAAGAAGGCATGGTGATCAGCGTCGAGCCCGGGCTTTATATTCCCGAAGAGCAGATGGGCATTCGGATCGAAGATATGGTACTGGTGACGCGGGATGGCGGGCGCCTGCTCACTGCCGGCCTGCCACGAGAGGCTGCCGAGATCGAAAAGGCCATGGCGAAATGAGGGGGCTTCGCATCCCCGACCTGGTTCGATGGGACAGGCGCTCTCGCCCGCAGATCGGCGCCCTCACCGATCCAACTGCCGAAGGCAGGCCGGGGGGCCTGTCGCGGACCAGGGGGTTCGCCCCACACCGCTTCGCTTATCCCGCCCTGCTCGCGGCCGTCTTCCTTCTCTCCGTTTGGGCCAGCTACAGCCTCGGCGCGCAGATCGATAACTACTCTTACGACAAGATGTTCCGGCTGTACGATCCGCCGCCGTGGAAAACGGAATCGATCATCCTGGCGATCGACGATGACACCCTGAACTCGATCGATGGGCTGGAAAACATCCGGCCCGCGCTGGCGCGCGCACTGCGCTTAATCAGCGCCGCGGAACCCCGTGCCGTCGCAGTGGACTTGATCCTCTCCGAGCGGCGCGATGTGGCGGCGGATACGGCGTTGACAGAAGCTTTCGAGGTGACCCCGCGCCTGGTTCTCTCCTCGATGCTCCAGGACGATCCGCCTGGCTGGCAGGACCCGCGGCCGGAGTTCGCCCACGCGGCGGGTGCGCTGGGCCACGTCTACGCCAAGCCGGACGACGAAGATTCGGTAGCCCGTGTGATTCCTCTCGACCGCCATGTTGGAAAAGAGCAGCGGTGGGCACTGGCGCTCGAAGCCTTTCGCCTGAGCCGCGGTGGCGGCACGCCCCTCGAATCGCCTGGCGACGTCGAAGTGGCCGGCACGCTCATTCCCTTCAAGCGCACGCAAGAGGGCCGCTTGCTTCGCATCCGCTACCTTCCTCCCGAAAAGTCAATCCCGCGTGTATCGCTCCATCACCTGCTGGACCACCCCGCCGAAGCCGGCAAATTCAAAGGAAGAGTGGTGTTCGTAGGAGTAACCGCGGCCACGGCGGTCCGCGACCGGCTGTTCACACCTTATTCCTACGGCGCCACCAAGACCGGAATCGAGATCCACGCCGAGGCCTTTGAAACCATTGCCCAGCGCTTATTCCTCACCGACGTGCCTCTAAGTTGGCCGCCCCTTTTCGGTCTTCTTCTAGTGGCCGCGCAGGGACTGGCCTTCGCCTGGTTGCCGGGCTGGAAGGGCTACGCCGCGGGAGTGGCCGTGCTGCTGGCAGCGCTGATCACCCCATACGTATTTTTCACTCACCTGCGCGTCTTTCCCTTCGCCATGCCCGCCGCAACCGCCACTTTCGGCGGACTTGCCGCCGCTTCCTGGCAGACGCTGATGGTGCGGCGCAGGCTGCGGCGAGCGGAGGCTGAGCGCACCCGCTATCAGCAGGCTATGCATTTCGTCACCCACGAAATGCGAACGCCCCTTTCGTCGATTCAGGGGTCGAGCGAGTTGATCTCGCGATTTGCCCTCAGCCAGGAGAAGCAGAAGCAGATCGCCCAACTCATCAACTCGGAATCGAAGCGCCTCGCGCACATGATCGAGATCTTCCTGAACGTGGAACGGCTTTCCGCCGGCCAGATGGAGTTGAAGCAGGAGGATATCCCGGTGAGGGAAATGATCGCGGCCTGTGTGGAACGGGCGCGCGCACTGGCGGACCGGAAACACATCGGACTGGACCAGATGCCGATTGATGACGACCTGCGGCTCACAGGCGACCGCGAACTGATGGAGCATGCCTGCTACAATTTACTTACCAACGCAGTGAAGTACTCCCCGCAGCGAACCCAAGTCACCATTTCGGGCTGGAGAGAGAACGGGCATATCTCGCTGGCTGTCAAAGACCAGGGTATCGGCATGGATCAGAAAGAGGTAAAGCAGATTTTCCAGAAGTTTTACCGTACTCGGAAAGCGGAAGAATCGGGCGAAGCCGGAACCGGCATTGGCCTGTCCATCGTGCAGCAAATCGTGGAGCAGCACGGCGGCCGTATTGACGTGATCAGCCGGCCGGGTGCTGGATCCTGTTTCACTCTGGTGCTGCCCGCGCCCACGCACGCACAGTAAATGTCGAAACTGCTTCTTGTCGAAGACGACGCAGCTCTGCAATTCACCATTCAGACGGCCCTCGAAGAGAAGGGCTACGAGGTGAAGGCGGTGTCAACCACCGAGGAGGCCATGGATCGCCTCCAGGATGAAGCGTTCCCCATCGTCATCTCGGACATCTACATCGACGAACATACGGGCCTGGACGTGCTCAACGCGGCCAAGCGCAAGGACCCTGAATGCTCCGTGATCCTCATGACGGGGCGCGCCACCATCGAGACCGTGCGGGCGGCTTCGCGCGGCGGGGCCTTCGACTACATCGCCAAGCCCTTCGAGCTGGACACCATGCTCCAGGCCATCGAACGCGCCGAAGCCGCGCGCAGTGGTAAAGAGGAGGAAACCGAGGACGAAGAACTCCCCGAGACTGACCTGATCGGCAGTTCCCCGGCCATGGTGGAGATCTACAAAACCATCGACAGCGTCGCCGAGACTGACGCCACCGTTATTATCGAGGGGGAAACCGGAACGGGGAAAGAGATGGTGGCGCGCCTGATCCACAAATTGAGCCGCCGCAAAGATCAGCCCTTCCAAGCGGTGGATTGCGGCTCGATCGCCTCGAACCTGTTGGAAAGCGAACTATTCGGCGCGCTGCGCGGCGCCTTCACCGGATCGGACCGTGACCGGGTGGGTGTATTCGAGGCGGCCAATAAGGGAACGGTGTTGCTGGACGAGATCGGAGAGATCGACCTGAAATTCCAACTGGCGCTTCTGCGCTTCCTCGACACGCGCCAGATACGGCCGGTCGGCGCGTCTCGATCCAAGGAAGTGGATGTGCGCGTGATCGCGGCCACCAACCGCAACCTGCGACGCATGGTGGACGAGGAGAAGTTTCGCGAAGACCTGTGGTATCGCCTCCACACCGTACGGATCGAACTGCCGCCGCTCACCGAAAGGCGCGGAGACATTCCTTTGCTGACGAAATTCTTCCTCAACAAGTACAACCAGCGCTATGGCCGAAACGTAAAACTGATGGATTCGGGCCTGCGCGCGCTCCAGGACCACACGTGGCCGGGCAACGTAAGGCAGTTGCAGCACGTAATCGAGCGCCTGACCATCCTGGCGCCGCGCATCGATGCGCAGGAAGTACAGGAGGCGCTCTCCGATATGGGGTCGCGCGAGCGCGCCGTGGAAACCCTGGCGGATGCCGCCGAAGATCAGATCCGCAAGATCCTGCAGGCCACCGGGGGCAACAAGAGCAAAGCCGCCCAACTCTTGGGCATCGAGCGCAAGACCCTCTACCGCAAGCTGGAAAAAATGAAGCCGGAGTAGGACAGCGCCCTCCTGGCCTGTCTACGCCACCTCACTTACGCCGTTACAAACCGGTAGACGGCAGCCCTGCGGAATCACCGCAGTAGGTTTTCCAGGAAAGCCTGTGCGCGCGGATCGCGGGAGCGGCCGATGGCGTTCATGGCCTGCCGGCGGACGCGCGTCTCGCGATCCTGGCGAGCTGTCGAGATCAGCAGGTCCACCGCTTCCGGCTCGCGGGACCCGGAGAGGCCGAGGATGGCGCGTTCGCGCACGGCCGGGCTGGGCTCCGTCGCCAGAATCTGTTTGACGACATCCAAACCATGGCGCCCCCGCGCCGAGCCAATCCAAAAAGCTGCACGGCGGCGAACGGCCTCGGGTTGCGTGCTGGCAATCAGCTTTTCGAGTGCCGCGTCTGCCGAAGGATCGGCGTGCATCGCAATCGCCATGACTGCCTGATTGCGGTCGATCGAGGAAAGCAGCGCCACGCTCTCTGCCGGCCGGATGCCGGTCAGCCAGTGCACGGGAACTCCGCCCGCGTCGATTTCGCAATCGGGCGAAAGCACGCGTATGCGATCTACGGCGCCGCCGACAATGCGGAACAGCATCACCGCCTGATCGGGCGGTTCCAGATGCACGACCCCAGGCGCTGTGCGGCCGCCGGGGCTGACGTAGTCACAGCCCAGGTTGTAGCTGCGAATTGACGGCACGGCGTACCCGATCCACGCCGGCTGCGGCTGCGCGCCAAGCAGCGATTGAAATTCGCGCTCCAGGCCGGCCGACGCGGCCCGCGTGTCCACTTGCGCGTTGATCAACAGCTTGGGTTGGGCCGCTGCCGGCAGAGCAGCGGCCAGCACCAGGAGTGCGGCCCTCACTTCAGCAGCCCCATCAGGTAGTCGGTTGCCTCCTTGGACTTCATTGTCGTAAGGCGGCTGACAATCTCGCGTTTCAGCTCCGGATCCCGCTCCTTTTGAGCGAGTTCCACCAGCGTCTTGCCGGTGCGGTCATGTGTCGCCAGAGCGTTGATTACCGCCCGCTTTACCCCGGCGTCGGTTGCCGAGCTATAAACTTCTGCAAGCACCGGCGCGGCCGATTGCTGGCGTGAAATTCCGAGATACTGGATGGCCTTTAGTTGAAGGTCGGGATTGCCATTGCCGCGCGCGACCTGCTCGAGTAACTGCTGGGAGCGCGAAGAACCGCTCTGCGCCAGCACGAACAGGGCGCGCTCCTTCAGGCGCGGAGGCTGCGAGCCTTTCAGTAAGTTTTCCAGGACTGGTAACGCCCGGTCCGGGTCGGAATTCACCAGGGCGTTGAGGGCCATAAGCTTCAGCTCCTCGTCGGGTTGGGAATCGGGCGAAACGTTTTGTCCGGCGTCTTGCTTTACTTGGATCTCCAGAGCGTTGGCGTCATCCAGCCAACGGCTCTTGGCGTATGTTTTGCGCAAGTCGCCAATAGCCGCAATGGCTTCGTCGCGCCTGCCAAGCTTGTTAAGAGTGTAAGCCTTCCAGTAGAGGGCGCCATCCGCCCGCGTGCCCCCGCGGCTCGCCACTTGCGAAAAATCCGAAAGTGCTTGCTCCCATTGACTGCGGTCCAGGGAGCGCTGCCCTTGCTCGTAGAGCCGGTCATCATTGGAGGGGCCGTAGAAGCGTGGTCCACGCTGGAAAAAAGCGCTCCCCAAGTTGATCTGCGCCATCTGCGCTGCCTCGCTCGCTATTTTGCCAACGTCAATGTTGAGCTGCCCGAGATCCAGATTGATATCGGGAGGGAGCGGTGGGATCGGAGGTTCGGGCGGCTCCACGGTGGGAGTGACCGGAACCGGCGGCGCTGGAGGCGCCGGTGGCGCAGGCTGCGCGCGCAAGCCAGCCGCGCTCAAAAGCCCTAGGGACATCAACAGCAGAATTCGATAAGAAATCATATACGTTCCTCAGAGTTTGTGTGCATCCTGGTTGCGAACGGTGGAGCCCAGGACGCGAATCCGAAACAAAATGCCGTCCGACCGCAGGCGGAGCCGCAGGTCATCCAATTGGGCG
>CAZKVF010000467.1:0-14973 GCA_964556085.1 uncultured Solibacteraceae bacterium
CTGACCGGCAGCGGCACGGCATTGTAACCAGCCTTTTCGAAGAGATCGAGCGCCTGTTCGACTGCGGCGCTGGCTCCGCCGATCACTGCCTGGTGGTTGCTGTTGATGTTGGCGATCACCACGTAGCCGTTGACCGTCTGCAGAATCTGCTCGATGTGCTCGATGGGCGCGAAGACCGCGGCCATGCGGCCGTTATCGGCCATCGATACGCGCGTCATCTCACGGCCGCGCGCGCTAACCGCCTCGAGGGCCTCCTCGAACGGCAACCCACCAGACGCGACCAACGCGCCGTATTCGCCCAAACTGTGTCCCATGGTCATGTCCGGGACGATGCTGTATGCGGCCAGCAGTTTCGTGAGGGCGAGGTCGATGGCCAGCACCGCAGGTTGAGTGATGGCGGTCTGACGCAGATCGTCCTCGCATCTGGCGACCGCGTCTGCGTCGTCGTCATCGACGAAGATGTAGTCGCTGAGGGGCTTGCCCAGCAGCGGCGCCATGACGCGATCCGCTTCGCTAAATATTGCGCCGACAAGGGGCTCACTATCACGCAGAGTCCGCAGCATGTTGACGTACTGCGATCCCTGGCCGGTATACAGAAAAGCCACTCTGGGCGCAGGTCCGCTCCCACGGAAGATGCCTTGCGGGCGCAAGGCCTTCCAGGCGGCAGGCTGGCCGGCGGCGAACGCCTTCAGGGCCTTACCAGCCTTATCAGCCAATTCGGCGGCATCGCCGTAGTCAACGGCCAGACGCTCCTGAGCGCGCAAATCGGATTCGGCTGGGGCAGTGGGCGCAGGCGCGCGGCCGGCTTTCGCGTTGCTCTCGATCTCTCGCAGGCGCTCGGCAAGCGCTGCCGATGTGGCGGCTCCGAGTACCAAGGCGCCGCGCAAGGGCGGCTTGCCTGCGGTACGCCCTACCTCCTGGCCTGCGGGGGCTGGCTGCAAGTTAGGTGATCTTGACACCGGTTCGCCAATCGCAACGGAGCGTTTCCCGTTGCCGGTCAGCATGTGCGGGATGTATTCTTCGAGCACCATATGGAAGTTGGTGCCGCCAAAGCCGAAGGCGCTCACTCCAGCGCGCCGGGGCTGACCCTCCGGCACGTTCCAGGGCCGCAATTCCGTATTCACGTAAAGGGGGCAGTGAGCAAAATCGATATCCGGGTTGGGCCGCGCGAAGTGCGCACTGGGTGGCAGCATCTTTTCGTGCAGGGCCAACGCCGTTTTCAGAACCCCCGCAGCTCCGGCTGCTCCTTTCAGGTGTCCGATGTTGGATTTTACGGAGCCGAGTGCGACCGAGCCGGCGGGCAGATGGAATTTTTCGAGCACATCCGCCATGCTCTCCACCTCAACGACGTCACCTACTCGCGTGGATGTGCCATGGCCTTCGATCAAGGTTGCGGTAGCGGGCGAGAGGCCGGCATCTTCCCAGGCGCGCTCAATGGCAAACTTCTGCCCAATCGGATTCGGGGCGGTTATTCCCTTCCCTTTGCCGTCGCTCGATGCGCCGATGCCGCGGAGCACGGCGTAAATTTTGTCCCCATCGCGCTCGGCGTCGGCCAGCCGCTTAAGTAAGAAGATGGCAGCGCCTTCTCCCATAACGAAACCGTCAGCACCTTCGGCATAGGGACGGCTGCCGGTTGCGGAAAGAGCGCCGATTTTGCAAAACTTCACGAACGTCGGCGCACCCATGTTTCGATCGATGCCGCCAGTAATAGCGGCATCGAAGTGTCCTTCCACCAACCCCTCTACGGCAGCCGTGATCGCGGCCATGGCGGAAGCGCAGGCGGCATCCGTGGTGAAGTTTGCGCCATGAAAGTTGAATACGTTCGCTACGCGGCCGGCCAGACAGTTGGCCAGTTCGCCGGGCATGCTGTCTTCGGTGACCTCTGGCAGGTGATGGGCAATGTGTTCGTGCAACTCCTGGCGGATCGCCTCCCGAACGGATTCAGGCAGCGACCGAAACGTCGTACTATCCGCCAATTCCCGATCATATTCGGGGAAGAAAATCCGCAACGAAGTGAGGTAATGCTTCTCGCCGGCCATGGCATTGCCGAAAATGACTGCCGTCCGGTCCAGGTCGAGCGGCCGCTGCGGATAGCCATAGTCCTGTAACGCCTCCCGAGTGCAGGCGATCGCCCATTGCTGCCCCTCGTCCATAGCATCGACGACGCGAGGCGGGATCGCCAAGTGCCACTTGAGGGGTTCCCAGGCGAACTCACGCACCCAGCCTCCGATCTTGGAATAAGCCTTATCGGGCGCGGTGGGATCGGGGTCGTAGTAGAGGGCCGGGTCCCAACGGCTCGGTGAAACCTCGGTAATGCTGTAGCGGCCCTTTTTGACGTTGTCCCAAAACGCCGCACTATTGGGCGCATCGGGCAGCACAGCGCCCACACCAACAATGGCGATCGCTTTATGAGAGGTGCTTTCCATAATGATTGCTCCTTGCTCGCGTGGATCCGCGAGATCAGGCGATACCTTCAAGTCGCGTCGGCGTCCGCTCGTAAATGACGTCGGCGATAAAATCCATGTCCGCGAGTAGTCCCGCCTGCGCGCGGTGAATCCCCGGGCAGCCCAGAGCCGCTTCAAATGCGTCCGTTTCGCGCTCCGGAATGGCGCCTGCTCCCGCGATTAATCGCAGGCCGTCCGTCGAAACTTTCAATGCCGCGTCGCGCGCGAAAATACGCGCGAGCGCAGCCACCGCATCGGCGTGGAACCGCCGCTGCGCCTTTTCGTGGGCCGTTCCAGCCGCCAGCCGCGCGGCCCTTCGCGCAAGTGATCCGGCACATTCGGCGAAGGCGATCAGTTCGCCCAACCGCAGCAGAACATGCTGATACCGGGTTAGCCGCGCCAGGCGGGCCCGTTCCATCACTTCCGACAGTGCATGGCACGCCAAGGCGGCAATGTTGGCTCCCACGTCGGGTCTGCGCGCCGAGAGTTCTTCCAGCTTGCGTGCCTGGTCGTGGTAGTACTGACCGCGGCTTTTCAGATGCAACTGCCATCGGTCCCGGCTGATCGTCATCTCCATGATTTCCGAAGTGCCTTCGTAGATGGTGGTGATGCGAACATCGCGCTTCATCTTCTCCACCATGTATTCATGGGTGTAGCCGTATCCGCCAAGTGCCTGGATGCTGGCGTCGGCGGCGCGATTGCCGGCCTCGGTCGCCATGTACTTTGCAATTGCGCCTTCGGTGTTCAAATTGCCCTCACCGGCGTCGATCCGTTCTGCGGTCTCCTCGATGTAAGCCCGGGCTGCCTCCAGGTGGGCGATGTGAGGCACGATCAGCTTATGGGTGTAACCTTGCTTCTCCGACAACGGCGACCCTGCCTGAATCCGCTCCGTGGAATAGGCGATGGCGCGGGTCAAAGGGCCCCAGCCGCCACCCAATCCGAAAGCGGCCACCATCAGGCGCGTGTATCCGAAAACGGCCTGCGCTTGCATAAGACCTTGGCCTTCCAGACCCCCGATCAGCCGGCCCGCGTCCACGTAGACATCCGAAAGCGAAAGTGCGGCGGTATTACTCAGTCGGATGCCGTGTTTTTCCTCCGGCTGGTCATGCCGGAATCCGGCAGCGTCCTTCTCGACGATGAACCAGCTCGGGCCGCCTGGTGCGTTGGCCAGGATTGTGTAGGCATCGGCCACACCGCCGTTGCTGATCCATTGTTTGCTGCCGCTGATTTTGTATCCGGCGATCCGGCCGTTTTCCATGACACGCTCCGCCCTGGTGCGCAGTGCTGCCAGATCGCTGCCGGCCTCCGGTTCTGTGGCGCCATATGCGAAGAGTAATCCCTCTTCTGCAATGAGGGTTAGCCAATATTTCTTCTGCTCCGGTGTGGCACCGACCACGATGGGATCGCTTCCGAGAAAGGTGGCGAGCACGCCCGTCGCAATCCCGAGATCGATCCGCGCCATCTCTTCGCAGATGCGATAGACATCAAACGCGCCACCCCCCATGCCCCCGAATTCCTCGGGAATAAACAGCAGTTGAATCCCCAGATCGCCGCACATCTGGCGTACGACATCCAGAGGGCACTCATCTTTAGCGTCCCATTCCAGCAGCTTTTCGTCGGGCAAATAATCTTTTGCGAAATCCCTGAGCGATTTCAGACTCAATTCAAGGGTGGTCTGATCAAGCCCTGTTAAGGTTTCAACCATGAGCTCGCTCCCAATAGCGGAAGTGCTACGCGCCGGTATCCGGCCGGTAGTTATTTCGGCACTCCGTCCGGAGTCAGAGCCTCTTCACAGGCCGGCTCCGGTGCATCGGAGCGCGAACAATCAAAAACGGGAGCGCTTCGCTGATGTAGCACGCACTCATCGAACGGCGCGCGGGCTTCAGCCGAATATGAAGGAAGAGAGCTACCTATTCTTTCTTGTGTGAGCCTTCACATCAGCGGCGCTGCCAATCCGCATCCAGCCTGAAGCTGGGGCAAAGGTTCTGCTTCAATCGCGCTTCAGGAGAATCATACCCTATTTACTTCTTTGAAAACAACCCCAGGTTGACACCCCTAGTAAGGCCTGGGCCGAGCTAGCAAGCCGGCAGCCGTTTCGGAACCGGGGGCCGTGGGAGAAAGCGGAGTTGCTGGCGGCGGGATTTTTGTCGGTAGCATCGTCCCCGCCCTCCCGCCTGTCTGCGGCTGCGCCTGCTGCCGGGAGCAAGCCGGCCGCACCCGCGAATCTACGCCAAGTGCGTTGGATCGCGGCTCCGAAAGCTAACAGAAGCGCCTCAAATACTAATGAACTAAACGCTCGTCCCACCTGCTCGGACACGAAGGGCGGGCCGGAGTCTGACAGCCCAGGGGCCCGATGATCCGGCTCGGGCCTCCACCAGAACCACCTCTTTCGCGCCGCTGTGCGGTGTAAAGACAATCTCTCCCTCCTCGGTGACGTACGCGTGACCGATGATTTTTTCACCTGGCTGGAGAATCGGGATATCAAGCTTGGTCTGTTCCAAATCCATCGTCATCGCCTCCACGTTAGATCCAAAGACTGTAATCATGCAGTTTATGCCCGCGATGCGCGGTTCGCCCACGCACCGCCTCTGTGACCTGCACCGTCCTTCGCGTTGCCGCTCTCACGGTAGCAGGAGGTCGGCGCTAGCACGCCTGGCCGCGCACCCGGGAGAATCCGCGCAGCCAAACTGCAAACCTAACCGTCAAAGAAGGTCGCGTCTCTCTCCAGCACCTGGCGAGTGATGAACTCAGCGACCTCCTCGTCCTCAATCTGCTTTCGCGCCTCCAGTTCGTCGGCAGGCGTGAGGGTTTCGATCTCGTCAGCGACTGCTTCGATGGGCACCTGTAACTCCTTTCGGCTACCCGTCCCAACAGCACCCCAGTAAGAATATAAGACTCTCTACCCTGAAATTCAACCCGTGGTAAGGCACCCATGCTCATAGGCTTTTGCTCCGCGTTTCCATGCGAGGAGTAAACCCCAACAAGCTACAGGGCGATACATTTGTTCGTACTACAAGGTACCGCGGACGGCAAGGCCATCAAGACTCCTGGTTCCAGTTCGAGTTGCGGTTGACGCCGCCATACGGACGATTCGGACCAGTAGGTCAACTCGGACGACTCAGCCTGCTTCCTTTGATCACGCAGCATTACGATTCTTATAAGGAGGGACCGCATGACCGCCCTACGGGAAAAATGGCAAATTACGGCGAAACTGTCGAAGAATTTAGGGCAATATACCATCCGCGTCTGCCACCCCGAGGTGGCGCAACCGGAAGTGTCACCAACTCCGGATCTCGAGGAGGAGGTAGGCGACTTCGTTGCCCGACATGTCCTGGACAAGGATTCCAGGTTCTTCGAGGGCTGAGGCAGGCAATGTCGCTCAGGCGTCCTCATGCGATCCGTGCCGAAGCAACCCAACCGAATGAAGAATGCGCCGCACTTTCTTTGGCGACATGGAGAGCTTCTCGGCTACGCGGGATACCTTGCGACCTTCGCGTTCCCAAACTCTGGGGATGACGATACGCGCGAACTCTTCGGTAATCTGCTGAAAGGAATTGTCGCCTATGACCCCCGTACTCCAGGCGCGCAGTGTAGAATCCACGGGCCGGGCACGGAGAACGATTGCCTTCAATTTCTCCAGATCGTCCCATAGCTTTTCCGTAGCTTCCGGCTCTACCAGTGCGATTGCCTGCTGGTAACATTGGCGGGCAAGTTCCAAATCACAGTAAGGCTCGGCAGCGCTGGTAAGACCTTGCCAAACATAAGTGCGCGCAAGGAGTCGGCGATCCTGGGTTCGGGTGGCATAGCTTACGGCCTCCACGGCAAAGGCCTCCGCTGCTTGACGGTGGCATGTAGGATCTCCCAACTGTTCTTCTATGGCAGCATTTTCGACGACACACTGCAACATGCGAGCACGTGACATGGCGATGTAGTCGCTTTTTATCTCTCCCTGGCGGAACGCTTCGGCGGCCTCTGCCGCGGCGCATTCCAGGTCTCCCGAATCCAGAAACAGGAATCCGTTATTGGTGTGTACACCTGCGATGCCATGGTGGTTGTTGTGCCGTGCATAGATATCCATCGCCTCGCTAAGGTGAACACGGGCCTGCTCGCGAGTGCGCTCGATATTTTCCCGCTCCTGGCGGACCCGCTGCGCTGTTTGCCCGGAATCCTCTTTGCCGGCGCGGCGGGAAGTGGAAACGCGGTCGAATTCCCGCTGCCTCTCGCGCGCAAGCAGGCGCTTGGCAAATCCGAGGTTAAGCAGCGATCGAGCCAGTTGGACTTGGGCCCGCGGCCCGCGGCGGTACTCCTCGATTGCCTGCTCGAAAGAGGTGACCGCTCTTTCGAAGCGGCCCTGGCGCCGTGCAATTCGGCCATACGCCGATTGCACGTTGCCGCGGCTGAGGAAATCGGCCGTCGGGCTCAAAGCATCTTCGGCCCGGGCCAGGATGGCCAGCGCTTCGTGCAGCTTACCCTTTTGAAAAGCCAGCCAACTGCGCGTAGCTTGCATGATGGCCGCCATCTGGGTGTATCCGCAGGAGAGCGCGAGTTCTTCGCTGCGCAAGATGTAATTGAGGGCGTCATCATAGCGGCCTGTCCGGCGCAGGCAGCGACCCATCCAGAAGTTCGCGATAGCGAACAACTCGGCATCATCGACTTCTCCCTCGAGCGATTGCACAAACTCGAAATGGCACTTCGCCTGTTCGAGATCCTCACCTGCCATCGCCAGCGAGCCTTCCGCCATCCGGATATGCAGATAATCGCCCAGCGGCAGGCAACCTCGGATGGGCCGCGGATATCTCGCCAGCAGACGGCGCAGCAACTCCGCATCGTCAAAGCCGGCATCCACCCACTGCGCGACGATTCCGATCAAAACGGCGGCGTGCGGCCATCCCGGTTGAAGAGCCTCGAGCAGGGGTTTGTTTCTTTCGAGTAAATCGAGGCCCTGCTCAATCCGCCGATAGCCGAGATGCTCGCGCAGTTGGAATAGCAGGGTCTGGAGCGTTTCCGCTTCGGGCCCCATGATTGCAGTATGGAATTGAACCCGGTTGTTGTCCAGCGGAGTTTGAATCCTTCCTCAATCCAGGTATTCGTAAGCCCCGAGCGTCAGGAACTCGGCGAATGCCGAGGGGTCCAGCATTTGCTCATAAAGACGCACAGCAAGGGAAAGCTGCTTTGTTGGCACGCGACTGCTGAGTTTCTCCGCAGTTTGATGCATCATGCCCCCCACGAGCGCCGACGTGACAACTCGGCCGTCGCCAATCGCCGCCTCGTGCCGCAGCCATTGCCAGACTTGCGCGCGGCAGATCTCAGCGGTGGCTGCATCCTCCATCAGATGATAGATCGGGACGCATCCATTGCCGCCCAGCCAGGAGGCCAGGTATTGCAGGCCGACGTCCAAATTGATGGCCAGCCCGTCTGCCGTGATCGTGCCTGTAGGCACGCGCAGCAGATCCGCCGCCGTGGCGCTCGACGATGTCACCCAGTCGATCTGGTTGCAAAATGCCATATGAGTATCGAACACACTCTTGGCTACGGGAACCAGCCCGGGGTGAGCCACCCAGGTGCCGTCATGCCGGGCCCAGACTTCGCGCAGTTTGTCCTCGCGTACACGGGCCAATGCGGCCTGGTTCGCTTCGGAATCGTTGGCGATGGGAATCTGGGCTGCCATGCCACCCATGGCGTGGATGCCACGGCGATGACACGTAGCTACGAGCAACTCGACATATGACTTCATAAAGGGGCGGGTCATCCTGACCTGGGACCGGTCCGGCAGGACGAATTCACGGCGATTGCGGAACTTTTTAATGTAGCTGAAGATGTAATCCCAGCGCCCGCAGTTCAGGCCCGCCGAGTGTTCGCGAAGTTCCCACAGGATCTCGTCCATTTCGAAAGCGGCCAGGATGGTCTCAATCAGCACTGTGGCCCTGATTGTCCCGCGGGCGATACCCAGTTCCTGCTGAGCGGTCAGGAAAACGTCGTTCCAAAGCCGGGCTTCGTGACGGCTTTCGAGCTTCGGCAGATAGAAGTACGGCCCCGTTCCGTTACGGATTAGAGTGCGGGCGTTGTGGAAAAAGAAGAGGCCGAAATCGAAAAGGGATGCGGAAATCGGCTCTCCCTCGACCAGGAAATGCTTCTCCCGAAGATGCCATCCACGCGGGCGCGCCATTAACACAGCCGGAGATTCCCGAAGCTCGTAATGTTTTCCTTCAGGACCCGAATAAGAAATGGTTCCGTTGACAGCGTCGCGCAGATTCGCCTGTCCTTCCAGCATGTTCTGCCAAGTTGGGGAGTTGGCATCCTCGAAATCGGCCATAAAGACTGAGCCCCCAGAATTGAGAGCGTTGATGACCATCTTCCGGCTCGTCGGACCAGTAATTTCGACACGGCGATCGAGAAGATCCGCGGGAGGCGCCGCGACCTTCCAGGAAGCGCGGCGGACCTCGGCGGTTTCGGCTGGAAATTCGGGCAGCCAGCCCTGGTCGATTTCGTGCTGCCGGGCACTTCGGGCTTCCAGCAACTCGCGGCGGCGGAATTCAAACTGATTCGATAGAGTGACAAGAAACTGAATGGCCTGGGGCGTCAGGATGGACTCCTGGGCATTCGTCTCAGGCGCGGAGATGCAGGCGGTCTCGTTTGGGTTTGTAATCATGGAGACTCCTCGAAAGCGATGATATCTCCCAGGACTGCGGCGGCGCCTCTGTGCTAGTCCGGTTTGGACGAGTGGTCCGCAAAACACC
Source organism: uncultured Solibacteraceae bacterium (assembly GCA_964556085.1). Lineage (GTDB taxonomy): Bacteria > Acidobacteriota > Terriglobia > Bryobacterales > Bryobacteraceae > PSRJ01. The sequence continues at coordinate 9,182 of CAZKVF010000467.1, forward strand.
AGTCCGTTTGCGCCGGTCCCACGGATTGCCGTGTACTAAGAACGCATGGACATCAAACATGAACTACGGAGCACCCGATGGGAAGGTGTAGCGCGTCCCTACAGTCCGGAACAGGTGAGCCGGTTGCGGGCATCTGTCCGTATCGAATACACACTGGCGAAACTGGGGGCGGAGCGCTTGTGGAGTCTGCTGCATGACGAGTCTTATGTCGCCAGCCTCGGTGCCCTCACCGGCACGCAGGCGGTGGAGCAGGTTCAGGCAGGCTTAAAGGCCATTTATGTGAGCGGCTGGCAGGTGGCCGGCGATGCCAACCTTGCGGGACAGATGTATCCCGATCAGAGTCTCTACCCCGCCAACAGCGTGCCTTCCCTAGTGAGGGCGATCAATAACTCCCTGCTGCGCGCGGACCAGATTTGCCGCTCGGAGGGTAAGGAAGGCCCGTATTGGCTGGCGCCGATTGTGGCCGATGGGGAAGCCGGATTTGGCGGCCCTCTCAATGTCTATGAACTGACGAAGAGCATGATCGAGGCAGGCGCGGCGGCGGTTCATTTCGAGGACCAACTCTCTTCAGCCAAAAAGTGCGGACACCTGGGCGGCAAGGTCGTAGTCCCGGTGCGGGAGTTCGTGCAAAAGCTGGTTGCCGCGCGTCTCGCGGCCGATGTCTTGGGTGTGCCCACCGTTCTGATCGCGCGCACAGATGCCGATGCTGCCCGGTTGCTGCTGAGCGACGTCGATCCCCGCGATGAGCCGTTTCTGGAAGGCGGCAGAACCGAAGAAGGCTATTTTCGCTATCGCGGAGGAATTGAAGCAGCCGTTGCACGGGCCGTGGCCTACGCTCCCTACGCTGATTTGCTATGGTGCGAGACTTCCGTGCCCGATTTGGAGGAAGCACGACGTTTTGCTGAAGGGGTCCACGCGCATCATCCCGGCAAGCTGCTGGCCTACAACTGTTCGCCGTCGTTCCACTGGAGAAAGATGCTGGGCCCACACCAGATCGCCAGCTTTCAGCAGCAACTGGCAGGCATGGGCTACAAATACCAGTTCGTCACTTTGGCGGGGTTCCACTCGCTCAATGCCAGCATGTTTGAGCTTGCGCTCGATTACTCGCGAACCGGTATGAGCGCCTACGCGCACCTGCAGGAGAAGGAATTTGCCCTGTCGGATAACCATGGTTATTCCGCCATTCGCCACCAACGGTTCGTGGGCACCGCTTATTTCGACCTGGTACAGGCAACTGTTGCCGGCCATCGCGCCGTCACCGAGGCCCTGGCGGGATCCACTGAGCAATCGCAATTCACAAAGCCGCACGAAAAACACTCGCGGGAGAAGACGACCCAGGGCATCCACGCAGCGGACTAAAAGTCCCCACGCTGGTTGGCCCAGCAACCACGGCGGGCGGGATTCCGAAAGGAGCCAACCGTTTATTCCCGGGATTACCCGAAACGATTAAAGCGTTCGCGCTACTCGTCCGCACCAAAACCTGGCCCCGACATCTGAGCCTCGTATCCGACCCCCACGCAATAAAGGACGCTCTCGGTTCGCCCGTCAAACTCCAGAAACCGATTCAGCTTGGAGTCGATAAACCCGCCCGCGCACAATGCGCCCAACCCCTCCTCGGCAGCCAGCAAACACACGTTCTGAGCGGCGTGCCCGGCCTCCAGAAGAATGTAGCGATAACCGCGCGCACCATATTTCTTCAAAGTTCGATGAAAGACGGCCGAGAACATAAACAGTACATTCGCATTCTCCAGGAAGTGTTGCGCCATCAGAAACTGCCCGAGTTGGCGCAACCCCGCTCTAACTTGCACGGGCTCCAGACTATGGCCGCGAACGTTATAGTGATAGATTCCGTTCTCCAGGCCTTCCACCTGGTGGATTGCCGCATAAATTTCCAGCGGGAAAAGACCGCCCGCCGATGGCACCGACCGGGAATAGACGTTCACACCGAGCGAAAGGTCAGTGACTCTCGTGGTTCCGTAAGCGCCTGCCAGTAGCGTTGCGAGTTGAGTGAGCGGCATGCTGCGCGCCTCATATCGGCGGGAAGAATGCCGCGCTCGGAGCAGGCGAAGAAGCGCCGATTCACGCGACGCTTCCGGCAGCCGTACCGGCTCTCCGCGAGTGGTCACTTCCTTATACTGGACCTCGTAGGGCTCCGTGTATGCTTCCCCATTGAGCCACGGTTCCGAGTTCAGATGGTAAAGCAGAGCCAGCGAAGAAGAGTCTTCAAAGGGCAGCATAGTATCACCTCACGGGAGTGGATGAGGGCAGGGGTTCAGATCCTGCTCGGTTGTCCGGCGGGAAGCATAGCCAAGGAACTCCGGGATTTCGTAGAGTCTTCGGCCACCCAGACGCTCTTCTCCAAACCCAAAATGAATGGGTTGCAGGCCGGTCGCAATCATTCGAACCACTCTTAAACCGAACGGCGCGATATCGGGGGTAGTCAAGTCCATATAAACCACCCGGCTCTGGCGTCTTCTCAAAGCTTCGATGCATTGATCGAGATCCGCCTTGGTGTTGTCGCGCGAACGGTTGGCTAGATCGTCCATACGCTGAAATTTATCGCTGTCCCGCAGGAACGAAAACTCTTTCAGATTCTCCGGCATCCCCGCGAAAGCACTGTGGTCTTCCAGGACCCGCACGTCTTGATATTTGCGTAGTCGCTGCTGGGGTGGGCTCTTTAAGTGGCGGGCCACCTCTCCCGGGCGCGACTGGCAAATTTCCATCAGCGCTTTCTCCACTGCGATCGCCGGATTAAGATTGCAGCCCAGACCAATCAGTTGTGCCGGTCCGCGCCCTGACAAATCCACCGCACAGGCCATCATCACGTAAGCGGGCAGGTCCAGCGTGATGTTATAGATTTCGATCCGGACCTTGAATCGCTGGTAGTGCGAGCAAATAGACTCTGCCAGGCCGTGCAGAGTCGATAGCTCGATGCGCGGCGCCACCAGCTTGTTCATCCACGTGATCAGGAAAGCGTCGCGCTCCATCAATTCATAAAGGCCGCCAAGCATGGCGAATTCCAGGTTCGGTCCCGCCGCCAAACCGTTCGAGGTCGCTGGGCACAGGTACGGTTCGGAGAGTTGACCGTTATAATTCAGATACGTCAAGGCAGCCGGAACCCAGACCTCCCGATCTTCCGGCATCTCTCGTCCCGTCACCCAGCCGATCTCAGTCTCGGGTTCCGGTCGAACATAGGGAAGCTTCTTTTTCGCATATTGTGCGTCGGAATAGAGAACGCATTCCGCGGGTGTCACAGAATTCGGTCCGGCCTCTCGCAACGACATACGATGGACAGCGCTCTCATCAACCTGGGATGAACAATAGCGTTCCACCGCTTCTCCAATCGCCCCAGCGATGGCTTCGGCCTCGGTGGCCCCTTTGCCCGCCGCCATTCGCTCCTGGGGGTCCGCCTTACGGAAATCGAAGTGCGACAGAACCGCCTGGTAAATAAACGGCGGATTTGGTTCCTCCAGACCCTTGGTCAGCCGTGAAAGACTGCGAATCAGCCCAACGCGCGGGCTGACCAAATCCATCAGGCGCTCCACCTGTTCTTCGCGCGTGGGAGTAGGCGCAGGCGCCTTTATGGCAGGAGCAGTGCGTGCGATCATCGGGCCCCACTATTCGAGGCGGCAACACCGCATGCGGGACACCAAGGCTTTCGCAGAACGAGATGCTTTTTGCAACTAACATCCAGGAAGTCGATCACGACGATACGGCCTTCCGACGATGGCGGGTGAAACTCGGTCAATGCCTTCATGACTTCGAGCCCGGCCAGATTTGCTATTACCCCTACCCCAAACACCAGGTTTTCGCGACGTCCGCTGTCTTCGTGTTTTCGCCGATCCAGGAAGCGCTGGAACGCGAATTCGTCTTCCGGATTCTCTGCGCAGGAAACCGCGCGCATTTTGTAGCACAGGTAGCAGGGAGTTTGGCGGGGATGAACGGTGGGCCCGAGCACGCCCTCGAAACCTGATACCGTGCACGATGTCCAGGAAGTGCCGGTTTGCAAGCACGCGCGATTCACTTTGTAAATCGTATTCCCGGCCCCCGGGTCCACGCAGCAAAGAACGAAGTCGGAGCCGTTGATCGCGCTGACCACGGTTTCGTCAGAATCCAATGCATCCATGCGCGCGTCAATGCCGGCCGCTGGATCGAGCAGTTCGATTTTCCGGCGCACCACTTCCGCACGAGGGGTGCCGAGATCTTCCGGCGAATACGCTGGGCACAGGTAAGGATCCGTCGCACTCACGGAAAGCGGGTCAAAACAGCGCAGTGTGCCGATGCGGGCGGCGGCCAGCGCCAGGGCCGCCGATGCACCCACGCCGCCCAAGCCGATGATGCTCACTGTCGCCTTGGCCAGCCGGTGCTGCGTGTCTCGAGCATTCATATTCATTTCGTGCCAGAAGTTAAGCTGCGGCTCGAGAGACACTCTCGCTTGCATTGGCAATCCGTTCTCATCGGCATCACGAAGCAGATGGTTGTCCGCGAGTAGTTCCAGGCCTCTCTGCAGGTCCTCCGGACTGAAGACATCGGCGACCCGCTCCTGGATCGTCTCCCAGCTGTACTGCCCATCCAACAGCGGTATCACTCGCTGCTGAAACTCACGGAAGCCATGACCCTTCAGTGTGATCTTGCGGCGCTCGGAAGAAAAGTGAAGCTGCTCATCGCCCGAACGGTCGGGCGGCTCAGACCGGACGTAGTAATGGCTCGGAAGCTGCGGCTTCTTGAATCTGAATGTAGACATGCGGCTCTTTCATCTCCTTGGGCGCCGTCCGGTTTCGCATTACCGCCAAACTTAGATACTGGCCGTCCCACTCCACCAGAAGCTTCGCGCTTAGCAATTGCTGAAGAGCATCCTGGATCTCAGCTGAGGTCGCTTCGTGGCTCAGCTCTCGTGCGAGAGCAGCCAAACTCCTGCCGGGATCGCAGGATTGGTATACTCTGGCAGCTGTTCCACTCAAACGATACGATGGTTGAAGTGCACAAGGGCGCGAGTCTTTGATCAGGATGGAATCACTCTCCTGCCATGCATCGAGCAGGGGACGCGCCTCCGGCTGCAACATTCGAGAATGGCGCCATGCTTGCACTTCCGCTCTCAACGGCTGTAGGTAGTCGGCGGGATTCATGCCGTCCGGATAATCGAAGTCGAAGAAATACGCCAGTTTCGCCAACTCCCGGCGCGGAAGTGGGAAAACGTAATAATACGCGCATGTCGGACGGACTCGCAACAGGCCGAACGATTCCGTACGAGTGAAGAATGGACTGAAGCGATCCAGCCGGATCGGCGTGCAAGATGACGGCGCTACGAGATGGACCAACAGAGGAACTAACTCAGCCACGCGTTGGTACTCGTGAGGCGATTCGCCCGGAAATCCGCTCAGTATGTTCCAAGCGACGTCGATCCCTAACTCCTCGCACCAGCGGAGGAGTTGGATATTCTGAAGGCCGGTGCATCCTTTCTTCATCAGCCGAAGCACTTCCGTGCTGAAGTTCTCGATGCCTGGCTGGATGGAACGGACTCCGGCTTTCCTCAGCGTAGCAAGCTGGTCGTATCGCAAATTAGCCTTGACCTCATAAAAGAGCTCCAGATCCAGCTCGCGCTCAATCAGCTTGGGAAACAGCGTCGAAAAGTGGCGCAGGTCGAGGATGTTATCGACACAATCGATGCGCCTGATGCCGTGAGTTCGAGACAGGAACTCCATCTCTTCGAGAACCCTGTCCGGCGATTTACTGCGAAAGGCCATGGTGTCGCCGTTGAGGCCACAGAAGGTGCAGTGATGTTTTGCGCCCCA
>CAZKVF010000468.1:0-5445 GCA_964556085.1 uncultured Solibacteraceae bacterium
AGCTGGATCTCGGAGATTCGCGCGGTCAGCTTGGCCACCAGCGCGGTGTTGAGCTTCTCTCCGCGACCGACGCCTTCCAGGTGGTCCGCCAGTTGAAACATGGTATCGAGGGATACGATGCGCTGCGCTTCCAGCACTCGAAGAATTTCCTGGCCTACCTGGTCGCGCGCTTCGGTGTCATCCGAGGAAGAGGCGCCCGCCATCAAATCGAGGATTCGTTCCTGAGGTTCAGCCGCCGTTGCGGAGCTTTGTCCGGCCGGCACCGCGGCTACCAGTAATTTCACGCCTTCGCGCCCGGCATCGAAAAGCTCGCGATCGTTCTTGATCTGCGCAAACGATGTCGTGATGCCGGAAAAAACCGCATCGGCTTGCGCCTCCGGCAGGCTCTGCTGGCGGACGAGGATTTGCCACAAACTGATTAGGGAATCGAACGTGCCCGCGACATCGGCACGCAACTCCTGGTCCCGAATCTTTGTCACGGCCTCCGCGGTGTCGAGAAACTGGTTGATCGATTTGTCGTGAAGCTCGCGCGATTCGCTGAAGATGGGGTACTGGCTGCCGTAGTTATGAAACGACCGGGCCAGGCGATCGACAGTGTCTGCCTGCAGCGGTGTCGGCCGGTTGCGATCCAAGTCGCTCAGGGCCATGAAAATCTTCAGCGGCTCGTTTTCCGCGACCTTGCGCGACAGCGCAAAGAGAGCCTCCAGCACATCATCGGGTTCTTTCCACGTGGCCGCCAGGCGCGTGAGCTTGCCGTCGTATTTGCCCTGCGGACTATTGGTGAACAGATTTTTCCAAACGTCCAGACTCCCGGGAATATGGGGTTTGCCATCGGCGTCGAGGCGCAGGCGGGTGGTGAGCAGCATCATGTCCGTGTTGGAACGGAACACCGGCCGCGCCGGCCCGGGGCTGGTGATCTTTCCCCGGATCGCCGCATAGAAACGCTTCATATGAGCCGGTTCCACGAGGTAATCCCGCACCGGCCCTCGGATGCGCGCCAGGGCGTCGAAGAGGCTTGCGAGCCAGCCATCATCCTTAGCCAGCAGCTTGTCGAAAAAGGCGCCACCCTGCTCGGGTGAAGCGCCCACCAGGTCTGCCCAGGTCGAAGCGGATCGTTGGCCGCCGGGCACTACCGCCTTGCCGCCGCGAATCTCAAACATCCCGCCGAAAAAGTCCAGCACGTGCGAATATACGCGGAGCCGCGGGAACGGAACTGCCTTCCGTAGAGCATCCGCGGTCTCACCGTCGAGCTTGGAAAGGCCCAGATACAAGCGGCAGATAGACGGGTCGCTGATGAACGTTTCGATAAACTCAGCCGATTCCTTCTCCTTCTCTTTGGGAACCCAAAAGTCGGGACCAAACAAAACGGGTATCAAGGTCGGATGGTAGTCATAAGTAAACGGCCGGTTCGTGCGGAGGGCTTGTTCCAGTTCGTTCACGGGGAATCCGGAATCGGTGGTCAGGAAAGCTCGGGTAGCATTGACGGTTTCCAGCACCACGTCGGAGCCGCAACCGCCGCGCATACGGAACCCAAGTATGCGAAGCAGTTCGGCCCCGCTGGCCGCGTCGCAACTCGGAACCTCGATTACCTTCTTGTCGCCGGCCTGCTTTTCCAGTTCACGTGCCTGGGACAAATATCGATGAACCAGTTTCAAATACTCCGTCTGTTCGAGCTCCTCGTTGCTGTGCGCGGCCTGATATCCGTTGGTGACGACGTTACGGGCCAGAGCCGGCAGAATGTCCTCAGGATTAATCTCGACCGGCATGGCTGCCATGCGGGCGAAGGAACGCAAGGGTCCGGGTAACGTCGCCGTCGGCCTATTCTCCCGTGAGGCGGGAGCTCCCAGCGCCGCGCTCTTACCGCTAAGTGTCCGAAAGATATCCAGGTTCTGCGATGCCGAATCGCGATCCCCTGCCAGCAGGTCCAGCGCCGCCAGACGGCGGGCAATGGCGGCCGCCGAGGCGGAGTCCCCTTTTTGCTGCAGCGCAAGGAGCAATTGGTTGTAAACCTGGCGGCTGGCAGGATCGCCGTAGCGCTCCAGAAACTCGCCATAGCTGGTCAGGGAGGAAACATCATTCCGGTTACGCCCTACAGCTGCCGCCAGGCCCGCGCGGGCTCCAGCCAGGTCGCCTGCGGCTTCCAGTCTTCGGATTTCATCCAGGTTTTGAGCGTGAAGAGCGCCGACAAAAACCAAGGCGCCTAAAGCAAAAGGGGAAATTGCCTTCATTACCGGAACTCCTGCTGCTGCGGAATCACTGTAGCACGTCCTGCACAGTGTGGCGATTCTAATTCAGTCAGTATACGGAACGCAATCAACAGGATGTAAAAACCGCCACGGCCGACTCACAAAGTACCGGTTCGCAGTACCGGATCACACGCCGAGCGAATTACTCGCAGACCCACGCCGGCGCGGCGTCTAACGCATCTGATCGGCGCGGGCCTTCATCGCCGAAGAATTTTTGTACGCTTGATCCTGATAGGGACCGGCGATGGCAGCCGATTGTTCGCTAAATTTGGCCGCCTCCTGCATCTTCGCCTTGCTTAAGGTCATATTCCCGAGGTTGTAATTCGCGACCCCGAGGTAAAAGAGCGCCGGGCCCAACATGGCATTGTTCCCCTTGATTAGCGGAAGGGCCGCCCGCAAATCCCTATCCGCGTCCTTGAACTTCTGCTGTTCGGCGAGGATCACGCCGGCGGTCCAGTAGCCGCGGCCCAGTGACGCTGTCTTGGTTCGCTCCCACTCGGCCGCCTCGATACCGTTCGGCGCAGGCTTGCCGGCATCGGCGATGATGCGATTCGCGTAAGACAACGCGCGATCCGTCTGTTTCCGGCTGAGCGCATTGTCGGCCAAGACTACCAGCAGATCCGGCATCTCCAGGTACTTGCTTTTGGGATTCTGTTTCTCCAGCGTGGCGGCCAGGTCCGGGGCATTCTTTGAGTCCTGAATGGCAAGGGCATAAAGAGCGTACTCACTGTAGGTGTCCACCTCCTGGGCGTAACGGGCTCGAGCTTCGTAGTTCTCTTTGTCAGCTTCGGAGGGCGGGGTCGCCGTTTCCCACTTCTTGGCAGTCTCATGAGCCGCCGCCACCAGTGGTTTGATCTTAGCTACGTCCTTCGAGGGCTCCGCCGCCTTTAGAGCTGCCAGCGCGTCATCCAGATCATCCGCCAGAACAATGGCTGGCCCAGCCAACAGAACGAGTCCCACACTTAGCGCGAATAGTTTCATATCCACCTCATGCCAGACCCAAGATTATATCGCCGCGGGGGGCCGTCTGGATGCGGCACGACTGATTCGCCGGCGGCTCATTGCGCGGGCAGCTGAAAGGGAACCTCGCGTTCGCGGTTCAGTTGCGCGCTAAGAGAGCGATCTACGGTGTCGAGAGGCGCTTGCTTTTCTTCGTGTTGCTGCGTCAGGTAATGCAGCGTCTTTCCGTCGACCCAATAGGCGGCTGCTGCACGGATGACGTGATCGTTGAAAGCGATGAGATAAATCGGCGAGGCTCCATTTGCAGCGCCCGGCCTGACTTCCTGGCCGTATTGATCGTACTCGCGCGTCACCGGGTGCGCCCGCTCGGGAGGCGGAGGAGCGGCTTCCGCGATCTGCTGCTGCGGATAGATCACGGTCACGTTCGGAGAAGTTTGATAGCTGGCGTAACCCCCGTTATAGCCGCCGTAACCATATGGACTGTAATAGTAGGGGTCGTAGTAATCGGGCGAATACCCAAGCCCAAGCCCGAAGCCGAAGTACGGATAATACAGCGAGGATCCGTAAAACCCGCGCCCGAAAAATCCGCGCCCGCCGTCAAAGCCCCGGCCGCCAAAAAAGCTGATACCGCCGCGGGTAGTCGGATGCAGGAAGCCGCCGCTACCACCGCCGAAGACACCTCCGCCGCGCACCCCGCCGCCACCGAAACCGCGTCCGCCTCCTACAACCCCACCTCCACCGGCACCGCGTCCACCTCCTCCACCGTGCCCCTGGGCCATGACGTTCCCAACCAGCAGACAGCACATGGAAACCTGCAGTAGCAATTTCATAGGATGTACCTTTCTCTATTGTCGAGGATACGCCTGCCGCCATAGTACCGCAACCGGATTAACGCCGAGAAAAGCGGCTTGCGGTACTATAAGCCGGGGCGAAACTTGAATGGCTCTCCAGCTTTTCTCCACCGCCTTCGCCGAAGGTGGGTGGATACCGGATCTGTCTTCCTGCCAAGGCGCCGACATCTCACCGGCCCTCGAATGGAGGGACGAGCCGCCGGAGACGCGTAGCTTTGTGCTGATCATGGACGACCCCGATGCCCCCGGCGGCACCTGGAACCATTGGCTCGTTTACGACATCCCTTCGAGCATCCACAACTTGCCCCAGGGATGGAGGCCCGGAACCCTGGGCCTAAGCGGGAAAAATGACTTCGGAAAACGCGGCTATGGCGGCCCGTGCCCGCCCAAAGGTCACGGCCCGCATCGCTACTACTTCCGACTCTCGGCCTTGAGCGTCACATCGGTGGGGCTGCCGGAAGGGACCACCCGCCAGCAATTGGACCAGGCGATCCATCGCAATGTACTCGCGGAAGCGCGCTACATGGGACGCTTTGAGCGAAAATAGGACCGCCTCGATTACCATCGAAAACGGATGATTTATACATGCTACGAGATGGTCCAGGATTGCCGGAACGGCCGCTACGAGGGGTGGGTCTATTTTGTAGCCAACTACATACCCGTGGTCCGAAGGATAATCGCGCATTACCTGCCCCAGAGTTCGGGCGACGGCCCGGTGAGGCGGTTCCTCGTTGTGATACGCCAGCCGGGTTCCCTTTTGTTTCAATCCCAGGAACCGGCGCCCGAGCGCTGGTTCGTAGCAGAAATGCGACAGCAGGTGCTGGCCATTTGCGACGAGATGCAAACGGCAGAAGAACCAGAGTCAGGACTGGATCTGCCACTGCTGGGCGAGGCGTTGGCGCCGCTCACGGTTGTCGAGAAACATGCCGTCTGGCTCGAGACCATGCGGTACGCTCCCAAGGAGGCCGCCACGCTGTTGCGCATGGAGCCCCTAACGGTAGAGAAGATGCGTGATCGGGCCGCCGACCTGCTTCGCGCCAAGCTGGATACATGGCGGCGCACATTGCCGGCTGATAGTGGGCGGCAACTGAGCCGGTTGGCCGCGGCCGCACGAACCGCGGAGTGTCCTCCCGTCAAAGCATTCCTGGATGTGCTCGACGGCCGCAGCACCTGGCAACGGCGTGAAGAGTTGGAGCGCCATGAGACCGGATGTTGGCACTGCATCGACCACTTTTGCCGCATGGCGGAGGTGGTGGAACTGGTCCGCGGCATCGAACCGCTTTCGGAAGAGGAAGCCAGGCAATATTGGGGGCTTTTGGGGCTTCAGCAACCTAGAAAGGGGCTTTGGCAGCGCTGGTTTACCTCGCGATAACGTTTGGCCAGCCGGT
>CAZKVF010000469.1:0-10353 GCA_964556085.1 uncultured Solibacteraceae bacterium
GCCATCGCGCGATGCGTCTCGCGGATGCTTCGGATAAGGCAGCCATATTGTTCGGGCACCGTATACCCGGTGGTATCCGGAATATTGACGACGGTCGCTCCGGCGTCGATCGCCGCTTCCAGCATCTCAAACAGGTACGCCGGATCGGAGCGCCCGGCGTCTTCGGTATAAAATTCGACATCCTCAGTGTACTGCCGGGCCCGCTGCACCGCCTCTACCGCCATCCGCAAAATCTTGACTTTTTTCTCTCCGAGAGTCCGGCCGTAGCGCTCGTCCTGAAACTTGCCGCCGATGTGAATATCGGAGGCGCCGATCCCGGTATGGATGCGCGGGCGGCGAGCCTTCGCCAAAACCCGCCCGCAGGCGTCGACATCCGCAGGGACGGCGCGCGAGAGCGCGCAAATTGCCGGGCCCTCCACCTCCTCCGCGATCAAGCGCACGGCTTCCGCGTCTTCGGGAGAAGATGCCGGGTAGCCGGCTTCAATGACATCGACGCGAAGCTGTGCCAATTGCCGGGCAATCATGAGCTTCTCGCGGCTGCCGAGCCGCGTGCCGGCGGCCTGCTCGCCATCTCTCAGCGTGGTATCGAATATGGCTATCTTCTCGGACATTTACTTCATATTGGCAAATTTCGATTGGTCGCTGTTCTCTGTGGGCAGGTCGAGCCCGCGGGATTCTGACTCGTGGCTCCAGGCCGGGCACATCCATTCTATGTCCCGGCCCTCGCTCCTGGCCGCGGATTTATTCAACGACTGGTTCCGTCTCTGAATGAACGCGGGCGGCACGCTTTCTCGGCTTGGGACGACGCGGTTTTTCGCGATGCGAAGCCGCGGCTCCGGCTCCCCGCCCAGGCTTCACCACAACATCCAACAAAGCCTTCTGAGCGGCTGTGAGAGTGTCGACGGTTTGGCGGGTAATATCCCCCAAGCTGATCGCCGGCAAGGGATTCAGCACATCGAAGGCATGTCTCACGGTCTTCATGTTGGCAGCGGCCTGTTGCGTCGCCACATCAAGAAGTTTCTTCTGCGCGTCCAGGAAGGCTTCGGCCGATTGCCGCGCCAGCTCGGTGGCTGCCGTAACCTTTGGAGTTGGCTTCCCATTGTCCGATCCGGTGGCGTTGGCGGTTTCCTCCGCGATTACATCCAGGAACTTCTTCTGGCTCCGAACGAAGGTTTCCATACCTTCCCGTGCGAGTTCCATCAGGGTGGCAGCTTCGAATTTCTCGCCGGCTTTGGCCTGATCCCACCAGGCGTCGGTTTGCTTGGCAGCCAGCGTCAAGAACCGCAACTGCATGTCGATAAACGTGTCGAGGCCGCGGCGCACGGTTTCAGTGAGCGCGGTCAGAGTTTTGGACCCGCTCGCCCGATCCCGGGCGGCGCCCAGTAGAATCTCATTCTCCCGCTGGGCCAAGTCGAATAACACGCGCTGGGCGGCGATAAAATTCGCCGTTCCTTCTCCGGCGATTTCAGTCAGGGCTTCCGCCGGAACGGATCGGGCAGCCTCCAGGCGCTCTTGAATAGCGTGTATGGCGTGAGCGTTCTGTCGCATCACCAGGTCCAACAGCGTTCGCTGCGTGGCGAAAAAGCTTTCGGTTCCTTGCCGCACCCAATCCGTTAACTGGGACAGGGCGGAGGGCTCCACCGCCCGGGCAGCGCCGGGCCGGGATTTGGTTTTTGATGCCATATGATCTCCGAATGCTGCATTGCAGCATCCAAATTAACTATAGATCTTAATATCCTATTATGTCAATATGTTTATAGGAGGGAGCAGTGCAGCAAAACCCGCCAGTCGTCATCCGCAAGTATGCGAATCGCAGGCTCTATAACACAGCCGCTCGTAAATACGTCAACCTGGACGATATCGCGGCGTTAGTCCGTGAGGGCAGCGATGTGCAGGTGGTGGATGCCAAGACCGGCGAAGATCTGACGCGAGTCCTTCTCACCCAGATCATTGTGGAAGACGCCAAAGGCCAACCCACGGGGTTGCCGCTAGAGCTACTGCGCCAATTGATCGTGGCTTCCGACAGGGCGGGGCAGGAGTTCATCATGTGGTATTTGCAATCGGCCTTCGATGCTTACCACAAGGTTCAGGACACCCTTCAATCGCGCCTTGAAGAGGTGCGCGCCTCCGCCATGTCACCGCTGAATCTCGTTAAAAGCCTCTTCAGCGCGGGCGCGCCTGCGGAATCCGGCGGCGAGGTGGAACAACTCCGCCGCAGAGTGGCGGAGTTGGAAGCACGGCTCCAGAAGCGGCATAAATAAATTGCTATTTCAGGTCTTGATATCGATTAAATTCGTTGCTTTTGCTCAACGACAGGCCTAAATTTAGTAAGGGGGCGCGCGGCGTGTGTATTCGGAGGTGCTGCGCATGAAGAAAGTCTGGTTGGAAAATTATCCGGCCGGTGTGCCGCCCGAAATTGACGTGAATGCCTACACGTCGGTGAATGACATCCTGGCTTCTACCTGCCGCGAATTTCCCACCCGTCCCGCACTTCGGAACATGGGAACCACTCTTACCTACGCGCAATTGGACAGGTACGCGCGCGACTTCGCGACATGGCTGGAAGATCAGCCGGGGTTGCGGAGAGGTTCGCGGGTTGCCCTGATGCTGCCTAATGTGCTCCAGTACCCGATTGCCTTTTTCGGCGTGCTGCGCGCCGGAATGATTGTGGTCAATGTGAATCCGCTCTATACCGCGCGCGAACTGGAACATCAGCTCAGCGATGCGGGGGCGGAGGCAATCGTCGTCCTCGAAAACTTCGCCCACGTGCTGGAAAAAGTGTTGGAGCGGACCCGGCTCAAGTACGTGATCACCACTCAGCTTGGCGACCTGCTGTCCTTTCCCCGCAAACAGCTTGTAAATTACGTCGTCAAACGCTTGAAGAAGCTGGTGCCCGGCTGGCACATTCCGGGTGCGGTACCATTCGCGGCGGCGCTGAGGGGCGGCCATGCCAGCAAGTGGAAAGGCACTCCGCCGGCTACCCACGATGTGGCGCTGCTACAATACACCGGCGGAACTACAGGGACGGCTAAGGGCGCCATCCTTACGCATGGCAACCTCGTGGCAAACGTACTGCAAGCCAGCGCTTGGGCCGAAACCAGGCTGGGCAAAGGCCAGGAGGTAGTCATCACGGCTTTGCCCCTCTACCACATCTTTTCGCTGACCGTGAATTTTCTGATGTTCGTGCGCCTGGCTGGATTAAACGTACTCATTACCAACCCGCGGGACATGCCGGCCTTCGTAAAGGAGCTGAAAAAGACGCGCTTCACCGCGATTACCGGTGTCAATACTCTCTACAACGGGCTGCTGAACGCGCCTGGGTTTTCCGATCTGGATTTTGGCAGTTTGAAGGTCGCGGTGGGCGGAGGCGCCGCCATCCATCACACAGTCGCGGCACGGTGGCACGCGGCGACTGGCTGCCATTTGACAGAAGGCTATGGCTTGACCGAGGCATCGCCGCTGGTAGCGTGCAACCGCCTATGCTCCCCACACTCCGCAATGATCGGGCTACCTATGCCCTCAACCGACGTCTCGATCAGGGACGATCAGGACCGGGAAGTCGGCCCGCACGAGGAAGGAGAGATCTGCGTCCGAGGCCCCCAGGTCATGCAGGGCTATTGGAATCGTTCCAATGATACCGTTCGGGCCTTCACCTCCGACGGATGGCTGCGTACGGGGGATATCGGAGTCATGGATCACCGCGGCTTTTTACGGGTGACGGATCGCAAAAAGGACATCATCATTGTCTCGGGTTTCAACGTTTACCCGACCGAAGTGGAGGACGTGATTACATCCCTGCCAGCTGTTGCGGAATGCGCCGTGGTAGGTGTTCCGGACATGGTCACGGGAGAAGTGGTAAAGGCTTTCATGGTGTTGAAAGACCAGACGTTGTCCGCCGAGGAAGTGATTGCGTTCTGCAGGCGGCACCTCACCAGCTACAAGGTGCCCAAGCTGATTGAATTTCGGAAGGAACTGCCGAAAAATCCGATTGGCAAAATCCTGCGGCGTGAACTGCGGCCCGCACCTGTCCACCAGCAGGCTCTGGCCGCCGGTGCTCTATCGGAGCAGCCATCCTGAGGAGGGGCAGGCTTCCGCCTGCCAACCGCCGCCCTCCGGCAGCGCCGGCGGTGTCCAGGGCAGGCGCTTCCGCCTGCCAACCGCCGCCTCCGGCGGTCTCTGCCGCCGGTGAGCCACTCGGGCTTGCGCGATAACAGTGGGTGGCATCCATATATTTTGACTGAACTTCCAACAGAGCCAATGTCCGCGCACGACGCCCTCGGCGGCGCCACAGCAGGGGGTGACGAAGTCTCCCGCTGGATCATCGAGCTTGTGCCGATGGAGGCTCTGGTGCCCGGCGCGCCCGAGGCATGGCGCATGCTGGTGCGGGACGCCCTAACGTTCCTTTTTTCGCGCCTCTCGCACGAGCGCCTGGCAATCAAAATTCAGGAACAGATGGCCATGCCGGCCGACACCCCCGCGGAGCTACGCCTCATCCGGCTGATTTCAAAGATGCCGGCACTGCAAAAGATGGGCCAGGTGCTGGCGCGAAACCGCCGCCTGCCACCTCCTCTCCGGGAAGCGCTTTCCCAACTCGAGAACGGTATGTGCGATGTGACAGCGGAGGAGATCCGAGCCATTATCACGGGAGAGCTGGGACCGCGCCTCGAAACGTACAGCGTCGAGATGGAGTCCGCTATTTACAAGGAAGGCAGCGCCGGCGCTATCCTCAAGTTCACCTGGAGCAAACCGGACCGGGAGCGCGAACCGGGTGCTTTCAAGGTGCTCAAACCTTACGTACCCGCGTGTTTCGCCGAGGACATGAATCTGCTGCAAAGCGTGGGTGAATACCTGGCGGCCCGCGGTGGCGCTTACCGCTTTGCCGTTCACGATGTAAAGGACACCGTCCTGGAGGTCCGCCGGTTGCTGGAACACGAGCTGGATTTTGCGCGCGAACAAGCCACTTTGCAGGAAGCGGCGCGCATGTACCGAGCGAGCATCGGCATCCGCGTGCCGCGCCTGATTCCGCCGCTTTCGACTACTAACATCACCGCGATGAGCGCAGAAAACGGAGTGAAGGTCACCGAGGCGTTCCCGCAATCGCCGCTGCGGCGCGAAGGCGTAGCGAGGCAGGTGATCGAAGCCCTCCTTGCCGTTCCCCTTTTTTCACGTGAACCGTGGGCCGTGTTTCACGCCGATCCGCACGCCGGAAATCTGCTTTATGACGAACCAAACCGGGAGTTGATTGTGCTCGACTGGGCGCTGAGTGAGCGCCTGAGCCTCGCGGCGCGCCGGCACCTGGTGATGCTGGCCCTAATGATCCTGCTGCGGAAACCGGGCGGCGTTTCCGAGGCTATCTGCGGCTTGAGTAATCCCCGCCGCGGACGCCTGGCGCCCCGGCGGATGATCGAACGCTACGTTAACCGTTTCTTCGCCGAATTGCCCGCGGGCAGTGCGCCCGGCGTGCTCGACGCCATGCTGCTGCTCGACCAGCTTGCCCTGAAAGGAGTCAGGTTCCCTTCCGCTCTGTTTATGTTCCGGAAGGTGCTCTTCACCCTGGATGGCGTCCTCCAGGATGTCGCCGCAGGAGCGGTTCGCATCGACCAGGTAGTCGCCTATTACTTTCTGACCCGCTGCATCGGCAGCTTTGGCCTCTTCCGCGAACCGCTTAATGTCAAGGATTTGTGGCCGCTGGCACGGGCGTTGCTGTGAGTGGAACGACGGTTAGATGCCTCCCCACGATGGGGCGTTCTGCCGTATTGAGGCGGCCGTAAAGGAATGTGCGCTGTGTCGCACAAAAGGCATTTGCGACCATCAGATTCCGGAGTTGCGCCAGGGCGATTTCTGTTGCGTTTCGGCCGGCACTCCGGGCCGGCGGCGGGGCGCCTTTCGGGTACCGGTGCGTTCGGCGGCCGCGAGTGCTTTGGCATCGGCGTAAGCGCGTACATCGGCGGCGGTCAGTTCGTGCTGGCCCTCCCAGCCTCGTTCCAGGTCGGCTGTCAATTTGTTTCCTGAAAGCATGGGACCTTCTTGAATTCCGACACTATGGTCGCGGAAGACTGCAATGTCCGCGGTGACCGAGACTTGCTTTAGTAGGTGCCCGTCACTGCGCACGTCGAACCGATACACGCGGGAGTTCTGCGTCTGGTCAAAGCCGAGATACCGGATCTCCAAGAGTTCCCCTTCCGGGCGATCGAGGATCGCCTCAATCTGTGGTCGATAGATCTGCTGCCGGGTCAGATGCCGCGCCGTTTTCGGTTCCTTCGGCATCGCGATCTGGCACACTTGTAAGTCCGGCGGCTTTGCGCGCTTTGATTTCTTTGCGTTTGGCCGCCTTATCTCTTTGGCGTTCCAACCGTCGCATTTCCTTCTGGCGCTTATTGAAGGTCTCCATAATTGTCTCCTCTTCGCGAGCCGGACTCTGAATGCGGCGGCCGTCGTGGATGGACGGCCGCGTGCCTTGAAAGATTGTTTACCAGCGTGGCTCGCGTCGTTGACGACCGAAACCGCCGCCGTTTCCGCGACCGCCGCCGCTCTGCGTCTTGGGGCGGGCTTCATTGACGTTCAATGCGCGGCCTTCGAAATCCACTCCGTTCAGGCCGGCGATAGCCCGGTCGGCTTCTTCGGTGTTGCTCATTTCGACAAATGCAAAGCCGCGGGAGCGACCGGTATCACGATCCGTAACCAAGTTGACACGATCAACTGTTCCATACCGCTCGAATATGGCACGAACAGAGGAATCGGTAGCGGCAAAATCCAGATTGCCTACAAAAATATTCTTCACTTTTAACTCTTTCTGTCTTTCAATTGTGCAGCAAGACGAGGCAGATCAGGACAACCTAGCTCTGGCGGGACTCTCAAAAGGCACTTCCAGTCTACCACGGATCGCAAGCCCGAACCGGGGTGCATAATTCTTCGGCCCGGGGCGTGCAGCACCCGCTGCGCTTGTCCCTCGTCACCCGGCGCCATGCCGGCGCTACCTGGTCTCCCCATAAACAGTATAATATCAAATTAAGAGATCCCTTTACCTGTAACTTGAATCGCGCTGCGCCGGCTCATATCGCCCGCAGGAAGGAAGCGTTGGCATGACCGAGAATCTTACGACGACGCTTAGCGATGGCCGCATTGCCTACCTCGAGGAGCTGGCCTCCCAGGGCAGAACCGCCGCCGCCGTTTTTGCGCAGTACACGCAGGAGGAAGTCGATCGCATCGTCAAGGCCATCGTGCTGGCGGGCCTCGAGCAGGCGCAGCACCTGGCCCGCCTGGCCATCGACGAAACCCGGCTCGGAGTCCTGGAAGACAAGGCCATCAAGAACATGGTGGCCACGGAATTCGTCTACAACTACATCCGGGACAAGCGCAGCGTGGGCGTTATTCGCGAATTTCCGGAACGCGGCCTGGTAGAGGTGGCGGAGCCCATCGGGTTGATCTTCTCGGTGACCCCCATTACCAATCCCACCTCCACGGTGCTCTTCAAATGCATCATGGCCATCAAGACGCGTAACGCCGTTATTTTCGCTCCCCACCCCAGAGCGTGGCGCTGCTCGCAAGAGGCTGTCCGCATTATGTACGAGGCGGCGCTCCGCCACGGCGCTCCCGAGGGCGTCTTCGCGTGTCTGGAATCGCCGACCCTGGCAGACAACGCTTACCTCATGCGCCACCAGGATGTCCGGCTGATTGATGCCACGGGCGGACCGGGCGCGGTCAAAGCGGCCTATAGTTCCGGCAAGCCGGCACTGGGCGTGGGCCCTGGCAATACACCTGTCTACCTGGAAAAGACGGCGCATGTCGGTATGGCCGTCGTAGACATCATTACTTCCAAAACTTTCGACAACGGAACGATCTGCGCCTCGGAACAAACGGTGGTAATTGATGACGAAATTTACGACCCGGTGTTGCGGGAATTCTCGAAACTGGGCGCTCATATTTGCGACGAAGCGGAAACCGATCTGCTGGGACGCACTATAATCGATCCGGAAACCGGATTCCTGCGGCCGATCGCCATCGGCCAGAAAGCCGCCGACATCGCACGTGTTTGCGGCCTGCGCGTCGGCCCTGACGTGAGGCTGCTGATTACACCCATTCGCGGCGTGGGGCGCGACCATCCCCTTTCCGCCGAAAAGCTATGCCCCGTGCTCGCGGTTTATCGCGCCTCCTCCGCCGAAGAGGCGATCCGCGTCTCGATGGACGTGAATCATGCCGGCGGCATCGGCCACACCGCGGTGATCTTCTCGCGCAATGACGAAATCATCCGAAAGTTCAGCGAGGCGATCAATGCCGGCCGGATCATTGTGAACTCGCCGGGGTCAATCGGAGCGCTCGGTGGGGTGTACAACGACATGGTACCGACGTTCTCCTTCGGATGCGGCACGGGCGGCGGCAACAGCACTACCGATAACGTGAACCTCTATCATTACCTGAACATCAAACGCGTGGCCCGGAGGACACAAGCGCACATGTGGTTCCGTGTTCCCAACCAAATCTACTTCAATTTCAACGCCGTCCAGAACCTTGGCAATTTCCCTTCGCGATCCACTCTCATAATCACCAATCCCCTTTTGGAGCAGATGGGGTATGTGGACCCTGTCCGCTCCTCCATTCCAGCGGGAACTCTCATCCGCGTCCTGGCCATCCCCGACCGGGAACCGGAAATGAAGGTGGTCCTCGAAGGGGTGGAGGCTCTCCGCCTTCACCAGGCCGACCAGATCATCGCGTTGGGCGGTGGTTCGGTGATCGACGCCGCGAAAATCATGAAACTGAAGTACGAGTCGCCGGAGGCGGACATCGAAGAACTGGCCGCCCCCTTTCTGGATATACGCAAGCGTGTAGCACAATTCCCCGTTGCCAAGGCCAATGCAGTTCGATTGATTGCCATCCCCACAACCAGTGGAACCGGCAGCGAAGTCACGCCATTTGCCGTTCTTATCGACAAGCAACGGGCGTGCAAGGTGACGCTCGCCGACTATTCGCTCACTCCCGATGTGGCCATCGTCGATCCCCAGTTCGTGATGACGATGCCGAAACACCTCACCGCCGATACCGGGATCGATTGCCTCACCCACGCCCTCGAGGCCGGCGTTTCCATTTATGCCTCACCCTTCACTGACTCCAACGCAATGCAAGCAATTCGGCTGGTTTTCAAGTATCTGCCCGCGGCCTTCGATGACCCGGACGACCAGGAAGCGCGCAGCATGATGCATAATGCCGCCTGCATAGCGGCGCTCGCGTTTTCGAATGCCTCCGTAGGCGTATGCCATGCATTGGCCCATGCCTTCGGCGCGCGCTTCGGCGTGTCGCACGGCCGCGCCAATGCTCTCATGTTGCCGCATGTGATTGCGTATAACGCGGCAGTGCCGACCAAGTTCATGCCATCGCCGAACCAGCGCGGGTATGTGGCGTACAAGAAGTACGCCGCGGTTGCCGATCTGCTGGGTCTGGGCGGCGATACCGTGGCGCAGAAAGTGAACAACCTCGTGGCGGCGGTAGGACAGCTGTTGGACCGGCTGGCAATCCCAGGCTCGATCGCGGAATTGGGGATCCAGGAGGAAGACTTCAGCCGGGCAATCCCCGATCTGGCGAAAATCGCTTTCGACGATCCCTCCTGGCGCTCGAATCCTCGCATGCCGCTGGTGAGCGAATTGGTTGAGTTGTTTTGGCGCGCCTATCGGGGGCGCGAAGTCGGTGGTTTCGTTCCGCTGCCGGGCGGCACTCTGGGGCGGGCGGCGCGTCCCGAACTTGCTGCTGCAGGAGTATTAGAGGAGCGGTCTTTCCTATGACTACCAATGAGGTGTGGATTAGAGTCGAGCCGGACCGGATGATCGACGCCTTGAATCATGAAGCCTTTAATCAGGTGGAAACCGGCCAACGCGTGATCCTGGACTTCTCTTCCGTGAGCCGGGTGGATGCGGCCTCCTTGAAAGCCCTGGAACAACTTGCCCGCCTGGCCCGCGACCGATCTGCTCAAATCGCTTTGCTTGGCGTAAACCTGGACATTTACAAGGTGCTGAAGCTGGTCAAATTGACACCTCAGCTTTCGTTCCTGGACTGAAGGAAGCTCGCCTGTCACCGTCGCGCCCGCTCGACACCGTGCTCATAAGGATATTTTAGTGTTCTTTTATCTCTTTTCGTGGTAACCTGATTTTGACCAAAACACCGGACCCTGGCGTGAATGAAGCGTTCGCGTGAGGGAGCGTCCCGGAGTGCTCGTCGCCGACGAAGCTCTCGCGGATCGGAGCTGACAGGTTATCCGCAGTGCGCGCTTTCCACGAACGCGCGGAGGAGTTTCGTATGCACATCTTCCATTACTCGAAAGGCGATCGGCAGCGTCACCTGCCGCTTCTCACGGGATTGGCCGCC
>CAZKVF010000470.1:0-19011 GCA_964556085.1 uncultured Solibacteraceae bacterium
GCCGAATCGGCCACCAGCTGCAATTCGCGAAGAACGAATTGGGGGATGACCATGACGCCATCGAGAAATCCGGTCTCGGCGACATCAGCGATGCGGCCATCAATGATGACGCTGGTGTCGAGGATTTTAAACGTTCGCTTCGACCCCGACTTTTCGCCGCCGAAAATGCCGCCCAAGGCGGCGAGGTTCAGCATGTCGCCTTTCTGGGCCCCTACGATCAGGCCGACATACGTCATCAACAGCAGCACAGCCACTTGCAGAAACGGATCGGCGCCGGCCTTGGCGAGCACCAGCGAGATCAGAAAAGAACCCACGATGCCCAATACCGAACCGGCCGCGGCTCCGATCAGACGCTTCAGACTGATCCGCTCGAGGCGGACCTCGAAAACGATGATTGCAAGGCTTATCAAAATACCGCCGGCAGCCGCTTGCCACGGTGAAGTATGAAACGGATGCAAGACGGCAGCCGTCCCTGCAAGCACCAGCACAAAAAGTACACGAACAATCGCTAGGTCGAGCATGAAAGCACCCCCTTCAGGGTGAAAACCGCGAGATCAGGGACTTTGACAGGATCACTACTTGACATCAGAAAGTAACGTTCGACGCTGCGCCAAGAGTATAACACCTAAATCAAACGTAACGTTATGACAAAAGGTGCTTTAAGGCAGTATTAAGTTAATAAATGAAGTTAATGGCTATGTCAGCGGAGTGTAACAGAGTGCCTCTGCGAACTTCTCCACGCCCCGGAATTGCGGCTTAGGAACAGTTCGATCCATTCAGAGGCACAGAATGTTACAGAATAGCGGCCGACCGGGATGTGCCCCTGAGCGGCGATCCTTCCCCGGCGAAGAGCTAATCTGGCAGGCTAAAAGGTAACTGGGGGTCTTGCTCCGAATGCACATGTGGGTGCCCGCCCTGTTTCTGGCCGTCGTGTTCAGCTTCTTCGCGCCAGCGGTCCAGAGTTCGACCCGCAGCATGTTCACCCGGCTGCCCGCGCTCATTTGGGCAATCCCCTGGGTGCTTACAGCGATTTTCAGCGCCGCGGCGCTGCTCGCGAATGCCTGGAGTTGGCTGCTTTCCCTGCTGGTTCTGGCGTACACGGCAGCGCCCGTAGCGTGCGCGGCGCTAGCAGGTCCGGGCCCTGCCAAGCGTCCCTCGGGTTGGGATTTCCTTGCGATTCTACTGCTGTGGCTGCCGCTCGAATTCGCTGCGGGCGCCAGCCTGGTACCTGTTTCCGCCCGCGGGTTTCTACACACGGTTGCTTACGGCGTCGCGATTCTGCTGGGCCTGCTGCTATTCCTCGGATTCCGCGGGTTTCCGGGCATGAAGTATAACCTTCCCCGTAACTTGCGGGACGGCTGGCTGCCTTTGCTCGGATTTGCTGCCGTGGCTCCAGTCTTGATTATTCTCGGAAATGCCATCGGATTCATTCCACCGCCCCATTTGCCGGCCAAGAGCGCGGGGAGTATGGCGGCCGCCGCCGGCGTGATCTTTGCCGGCACGGCGCTCCCGGAGGAGATTCTTTTCCGCTCGCTGATCCAAAATCTGCTGATGCTGCGCTTCGGCCGGCGCGCGAGCGTCTTATTCGCGGCAAGCCTGATTTTCGGGTGCGCGCACCTGGATAACGGGCCGCAGCCGTTGCCGAACTGGCGTTACATGATTTTGGCGACCATCGCGGGCATCGCTTACGGGGGGATGTTCCAGCGCGCCTCCACCGTGCTATCGTCGGCGGCCCTGCATTGCCTGGTGGATTGGACGAAACATTTCTTTTTTTAACGCACCTAAGTAGCTGTAGGGGTCTTTGTTAATAGAGGTGCGTGACGTGGCGGGGGCAGGCTTTATGCAATGGGTGATGCGCAGGCGCGCAGCGTGCGAGCCATTGGCGATTTTTTGCCTGATAATGGCCTACATTTGGGATTTGCGGTATACGTTTCCGGTTTTTTGGCTCGCCATTCTGGGCCTGATGGTGGCTTCTCATTGGGTACACGACGAGGAAGCTGGCGCTCTCGGCTTTCAATCCCGTAATTTTCGAAAGTGCGTCGAAGATTTCGCGCCCGGCGTGATCCTACTGGGGCTGCTGCTTTGGGGCGGCGGCCAGTTGCTGGAGACGATACGGCCGATTGGGTACGAACGGGCCATGTTGGCTTGGGCAGGGTACCTCCCCTGGGGACTGCTGCAGCAGTACACGCTCAATGGCTATTTCCTGAACCGGATGAGCCGGGCGGTATCCAGCCAAACGGCTTCCATCGTCTCAGCAGCCTTGTTTTCCTGGGCGCACCTGCCCAACTGGTTTCTCATGGGGGTAACGCTGCTGCTCGGTTACTGCAGTGCCCGTATTTACAACCGTTACCGGAATCTCTACTTTCTGGGCGTGGCCCATGGCACGCTGGGAGTTCTTCTCTACCTGGTCGTACCCGATTCGGTGAGCCACCATCTCGCGGTGGGACCGGGTTGGTTCGGACATTGAAGACCAGCTGGCCTGCGGCCCGCGCCCACACGAGAGCCCGCGGATAAAATCCGGTCCGCAGGCTAAAAAACCTGCCCGCCAAAAATCGGTCGCAAGCCGCGAAGGTCTGACCTCTTTGTAATGCAGGTCAACGTAGATAAACACGGTCTCCTTTGTCGGCGTTCACCGCCGTGCATTTGAGGCTGAATTCATAGTTCGTTTTTGCCCCGGTAGCGGAACTTTGCTGTCCGTTTCTACGTCTGAACGTCAAAACCCTAGCGAGTTGTAAGCTGGTATAGGTGCATTAGAGCACGGACGCAAAACTATGGATGTGCCACGTAAGGACGCTCGCAAGAAGAAAATCATCCGCCGCACCTTGGTTGTCCTGGTGCTGCTGGCGGCGATTCCCGCGGTGACTGTAGGTCTCTCACGGCTCAAACCGGCTGCCCCCGGGGTAGAGATGTCCACGCTCTGGCCGGATACGGTGAAGCGTGGACCGATGCTCCGGGAAGTTCGGGGTTTGGGAACGCTGGTTCCCGAAGACACGCTGCTGATACCGGCTACGACCGATGGGCGGGTCGAGCGGATTATCGTCTACCCGGGTACGCCAGTAAAGGCGGATACCACGGTCATGATTTTGACCAGCCAGGAACTGGAAACGGCCACTCTGGATGCGGAATTCGCGCTGAAGGCTGCGGAAGCGGACTACGAAAACCTGAAAGTCACACTGGAAAAGACCAAGATCGACTTGCAGGCAAACGCGGCACAGGTGGGAGCGGATTACAATACGGCCAAGTTGCAAGCCGACCGGGACAGTGAACTTGCCAAGGAGGGCCTCAGCTCGTCGCTTGACGCGAAGATTTCCGCTGTGAAGGCGCAGCAATTGGGAGAGCGCTACGAGCTGGAGCAGCGCCGGATCAGCATCAACACTGCTGCCGAAGAAGCGCAACTGGCGGCCCAGAAAGTCAAATTGGAACAGCTTCGCGCCGAGTACAAGTTGAAGAAGAGCCAACTGGAGCAACTAACCGTGAAAGCCGGGTTTGACGGCATGCTCCAGCAGCTGTCAACACCCGTCGAGGTGGGGCAGAAAGTCACGGCCGGAACTCCATTGGGTAAAGTGGCGCAGCCATCGAAGCTGAAGGCGGAGCTGAAAATCGCCGAGACGCAGGTGAAAGACATCGTCATCGGGCAGCCCGCAGTGATCGACACGCGCAACGGACTGATCGAAGGCCGGGTCAAGCGGATTGATCCTTCGGTTCTAAACGGGACGGTGACCGTGGATGTGGCGCTCAAGGGCCCCCTTCCTGCGGCGGCCCGTCCGGACCTCAGTGTGGATGGAACGATCCAGCTGGAGAAATTGGAGAACGTCGTCTTCGTCGGGCGCCCGGTGTTCGGACAGCAGGACGCCACGGTCCAGCTCTTTAAAGTAGAGCCGGAAGGCAAGTTCGCCAACAAGGTGAAGGTCACGTTCGGCAAGGCGTCCGTCAATACCATCGAGGTGAAAGACGGCCTGCAGGTTGGGGACAAAGTGATTCTCTCGGATATGTCCACGTATGACAGTTACGACCGAATTCGATTGAACTAAAGATTCGGTCCGCACGTAAGAGATGAGAGAAAAGGACCACAAGTATGAATAATGGCTCAGAAGCGCTCATCCGGCTGGATCGAGTCAGCAAGGTCTTCGTGACCGACGAAGTGGAAACGCACGCGCTTGCCGAGATCCACTTCGACGTAAAGAAAGGGGAGTACTTGTCGATCGCCGGACCCTCCGGTTGCGGCAAATCGACGCTGCTGGCCATCCTCGGCTTGCTCGATACGCCGTCGGATGGGACTTATTATCTGAATGGGAAGCCCGTAACGGGGTTGAAGATGTCAGAGCGGGCGCGCATCCGCAACCGGGAAATTGGTTTCATTTTCCAGGCGTTCAACCTGATTGGCGATCTGACGGTGTATGAGAATGTGGAGCTGCCGCTAACGTATCGTGGCATGCCTAACTCGGAAAGGAAGAGGCGTGTGCAGGAGGCGCTCGAGCGCGTGGGCATGCAGCATCGCATGAAGCACTACCCCTCGCAACTTTCCGGCGGCCAACAGCAGCGCGTAGCGGTGGCGCGCGCCTTGGCGGGCGATCCCCTCATCCTGCTCGCTGACGAGCCTACCGGAAACCTTGATTCGCACAATGGAGAAGCGGTCATGACTCTGCTACGCGAGTTACACAAAGCGGGCTCGACGATCTGCATGGTGACCCACGATCCGCGTTATGCCGAGTTCGCAGACCGCACGATCCACTTGTTCGACGGCAAGATTGTTCAGACGAGCAGCCAGGAAGCGCGAGTTTGAGCGCAGCAGGCGGCGCGGGATGCCGTCCTCAGCCCTACGGCCAGATCACCCCACTCGCGACGAAAACTGCGGCGCGGCAGATCCAGCTGCCGTGAAGATGGTTTTTTAGAACGCGGAATGCACAATTAGAACCACAGGGCAATTTCAAGCGTTGCAATCATCGAGATCTTCATCAGAGTGGATACACCGAGTTATGTACCTGGGGTTCGTATCCTTGGACAAAACATTCGACGATCGGTTGCGGCGTCAAGACGGTAACCCATAAGCCGCCTGCCTGATGTTCCTTTCGTGCGTACCCGTCGGGCGTCCATAAAAAGAGTGTATTGTTCCAGATCAAGAGAGGAGAGCCGCCGCTCTCGACGAAACAACCGTTGGGAAGGGAGTTCAGCTCCGCCTCGTGGGTAACCTTTCTCCCAGCCCGATCAATCCGGCTCCGGTGGAGTTCCGCATCGATCTGCAGCGCAGATGCAGGGGCGTTTGAATGCTCTTTGTCCCGCCGTTTCCAAGCCTGCTGGAAGGCCGCGAATCTTTCACGCCGGCACTCCGCACACGGTCTGTGCCCGGCTGCAAAAGCGACGGCTTCGTCGAGGAAGAACAGCTCTGTATAGCGCCGGGGAGACATTACAGATCTTTTCCGGCCCCGGAATTCCAAACAGCAAGTGATCCAACGCTGGACTTTGAATTGGCGCACGATCTCGCGGTTTTCATCGTGCAGCAAGCCCCGATTACCCATGAAAGTTCCCCTGGCAGGCGAACGGAAGATCCCGCCGTAGGGGTTCACGCGGTTCTGTAAAGGCATTCGGGTTCCAAGCCCACATAATCGCACGGACCGGCGGGGGCGGGGTTAGCACGCGAAAGCGCCTGCTCCACGCTTCCCAGGTTACTATTCGATTTGGGCTATGAAAATTGCGACATGGAACATCAACTCGGTCCGCCGGCGTCTTTCCCTGGTTCTCGACTGGCTAGCCGCGAACCAACCTGATGTGCTCTGTTTGCAGGAAACCAAGGTACAAGATAACGACTTTCCCGCTGCCGATTTCCGCGGGGCAGGATACCAATCCGCGTTTCGCGGCATGAAGGGGTATAACGGTGTGGCCACCCTCAGCCGGCGCGAACCTGAATCCGTGACTCACGGCCTTTGCGCAGGGCCGGACAGCGAAGACGTCAGAATCCTGGAAACCGTAATCGGCGGCCTCCCGATTGTCAACACTTATGTGCCGCAAGGATATCGAATTGGGACAGACAAGTATGTGTTCAAACTGGAGTGGTTTCACCGCATGCGGCGGTACTTCACTGAGCGACTCGATCCACAGAAGCCGGCCATCTGGCTCGGCGATTTGAACGTTGCACCGGAACCGATCGATGTTTACCACCCGGATCGGCGCGTCAATGATCCGGACTTCCATATCGACGCGCGCGAAGCCTATCGTCACGCCGTCAGCTGGGGGTTCCATGATGTGTTTCGCAAGCTCTATCCGGACCGGCTGCAATATACGTATTGGGACTATTTCCGGAATGCCTTTGCACACAACTGGGGATGGCGCATCGATCACATTTTAGCCACGGCACCACTAGCCGCCCGTTGCCGCGCTTGCGAGGTGGACCTGGAAACGCGACGGGCTCCGGCAGCTTCCGACCACGCCGTGGTCTGGGCCGAGTTCGAGGATTAGTTCCGGCTGTTCCCCACTCTGACGCCTAAACGTACGGAATAGCTTTTCCCGCGGCGCCAACCGCGGTCCAAATCAGAATCGAACCCAGGGCGGCGACTCTGAGTTTCCATGGAGGCGCATCCGCCGCCATTACCCATCTCCGCTGCAGGGTGAACTGAAACGCAATACCGATCATAATCAGCCCTATCTTGATGGGAAACGAGACACTCTCGAAGCATTTCATCGGCTCCGAGAACGCCATAGGCACGCCCGACAAAATCAGTATGCCTAAACTCGCGAGCATCCACGGCTCCAGTTGCCGAGCCATCTGCGCCGTGGAAAGGTACCGCTTACCCAGCCCGAACACGCGCAAGTTGACCATCAGCACCGTCCCCAGCAGCACCGCCAGCGCCAGGAGATGAAACGTCTCGATCAGCGGAAAAGCCCACACCGTATCGCGCACAGTGGTTCCCAGCCACGTGTTGCCGCACCATTCGAAATATGGCCGCCAGCTTTCGTTCAGCACGACGGCTCACACATAGGCCAGCGCTCGTCCCATGGCGACTACTCCGACCCAGACCATTAGAGAGCAGGCGCCGGCCAGTTTCGCGCGCCATGGCGTCGGCGCGTCTTTGTCCCAGGTGTGGACCCCGTGAAAGACAGTTTTGTGAAACACCAGCGCGTTCAGGCCCGCCACGCTCAGAAGCACCAGTTTTATGCGAAAGAAGGGGCTGTGATAGCACTTCACAGCTTCGGAGGCAAACAGCAGCACGCCAGTCGATATCATCAACGTAAATCCCGTCCAGACCCAAGGCAGGAATTGCGAAGCAACCTGAGAAACCGACCGGCGCCGCATTGACACACCGAGCAGCCGCAAATCCAGAATGGCTACCGGCCACACCATCACGCTCAGGCCGAGTGAGTGAATGCTCTCGATCACCGGGAATTGCCAGGCCGAATGCTTAATGCCGCTTGCCCAGGGAAGGTTCTGCAGCCACTCGCAAACGCTCAGGACCGACACCGCTTACCTTTTGTCGTCCTTTCCGAAGAATTTGCCGCAGTACACGTTATCTTCGCCGGCTACGACTTAATCACACGGCCATCCGGCAGCTTGATCAGCGAGCTTATCATGGCGGCATCGCCGCTCTTGGCGGCGCCGCCCGTACAACTGATCACGTCTCCAGGCTTCACCGTGTCATGTACCCAGCCGTACGACTTCAGGTGGTTCAGGCTCATCAGCTCGATCTGCCATTCCACCTTCTTGCCCTTCTCGTCGGTGACTTCCAGGTAGATATAGGCGTGCGGATTGACCCACTCGAAACGCTTGACCGCGCCGGTGACCGTGACAGGGTTGGCCATGTTGTACATGGCAGTCGAGTGGTGCGCGAAGGACGGCACGGCCGCTCCAAGAACGATGGCCAACGCCAGAGTACGCAGATTCATGTTGCGGGAGCCTCCAGGTTATTTCTTCTCGAAATATTTAGTGTAGTCGGTGTTGTGCTCGCAGACGAACTCATCTACCTTGGCGAGATCGGGGCGAAGCGCGAAAGTTCTCTTAACCGTCCAGGGCTTCACAAATATGTTGGGATCTTCGAGCGTGGCCTCGTATTCGAGGGTGTTGTAATCGGGCCGGCGGAACCGCTCGATCGTGTGCAGCTTATCGGTATGCCTATAGCCGTTGATTTCGGTCTTGTCGTTGAAGCCGACCGAATCCACCACCAGGGTGTCACCTTCCCAGTGGCCGATCGAATCGCCCATCCAGGTGGGATCGGGGTCGGCGGGATGCGGACCGCCGTCCGTAGTGATAATGCGGAAGGTACCCGGGTAGCCGTACAGGATCGCCACCGAGTGGGCGCTCTGGACAAGCTGAAACTGGTAGGGCACGGCAAAGGCTTGCGGCCCGGCGAGAGGCATGCAATCGGAGTACTGCCCGGTATCGTTTTCGGGCCGCACCACTTTGAACTTCTCAGCGCCCGGCTTCAGCACCGGCCCGTCCGGAGCTGGCCCGCGCCCGCCCCGTCCGCCGCCCAGAGGGCCGCCGCTAAAATCATATACGCCTGAAAGGTCGGGCCTCCCATTGGCGGCACGCGGCACTTCCCTTGGACCGCGGGCGGCTGCTCCGGCAGATTCGCCAGGCGTGGTCCCCGCGACGTTCACCGTGACGGACTTTGTCAGTACCTGATTATCCGGCCCGTGCACGGTCAGAGTATAAGTGGTGGTTCGCGACGGCGTCAGCTGGCGGACGCCGCGCGGAGTAACCCGTCCCAGGTCCGGATCGATAGTCGTTCCGGTTGGATTCTCGGTTGACCAAGTCAAAGTAACGGATTGGCCCGGCTGGACGCTCTCGGGCTCGGCTTTAAAGTCCATAATGCGCGCTGGAAGCTGGCGCGCACGCTGGTACGGATTTCCCTGTCCGGCGGGGACCGCTCCAGGAGCGGTGGCGGGCGGCGTCTGGGCCATTGCCACGCCGGCCAAAATCGCGGCAGCCGCCGCGGCCAGAGAGTGTTTTGTGATTGCCATCCTTTTCACTCCTCGTTATAGGCGTTGCCGCGCGCTCAAAAGTTATACACCAGCGCAAACTACATGATGCGCGGATCGTTGGGGGTGGATAGGATCAGGCCCCCAATTCCGAAGGCGGCGAGCGGTAAAAGGCTGTTGTGGGAAGTCTATCGCGGGGCTTGGAAAAGTGTCAACACATCGGAATATTGCAGGAGGCTGCTTCAAATCCCGCCGTACCAGGAAAAGCCGCGCTCGGGAGATGAGGAGCCCCAACCCTTGCCGAAGTTTTTCGCCGTGTCCGTTACGGTGATGCGAGAGAGGTACTTCAAACTCTTAAAGCCGAGTTGCCGGGGAACACGCAGACGAACCGGAGCACCGTGAGGCGTGGGCAACTGCTGTCCATTCATGCCGTAAGCCAGGAGCGTTTGGGGGTGCCAGGCATCGGGCATATCCAGGCTTCCCCATTTCCTGCCTAACGGGAATGATTTTTCGGCGAACGGAAAGAAGAAGACGTACTTGGCTCGCGGCGAGACTCCCACCAAATTCAAAACATACGAAAGCGGGACGCCGGTCCATTCGGCAATGAACGACCAGCCTTCTTCGCACGCCTGATGCGTGATCTGGGTGCGGGAGGGAAAACCCTTGAGGTCGGCGAGAGAGAAAGAGATCGGGCGCGCAACCAGGCCGTCAATGGTGAGCCGCCAGTCCGCGAATCCGCCGGCCAGGAGGCGATGGTAGTCTTCGCTCTCGGGAGGCCCGCCATTCACAGGGCAAACTTTTGAGATTTCGCTCCGATTAAACTCGCGGGCCATCGAATTCCGGGGCAGCAAGAGGCGCTGCGAAGCGTATGTCAACGTTTCTCCGACGCCATAGACGAAATGATTATCAGGAGCGATCAGACCGTAGCGATGGGCCAAGCTGGCAGCCACGCCAAGACCGGATGCTCCGGCGGCGGCCGCCAATCCTGTAGTGAGGAGTTTGCGACGGGAAAATCTTTCGCTCATGGGTGCTCCACTCGAGCCGCGACGCGGCCCGTGATCATGGCCTGCGCGCGCTTTCTAAATCCGGCGAGGTAGACCATGGCGAGGTGAACGAGAAGAAAGAGAACCAGCAGATCGGCGGCAAAGAAGTGAATGGTGCGCGCGGATTGCTGTCCGCCAAGAACTGTAACGAGCGCGGGAAAAGCCGAGACGATCGCGGGAGACATAGCAAAACCGGTCCAGATCATCAGGGGAAGCAGAACGAAAACCACCGCCAGGTAGGTGAGGCGCTGGAGAGAATTGTAGGCAAGTGACGTTTCCTCGCCGGGCCGCTCCAAGCGCAGATGACTCGAAACCAGGCGCGCAATGGAACCCCAGCTGAGGTCAGCCCTGGCTGGCAGCAGATCCTCCCGGAAATGACGCGTGAGCAAGCCGCTCAGGGCATAAAGCGAACCGTTGATCACGCTAACCCAGGCGGAGAGGAAGTGCAGATTGCGGCCCCATCCGGATGGTCCACCTTTCATGAAGGGCAGTGGGAGATCGAGGACCGAGGGCGTTCCGACGCCGCCGGCTTCGCCCCAATAAAAACGCGGATGGGCGAGGAGAATGGCGACGCCGCTGACAAGCAGGGCAAAGAAGCTGAGCGCATTGATCCAGTGGGTGATGCGGACGAGGGCTTTGTGCCGCTGAGTATCGGGAAGAGCCGGCGCTCGCGTAGCGAGAGCCGGAAGGTACGCGGACTCTGCCGTGGCCATGGGGCTGATGCTACCACGGACGATTGGCAAAGGGTAGGGGCAAGAAAGCACCAGCGACAAAGGCACCTTGGCGACAAGACCGCCGGCGCTACCATGAAGATTGCCGGCGCTAACAAAACCTCTTTTCATTCCGCGAGTACTGCGCCGTAATGAAACCCGGCGCCGAAGGCAGCGAGTACGAGAGGCGCAGGCAGTCTTCCTCCGGAAGCCCGCCACCACTCCGCGGCCGCGATCAGCAGCGAGGCCGACGAGGTATTGCCGTAGCGGTCGAGATTCGAGAAGAAGCGTTCCTCGGGCGCTTTTAGCGCATGAGCGATGCGGGTAGTCAGGTTGCGGTTGGCCTGGTGCAGCAGGTAGGTCCCGATATCACCGGGCTGGCGGCCGTTGCGCTCCAGCAGCCCGGTAATGACGCGCGGCAATTTTCGGGAGGCATGCAGGATGACTGTGCGGCCGTCCATATGAAGTGGCGCGTCCCAGGAGAGCGTAAGGGCATCGGCGAACCCGGCGTCGCTGGCGAGCAGTGAATCACGAATCTCCGCAAAGCCGGTTTCGGAACTGACGACGCAAGCTCCAGCCCCATCGCCGAATAAGATTGCGGTGTCGCGGCCTGCGAGGTCGATGCGTAGAAGGCGGGACATGATTTCCGACCCGACGACCAACACGTTGCGGTAAGCGGGCGCAAGCCGGGCCGCCAACGCAATGCCGAAGAGCGACCCGGCGCTCGCCATAGGCAGGTCGATGGCGGGCACACCGGCAATGCCGAGGCCAGCGCCTATTTCGGCAGCCGGGCCGGGAAAGCGCCTTTCGGCCGAGCCACTGGCTACAAGCAACAGCCCGATCTCGGCCGGCGCTATGCCGGAGTCTTCGAGGCAATTACGCGCCGCGAGGACGCCCAATCCAGCCACGGATTCGCCGGGCGCGGCGAACCGGCGTTCACCGATTCCGGTGGCTTCCAAGATCCACGCCGGATCGGCATCCACGCGGGCCGCCAAATCCCGGCTGGTAACAATCCCGGCCGGCACGTGGAAACCGAACGCGCGCAACCATGACATGACTCAGGAACGGCAGGCGAGATAAGCCTGGATGCGCTCCACCGAATCGAATTTGCGCGGGTTGAGATCGGAATCGGGAATCCGCACGGAGAATTCCGATTCGAGAGCGGTGACGAGATCGGGCAGGGTAAACGAATCCAGCAGACCGGATTCAAACAGCGATTCATCGGGTGCGAACTGGACGGGCTTGCCGGCGACGCGGCGGACAATGTCAACGATTCTGCTCTGTGGGTCCATGAGATTGCTTGGCTTCCAATCGGGCTTTCGAACTTTCGTAGTGCGACATGAGGTCGTCGAAGAGGGCCGACGCCAGGCGTTTGTAGCCCTCGAATGTAAAGTGCGCATGATCGGGCTGCGCCATCCCGGCAGTGAACCAGTCCTCCATGACGCCCTTGCCTCCGGTTCGCCGGCGCAGATCCCAGAAGGCGCAGCCGTTCTCGCGGCAGACCTGGCGCTGCGCTTCGATGATCCAGTCGATGCCGGGGACGATGCGCCACATGTTCTTCTCATGTATCCAACGGTCGCCGGGACCGATCACCAGAATCGAGGCCCGCGGAGCAGCGGAATGCAGGCGCCGGATTACCGAGGAAAACATCTCGCGGTAGGTTTGCGGCGTCCATTGCGAGTCGGTGGCGTCATTAGTTCCGTAGGCCAGCACGATTAGTCCGGGATCGCGCTGGCGCATGTCGGCTGCGAGCATCGATTCGTTCCAGCGTAGGATGATGGAGGCCTCGGCGCCGTTGATGCCCAGAGCCTCATAAGTGACGCCGCTAGGCTTGTCGGCTATCCATCCGAACAGGCGAACCGGGTGTGAATCGAGCGTCTTCAGGACGAAACGATGCGGGCCGGGCGCGATTTCGTAGGTAAGAAAAGACGGGGCGATTTCGCCGTCAGTGGAGAACTGGCGAAGCGGTTGGTCATGATCGTAAAGCGCGACACTACCGCCGCCGGGATGCCGCAGGTACGAGATTTCGATGCGGTTGCAATCGGCGTCGAGGGATACGAACTGGCCAGGGTGATCGGTAGAAATACTGACGCCGCCCAGACCGAAATAACCCTCGCCCTCGGCCGCGTGCAGTCCTTCACTCTGCCACAATAAGCTGGCGCCGCTGGGTGCGTCGGTTCGGCGATAGCCTTTGAACGGACGCCCGGCCACAGAGAAGCCCGAGCCGCCATTGCCGAAACGGTGCTGAAATAGATCGCGGAGATCGGCGGTCCACCAGTCGGCAGCGGTATGCGAGTCTCCGAATTGGAGGATGTGGACGGAGCCGCTCGAGGATTCGGCCGCACCGACCCGATAGAGCCGCTCAAAGAAGGGCGCCAGCGCCTCGGGTTGCTCGAGGGCGCCTGTCGAGCCTTTGAGCCATTGGTCCACCTTGCGTACGGCCGCCGCCCGTTGCGGCGTGACCTGGAGGGCAGGCGGGCGTTTGGGAGGCGGTCCCGTCACGGAATTGCCGTTGAGAGACACGGCTACGAGAAAAACGAGAGCACTGGATTTGAGCAAGCTGGGGGGGCGAAGCATGAGGGTTCTCGTCAGCGTACCTTAAAGCGCGCGAGTCCGGCTACGATTTCGCGGACAAAAATCGAGGCGATCTGTTTGCCGGCCGCGGGGTACGGATGAATCAAATCGGCGGAAACCAGCCGCGGCTGGGCGGCATACCAGCGAGCCATGGTACCGGCGCCCCCCATTGCGGCGAACGTGTCAAAGAAGGCACAGCCGGTGTCACGCGCCACACGCCTTTGGATTTCCACGATGCGCGGAATGGTCTCCAAAGTCTCGATAGCGCCGCCTGTTACGCGGTGGCCTCGGTCCATGGGGCTCATCATCAGGATCGAAGTTCGGGGCAGCGCCTGACGGATCCGGCGAACAGCTTCACGCAGTTCCTTCTCATACTGCTTATCAATGAAGGCTGTGAAATCGGCTTCATTGGTTCCGTAGTTAATGATTACGAGATCGGGATGGCGGTGACGCAGTTCCTCGGCCCAGTGGCGGGGCTCGAAAATGTGGGAGAGCACAGGGATCGAGCCGCCATTCAACCCAAGGCTGTCATAAACCACTCCGGGACCCGGCTTTTCGGCAGTGAGCCCGAAGAGGCGAACGCTGCCTTGGGGGTGCAGTTCCAGCGAGGAAGCGCCGCCCGCAACGGTAAAGGCTGCGAAGCCCGGCGATTTTATGTCAGCTCGCGTTGAGACACTGGCCACTTCATGGCCATTGGCGGAGATCGCGATGGCGCCGCCGCCCGGCTCGCGCAAGAATGACAACTCGAAGCTGGATTGGCCAGGATCAGAGAGCAAGATGCGGGTGTGAGCGGAATCGGTGCCGGTGAAGCTTACGCCGCCAAGCCCGAAGAAGCCATCGTGCGCTGTGAAGCGGCTGGCTGGGTACGCGTGCCAGCCGGCGGCAGACAACTCCACGCCGCGGTGCTGATACCATGCCCAGGGTTTGGCGACGAGGATGAACCCGTGGCCGGCATCACCGAACTGCTGCTGCAACATTGCCCGAACATCTCCCGTGATCAGGTCGGCGGTGGTGGGAGAGTCACCGTAATGAACGATCCGGGTCACAGCGCCGGGTGTGCGTTTACCGGTCTTTCGCAGGGCCTTGTAGAAGCTGGCCAGCGAACCGTTCGAATCATCGAGTAACATCGAGGCACGAGGCGCTTCCTCGTGAGCGACCAGGGGACTGAGGGGCGTTTGCTCAGGCGTGAACTCGGTGAGAGCAGTGAGCTGCGAGAGACGCAATTTTGTCAGGCGAGGAATCAACAGAGGCGCGGCTGCCAACAGGCAACCGACAGTAGCAATGGTCATCGCGGTGTGGACGGGGAATCGCACCATGGTTCAGAAACGCGAATAAACAAACGGGGTCCCGCCGTTTCCGGCGAGAAGCTCAATGGCGACAGCCACCAGCAGCAAGGCCCCCGCATGAACCCAGCCCGGACTCGCGGCGAAGGCGTTGAGGATCCGGCCATACCACTCCTTGGAAACGAAATGCGCTGCAATGGGCACCATCAGCGCGAGCAAGAGCCCGGCGGTGACATTCTCAAAGCTGATGGACAAGGAGGCGATGCGGCCCAGGATGTCGAGCGCGTTTGCGATATCCGACGCGCGGAAGAAAACCCAGGCGAGGCAGATGAAATTGTAGGTTGCGAAAATGCGGTACGGGCGGCTCCAGGCGTTTACAGGCTGTCCGCGGCGCGCGACCTGCCAGCGGCGCGAGGCAGCCAAGCCCACACCGTGAAGCAGACCCCAGACGGCGAAGGTCCAGGTGACGCCGTGCCACAGCCCCCCGAGAAGCATGGTGATGATCAGGTTGACGTACGGCATGAAACGGCCGCGTTTGCCGGGCAGCGAAAAATAAAGATAGTCGCGCAGCCAGTTGGAAAAAGTGATGTGCCAGCGCCTCCAGAATTCCTGCGGGTTGGCGGCCAAATAAGGCCGGTCGAAGTTAACCGGCAGCCGAATACCCAGCAGCATCGCCGTGCCGCGAGCGATATCGGTATAGCCGGAAAAGTCGCAATAGAGCTGGACCGAGTAGGCGTAAACCGCCAGCAGCGCCTCGGCGCCGGAGTAGAGCTTAGGAGTGTCGAAAACGCGGTTGACGAAGTTGTCGCCCAGGTAATCGGCGATCAGGAACTTCTTCATGAGTCCCATACCGATCAGGAAAAGGGCCTGGGCGCCGGCCGCCCTGCTCAGGCTGGCTTCGGCCGTGAACTGCTTGATCAGGTCGGAGACCCGCGTAATGGGCCCGGCCTGTAGAGTGGGAAAAAAGGAAACTGCGGAGAGGTGCGCCAGCAGGCTGGTTGTGCCTTCGGCATCTCGGCGGTAAAGGTCGATGGTATAGGTGAGTGCCTGAAAAACGTAAAACGAAAGCCCAAGTGGAAAGATCCAGTCCCAAGTCGTGGCGCTATGGCTCGCGGTAAGGAACCACGGCATATATCGGGATACGGCCAGAAGAGCAAGATTTAGGGAGATGCTGATGCCAAGTAACACACGACGAAGCCTGCGGCTTTCAAAACGCATGAGGCCGAGACCCACCGCGTAATCAACCGAGGAGCAAACCGGAAGGAGCAGGACGTAAAAAATTCCAAAGCGCGCACTAAAGAAATAGTTGGCCAGCAGGATCACGGCCAGCCGGGCAAGCCGGTCGCGCGCGGCCGTCCAGTACAGAAAGAAAACCGCTGCGATAAAGATGTAATATGCGGCGCTCGCGGGCTGCACGTTAGCTATTGTAGTAAGCGATCGTGTTCTTATAGCAATTGCAGTGCCGATTACTCTCGAAGGTGAGCGAACCGCTATAATTGTTAGTCATTCATTTTTGTCACTCATTTAATGAAGGAGAAATTATGTCGGAATACAGGCATCCTGAAGCCCTCGTGAGCACGGAGTGGGTGGCGGCCCACGTGAAAGATCCCGCTGTGCGCATCGCGGAAGTTGACGTGGATACGAAAGCCTATGACGAGGGGCATGTGCCCGGAGCGATCGGCTGGGCCTGGAACTCGCAGCTGTGCGACACGCTGCGCCGGGACATCCTGTCGAAAGAACAGTTCGAAACTCTGATGAGCGATTCGGGAGTGAGCCCGGCTACGACGCTGGTGATCTACGGCGACAATAACAACTGGTTTGCCGCGTGGGCTCTTTGGCAGGCCAAGATTTACGGCCACCAGGATGTCAGGCTGATGAACGGCGGCCGCAAGAAATGGCTGGCCGAAGGGCGGGAACTTTCAAAGGAGGCACCCAACGTGACGCAGACGGTCTACCGGGCGAAGCCGGCCGACCTTTCCCTTAGGGCATTCCTTCCCGAAGTGCAGGCGGCGCTTGCCAATCGGGCAGCCGCGATGGTGGACGTGCGCAGCCCGCAGGAATTCACGGGCGAGATTCTCTCGCCGCCGGGATTGCCGGAAACCTGCCAGCGGGGTGGCCACATCCCCGGGGCGCGCAATATTCCGTGGGGCAAAGCGGCAAATGATGACGGCACATTCAAATCGGCGGATGAGCTGCGCGCACTGTACGGTGCGGAGGGTATCGACGGCTCGAAGCCGGTGATCGCATATTGCCGCATCGGTGAACGCTCCAGCCACACCTGGTTCGTTTTGAAATACCTTCTCGGCTTCGACAAGGTTACGAACTACGACGGGTCCTGGACGGAATGGGGCAACCTGGTGGGCGCGCCAGTGGAACGCGGAACGGCCGCCGGCGTGGGGAAGGGGTAACATGCAAGCCGAAGAATTTCAAGAACGAAAGCTGGAACTGGCCGGCTGGCCGGTGAATCTGACCAGCTACCGTCTGGGGGAGGAGTGGCACGCCAAGGCCGATAACGTCTCCCCCGGCGCAGCTTTGTGCCGGACGACGGGGCCCACGCGCGAACAGGCCGAACAGAAAGCCATCGACCGGGCGACAGAACTGCTGGGAAGGACCAGGCGGCACACAGTATAGGGACGCGGCGAGCGCACTTGAAACCAGTTTCATAACCGGATTGCTGGCCAGAATCACCTCCGCACTAGTGGCGTATGGGCCTTGGGGTATCTTCCTGATAGGGCTCATCGATTCCATTGGCGTTCCGTTGCCGGCCGCCATGGATGCGCTGATTATCCTGATCGCCATCAAGGCGCCGCAACTGGCCTACGTCGCGGCCTGGATGGGCGTGTTGGGTTCGATTGGAGGCAACATCGCGCTATTTGAAATGGCGCGCTTTGGAGTGCGGCGCTTTGTACGCGAAGTGCAGAGCGGCGGTAAATCGAGCCGCTTTCGCGAGTGGTTTCATCGTTACGGCCTGTTGACAGTATTCATTCCCGCAGCCGTCCCGATATTACCCTTGCCGCTGAAATTCTTCGTGGTTTCGGCGGGGGTGTTGCGCATGCCGCGGGTAAGATTTCTTCTGGTGATTGCCGTATCGCGTGTGCTGCGCTATTTTGGGGACGCTTATCTGGGCCTGAAGCTTGGGGAGGACGCCCAAGGATTTCTGCAGCGCAACGGCTGGACCCTTTTGGGTATTGCGATTGGAATGGGACTCGCCCTGCTGTGGCTGCTCCGATGGATGGAACGGCGCGGGCAGGCAGCTGGGTAGCCTTTACTGCTCCCTCGCGGTGGCGGCCCTGTTCCGGAACGGAATCCGAAGCGGCTCGGCAAGGCCTCTTTCCCCCAGTTCGGCGAAGATCGAGTAAGCGACGGGAGTGATCAGCAAGCTGAGGAGAAGACAGAGCGACTGGCCGCCGATAATCGTGGCCGCAATCGCCGAGCGCTGAGCCGCGCCCGCGCCGATGCCCAGTGCCGTCGGTATCAGACCGGCGACGATCGAAAGGGTGGTCATCAGGATGGGCCGCAGCCGGACGTGGTTGGCCTGGAGGATGGCTTCGCGAACCGGCATACCCTGCTCCCGCAAGCGATTCGTGTAATCCACCTGCAGAATCCCGTTCTTCTTGACGATGCCGAGCAACAGGAAAATTCCCAGAGCGCTCCAAAGGTTGAGCGTGCGGTTCGTGCCCCACAACGTTAACAGCGCGAAGGGGATGGAAAGCGGCAGGCTCAGCATGATCGTGAACGGGTGCAGGAAGCTTTCGAACTGCGCGGCCAGAACCATATACATGAAGATACATGCCAGCAGGAATGCCACAATCAGACTGCGAGTGGTCTCGTCGAGTATCTTGACGGTTCCCGTGAATTTCACCGAATAACCGGGGTGCGGGATTCTGTCCAGCGCATCGCTCACTTCGCGCACTGCCGAATCGAAGGGCACGCCCGCCGCGTTGTTGGCCGTCAGAGCGACTTGAAACTGGCGGTTATAACGATCGATGATAGTCGGGCCAAATCCGCGTTCCAGGGTAGCAATGCTGTCCAGCCGGACCTGTCCTACCTTAGCTGACGGAATCATCAGGCGCGAGAGAATCTGAGTATTTCTCTGCTGCTCCGGAAGCAGCTGCATGGTGACATCGTATTGCTCGGCTCCTTCTTTATAGGTGGAGATCCGATCAGTGCCGGCGACCATGAGCCGAACGGCGTTCGCGACGTCGGCGGCACGCGCACCAAGATCGGAGGCTCGCTGCCGGTCAATGTGAACCTGAAGCTCGGGGTTATTCAAGTTGACTTCGGCGCTGACATCCACCAACCCCGGCAGTTTCCGGATTTCGGAAGCGGCGCGTTCGCCGATCTCCACGGCCTGAAGGAACTCGGGACCGAGAATCAGAGGCCGGATGGTTCCGTAGTCGACGCTGCTTCCTAGAGGAGATGGCATAAGGACAAGTGACCTCAGGTCCTGATAAGCCGGCTCAGCAAGAATGCCGCGGATGTCATTGGCCA
>CAZKVF010000471.1:0-16472 GCA_964556085.1 uncultured Solibacteraceae bacterium
GAAGAGGGGGCCTTACCTTCGTCGGAGGCGGGGCCGTGAGAGAGCGCGCCGTTGACACGGCTGGCAGTTACCTGGGCGGCGGAAGCCATGGGAGTCTCCTTGAAAAAGAAATGGCTCAAGGAGGCTGGCTGGCAGGCTGAAAGCGCCTGCCCCACAAAACTTCCTGAGCCAGCCTGACGTTAGCACGAGGGCACAAGAAAAGGAGGGGGCGGCGGCGCCCCGATTTGGCGGTAAGTTACTGAATCAGATAGGGAAAAGATTTTTTGGGAAGTGGCGTGACCGGCGGCACCGGCAGGTGGCTGACTGCCCAGATTACGGCTCCCACACGATCGTTTTAAATAGCTCCCTTAGCCGATGGCCCTTCGTGCTATTGATCATTTCCACGAAACCCACCCGGCCTTCCAGGTGCGCCCGGAAATCCGAAAGTCCTTCACGATTCTGCGACTCAGGACCGCGGCGGGCGCAGTTGGTCAGGATTGCCTCCAGCAGATCTAACTCATGCCGGGGAGGGCTGAGCTTCTGATTCACAACGATCCCGGCAAGCCTTTGGCGCGCGCCTCCGCGTTTGATTCGGGTTTTGTAGTGATTCACGCTGAACCCCTCTTCGATGGCAAGGGCCGCTACGTGTGCCGAGAAGCGTTCCACAACGCGAGCGAATTCATCCGCTCCGGAGAACGCCAGATCGTCTGCGTAGCGCGTATACACGGCATTTGCGGATCTGGCCAGGCCGGTGAGCCGGCAATCCAGGCGGTACGCCATAAGATTGGCGAGCGGCGGCGAGGTGGGCGCGCCCTGTGGCAGGTGAGGCCGCATATACATGGCGCTTCGATCGCGCCACTCTTTCACGGAGATATCAAACGGGCGCCTGCTCCAGAGATCATATGGAACCGTGTTGGTGCAGATCCCGCCGAGGCGGTCGGCGACATGCTCGGGGTAGCCAAGTGTCCGAAAGAAGGCCTGTACTCGCGCCGCGGGAAATGCCGGGAAGAAGTCTTGTAAGTCGAGGCGCAAGAGAACGGCCTTGCCGACGTGCGGCGAAGCAAAGGTTACGATCGAGCGGCCCTTGACAAATCCGTGTGCCGCCGAATGGACGGGTATGCGGTTGAGAATCGCGGAAAGGATCCAGCGCTGCAGCTCTTTTAGCTCGGGTTTCGGGCTTTCGATAAGGCGAACACCGCCGGATCTCTTCGACTGGACGCGGTAGCGGTAGTGTTGGAGCCTGGGATTGCGAAGCTTTGATCCAAGCCCTCTGAGATCGGCAAACCACTCGAGTTCGGCTGGGTGCAAGGATAAGGAACGAGCGAGATCAGCCACCGTCTCGATGACCGGGAGGTCCCAGTCCCGGGCTGCCCCGGCCGGCTGCATGCGTGGCGGCTCCGCGAGCCACTCGGCGATGTCCAGCTGCCGCCGGTATCGGACGCAGGCGCGTCGAAATCCGGAATCTTCGGAAAGAAATCGAACTACGTCGCGCTGGCGGGGGCGCGTCCGGCCGCCGAACGCCTGAAGATAGCGGTACGCGAGTGGGCGGAGCCAAGGCCACGACCGGCCGAGCGTCCGTGCAGCCCTGAAGTGGACACCGTCGACAGTAGGCTCCCCTGCGAGAAAAGTTCGGGCAAGGGCGCTGATAACGGCGGAAGCGGGCATGGCCTGATGCGCGGCGAAGACTCCAACCAGTCTGACTCTGCGTGAGCGGAACTGCTCGCCAGCGCAGAAGAAGCTCACGCGACGAAATGGCGAACCGGCAATCTCCCCCGGGGTAGCCCCGGAGAGGCGAACCGAACCCGGAAGCTCGATTTCACCATGCTTGGAGTCCCCACCGCAGAGGACATGATAGCAGCCCCGAGAGTGCCTATCGCGGATCGTCGCCAGGCAGGTCCATCGCCGGGTTGCGTCCGAAGAATCCCCAGGGGACCAGGCGGAAGCCTGCCAGGTGGACGGGCATGACGGGCCAATCTTCGGGGCGGGGGTTGTGGGTGATGCCCATGGTGTACCAGAGGACGACGTCCTGATTGTCGATGGCGCGGTTAGCCGCGGTCCATTTCGCGAGGCCATCCCCGCCGCGGCTCTGGTTGGGATAATCGCCGCCGGCGTACATCTCCGCGGGGTGGTAGGGGGTAACCCAAACGTGCGCGTCGAGGAAGCCGGCTCTCTTGCGCACCCAGGAATCGGCGGCGGCGAAGGGCTCCGCGTTCTCGCCGGGCAGCAGGGCGAAGGCGGTAGGGTGGCCGAGGGCGTTCTTCGCGGTGACGCTTTCGATGATCCAGCGCCGGCTGGAAGCCAGACTCAGTTTCCTCTGAGCCTCGCGCTCGGTACGGAGCAGAGTTTCCTTCATGGTGAAGGCGCCGCCGTAAGGGTTAGAAGGGCCGGCGGGGGCCGGGGCCGAATTCAACTCGATGACGCGGTTGGCGGCCGCGCCGTCAATATCCATATCGAGCCGGAAGGTGAAGAAGTGCTGATGGTGCGGTGCGGCGATTCCCTTGGCCACCATGTGGCTGTACGCATCTGCGTGGTCACCGGCGACACCTTTCACCGCCATGACGCCGGTGAGCGCGACACGCACGTCCAGGGCGCCATCCTGATGGAAGATCCAGTCGAATCCGTAATCATAGTTGCCGACAGTGGCGACGTAGGACAGCACCAGTTCGCGCGCGCGGCGCGCCTGCTCGCCGTGTTTCCAGGCGATGCCGGCATCGCGCTCATATAACGCCACAGCCCCAGGAATGAGGTGCGGGTTGCCGGACGTATCGGCTATAGCGGCATCGAAAACGGAGCAGTTTGTGGGGCAATCCACGCCGGGGCGCAGGGGAACGGCACTCGAACCCAGCCCCAGCTCTCCGGCATCGAAGCTGTTGCGGAAGAACCAGGCGGCAGAAGGGTCGCCGTAGGGGACCACCATTTCGGAAAGTGATCCGCGATAAAGAATCGAGCGCACGCGGCCTGCGTCCTCGTAACCCACGGTATAGAGCACGAGGCCTTCGCGGGGGTGGAGGCCGAAGCGGAAACGCCACTTCTGCCAGCGCACTTCGCCGTCTTCTATCTGGAAAGCGGGTTGTGGCTGGGTGATGGTAAGCGGCGCGGGAGGGGCGCGCAGAGGACGGTTGGACGCGGGGTCGAGCTCGAAATTTTCATGCGACACCGGAGCGTCGCGATTGTCGTCGAGCATCTCAATGATGCGACCCTTGGTGAGATCTACCTCGGCGACAACCCCCTCGACGGGATGCGCATCGAGGTTGTTTCCGCCGGCGAAGTAGTAGGACAGCGCGCGGACGATGCGGCCCTGATTGGTACCCGGCAGCGCAAAGTAGCCGGCGGACCAGGCCACGATGGCGACGGAATTCAGGTCGCCGATGCCGCGTTCCTGCATGGCGCGGCGCCAGCGGGGGTCGGCGCGCACGATGCGGTCCGCCTGCGCGGAGTCCTGGCCGTTGATAGGCGGCTGCGCGCCCGGTATCTCTTTGAAGGAATCCACGCGGTAGTCAGCCAGATTGGCAATGGCCTCCCAGGTGCGATTGGAAGGCGGATCGTAGACTACGACGAAGGCCGCGCGTCCGACGGATGCGCCGCGCAGGACCAGTTCTTTGGGCGGCTCCGCCAGTGCGATCAGGCTGAAACGAGAGGTGGCGGGCGGCGCGCCCTGGGTGCGTCCGTAAGCGCGGATCATGCGGACGGTGGTGCGGATCTCACCGGCGGTGAGGGGAGCGAAGGGATTGGCGAGGGCGGAGTAGGGGAGTAGGAGCAGGAATAGGCTGGGAGTGGTTGGCAGGCGGAAGCGCCTGCCCCACCAAACCGGCGGCGCGATTGGGAGGCGGAAGCGCCTGCCCCACCAGAATGGCAGGCGACAAGATCGCCTGCCCCACTTTGAAGTCACAGCACGTCTTCCGACCAGTCTTCGAGCACCTGTTTCACGCGGGTCATGAACTGATCGGCCAGGGCGCCGTCGACCAGGCGGTGATCGAAGCTCAACGAGAGATAACACATGGAGCGAATCGCGATGGCATCCTCGATGACTACCGGAGTTTTGTCCACTATACCCACGCCCAGGATGGCCACCTGCGGCTGGTTGATGATGGGCGTACCCATGACGCTGCCGAAGCTGCCGAAGTTGGTGATGGAGAAAGTGCCGCTCTGCACTTCATCGGGCTTGAGCTGGCGCGAACGGGC
The DNA here is from genome assembly GCA_964556085.1 of uncultured Solibacteraceae bacterium. Classification (GTDB taxonomy): domain Bacteria; phylum Acidobacteriota; class Terriglobia; order Bryobacterales; family Bryobacteraceae; genus PSRJ01. Next base: position 4,162 of record CAZKVF010000471.1, read on the forward strand.
GCGCGTGGAAAGGTCGAAGATGGCGTGCTGGAGGCCCAAAACATTGCGCTCATCGGCGCCGCGGATTACGGGAACGATGAGGCCATTATCGAGCGCGACGGCGATTCCGATGTTGATTTCGTTGTGGTAGATGATGTTGGTTCCATCAATGGAAGCATTCAGCAGGGGGAAGTGGCGCAGCCCCACTACGGCAGCTCGGGCGATGAACGGCAGATATGTAAGCGAGAAGCCATAGCGGGCCTGAACATCGGCTTTGTGCCGCTCGCGCATGCGAGCCACCTTCGTCATATCGACGCGGTGGACCGTTGTGACATGGGGCGAAGTGCGCTTGGAAAGCACCATGTGCTCGGCGATTCTTTGCCGCATCGTGCTAAGGGGTTCGATCCGGGTCTTGGCAGCTGAGGGCGTGGGCAACGGCATTGCGGGGGCAGCGGCTTGCTGGGCGGGTGCCGCGGCGGACGGCTGTGGCGCGGCCGGCTGCTGCGCGGCGGGGGGAGGCGGTGCGACCGGTGGGGGCGCGACAGGCTGGGCCCGCTGAGCCAGGTAACCTTCCACATCCTGCTTGGTGATGCGGCCTCCAGCGCCAGTTCCAGATACTTGCGTGAGGTCAATATTATTTTCGCGGGCCATGCGGCGGACCAAGGGCGAAATGGGGCCGGAGGGCGCGGACATCGACTCGGGAGCGGCGCCATTTTCGAACTGGGCGGCGGCGGCCGGCTGCGGAGTTGGCGGAGGAGGGGCGGCCGGTTGTGCAGGTGGCGCAGCAGCTGCGGGTTGCGGTCTTGGCGGAGTTGCGGCTGCTTGAGCGGGTGGGGCCGCAGGCCGAGTCGCAGAAGCGGCGGACTGCCCTCCTGCTCCATCGCCGTCAGCGATCCGCGCCACCACGGTGTTGATTTGAACGGTCGCGCCCTCGTCCACGAGGATTTCGTTCAGAGTGCCGGCGGATGGGGAAGGAATTTCGGTGTCCACCTTGTCGGTGGAGATCTCGAACAGGGGTTCGTCGCGTTCGACATGCTCGCCGGGCTTCTTCAGCCATTTCGTCAGCGTTCCTTCAACAATGCTTTCCCCCATTTGGGGCATCACGACGTCGGTCATATTTGTCTCACCTTAGTGGCCGGCGGCCACGGTTTCTTCAATCAGCATCTCGCAGTCAAACAGGCGGCCGAAATGAGATGTCAGTCTGTGACAGACGGCCGGAAGATCCGTTGACGGGCCCAACTGAGCCATGGAAGTGACGGGTTTGCTGAGGCCGCAGGGGACGATGTATTGGAAGTAGCGCAAGTCCGTGCTTACGTTCAATGCAAACCCGTGGGATGTAACCCATCGGGAGATATGTACGCCGATGGCGGCGATTTTGCGTTCTCCCACCCACACGCCGGTGAGCTTGGGAATGCGGCCGGCGAGGATTCCGAAATCGGCCAGAGTGTCGATGATCACCTGCTCTATGGCGCGGACGTACGCGCCCACATCGCGCTTCCACTCGCGCAAATCGAGGATCGGGTATCCCACAAGCTGCCCCGGGCCGTGATAAGTAATGTCGCCGCCGCGGTCAGTTGGAAAAAACGCGATACCCGCGCGCTCGAGAACCTCGCGGCCGGCCAGCAGGTTCTCCTGCCGGCCGTTGCGGCCCAGGGTGATGACGTGGGGATGCTCGAGGAGCAGGAGTTGATCGGGAATCAGACCATCTTTGCGCTCCGCCTCCAGTTGCTTCTGCAGAGACAGCGCCGCGGCATAATCCATGCGGCCGAGATGCCGGACTTGGCAGGTTCTCACTGCCGAGCCAACCGCTCCCTCACGGTCGCGGCTCTGAAGCAGTGTTTCGGAGTCGCGGTTTTGAACGAGAATATCGGAGCCGCGCGCGTCAGCAAGCGGTAACTGGGACGCCAGGCTACGCATTGATGGAAAGGCCGTAAACGGCGTTGAACGCCTCGCCCACCGCTTCGTATAGGGTCGGATGGGCGTGGATGGTTTGCATCATGGTTTCCACGGTGGCCTCCGCGTTCATGGCCGTGACCACTTCCGCGATCAGCTCGAAGGCTTCCGGGCCAATGATATGGGCTCCCAGAATCTCACCATGCTTCTGGTCCGCCACAACCTTGATAAAGCCTTCGTGCTTGCCGAGGATGGTGGCGCGGCTGTTGCCCGCGAAGGGAAAGCGGCCGATTTTCACCTGGTAGCCCGCGGCGCGCGCCTGGGCCTCCGTGAGGCCGACGCTGGCGATTCCCGGATCTGTATAGGTGCAGCTGGGGATGCGGTGCTTGTTGATGGGCGCCGCCGGTTTGCCGGCCATGTGGGCTACGGCGATCATCCCCTCCATAGTGGCCACATGGGCCAGCTGCGGCGTGCCTGCAACCACGTCGCCAATGGCATAGACACCGGGCTCGGCGGTGCGCTGGTACGGATCCACTTTGATGAAACCACGATCCAGTTCGATGCGCGTGTTCTCCAGGCCAATGTTTTCGGAGTTGGGCTTGCGGCCGACGGCCACCAGAAGCTTTTCGGCTTCGAGTTGCTCCTGCTTGCCGTCCTTGGTGGTGAGGCGCACGCGCACGCACTGGCCGATCCTTTGGACTTCCTCCGCGCGCGCGCCGGTTTCGACACGGATTTTCTGCTTGCGGAAAGCGCGCTCCAATTCCTTGGAAATGTCTTCGTCTTCGAGCGGAACGGCGCGCGGCAACATCTCGATTACGGTGACTTCGGTTCCGAAGCGCCGGAAAATCGAAGCGAACTCGACGCCGACGGCGCCCGCTCCAATGATGATCAAATTGCGCGGCACCGCGGTAAGGTTGAGGATTTCGATGTTGGTGAGGATAGTTTCCGGATCGGGTATGAGGCCGGGGAGCATGCGGGCTTCCGAGCCGGTGGCGATCAGAATATTTTTCGCCTCGAGGGTTCGCGGGCCGGAGTCGCCGGAAACCTCAACCTGGCCCTGGCCCTTCAGGGTGGCATAGCCGGTGATGCGCTCCACCTTGGCGCGTTTGAGAAGCAGGCCCACGCCGTTGGAGTGTTTGGTGACGATGCCGTCCTTGCGCTCCTTCACTTTGAGATATTCGAGGCGCGGGTTCTCGCAAGCGATGCCTTCCTTATCGGAGTGTACAAAGCGCTCCCAGATGTCGGCGGTCTGCAAGAGAGCCTTGGTAGGGATGCAGCCCACCAGCAGGCAGGTTCCGCCGAGTCGAGGCTGCTTTTCAACGAGCGCGGTGTTGAGTCCGTATTGTCCGGCGCGAATGGCCGCGGAGTAGCCGCCGGGACCACTCCCAATCACAATCAGATCGTATGGCACTTTCTCTCATTCTAACCGTTCGGTGGAAGAGGGCATCCGTGTGCAGCGGGGCTCGGAAATCTTGCTCTTGGGGCGCCTCCGCCGGTGACGAGATCGCCGGCGCCACCAGCCAGGATACTCCTGATACCATGGAAAAACACCTTGATTGAAGCTGTTCCAAACATTCTGGGGCGTATTGTCGCCGCCAAAAAGGAGAAGCTTGCGCGCGGGTCATTCCCGCTGGAGCTGTGGGAGAAACGCGCCTGGGAGCAGCGGAAGCTGCGGCGGCCTTTCCGGGCAGCGCTCGAAGCCCGCGATCCGGCCATTATCGCCGAGGTGAAAAAAGCGTCGCCCAGCAAAGGCATTCTGTCGGCGGATTTCGATCCGGTGCGGACCGCGGTTGCGTATGAGCGAGGCGGAGCGGCGGCTCTGTCCGTTTTGACGGACGAGGAGTTCTTTCAGGGAAGCCTCCGAGACCTGGAACGGGTAAGAGCGGCGACGGCGCTGCCGGTTCTACGCAAGGATTTCACTGTCGCCCAGGAACAGGTGCTGGAGGCAGCGGCACACGGGGCGGATGCCGTTTTGCTGATCGCCGCCATTCTCGCCGAGCGGGAGATTCGCGAGTTGCGGGAGGCAGCCGAGCGTCTGGACATGGCCGCCCTCGTGGAAGTGCACAATAGGCCGGAACTCGACCGGGCCTTGGGCGGCGGAGCGAATATTATCGGCGTGAATAACCGCGACCTGACCACGTTCGAGGTATCGCTCGAGACCTCGCTGCATCTGGCCGAATTCATTCCGAAAGGCATTGTGCGCGTGAGCGAGAGCGGCATCCGCGAGGCGAAGGATATCGCCACGCTGCGAAAGGCCGGCTACAGTGCTTTTCTGGTCGGTGAGCATCTCATGACGGCCAACGATCCGTCGGCGGCTTTGAGCAAGCTGGCAGCCGTCCGAGTGCTCAAGATTTGCGGCATCACCAATCGGGAGGACGCGGCCGCAGCCATTTCATTTGGCGCTACAGCGATCGGCTTCAATTTTTATGCGAAGAGCCCACGCTACATCGATCCGAGGTGCGCCGCGGATATCGGCTCGAGGCCCGACATCCGGCGGGTGGGTGTGTTTGTGAATGAGCCGCGGCAGCGGGTGGAAGAGATTGCCCGTATCGCGCGGCTGGATGTGGCGCAGTTGCATGGCGACGAAACGGCTGCGGATTACCCTGCCGGTCTGGCGGTCTGGAAGGCGGTGCGCGTGACGGAGGGCAGCGACGTGTCAGCGCTCGAGCAATGTCCCGCGGAGGCGGTTGTCCTTGATGGGCCAGCCGCCGAACGTTACGGTGGGGCCGGCAAAACGTTTGACTGGCGGCGGGCCATCGGGCTATCCAAGCCCGTAATCCTGGCCGGCGGGCTGGATGCTTCGAACGTACACGAAGCCGTCGCGCTCGCCCGGCCGTGGGGTGTGGATGCATGTTCGCGCGTGGAAAGCGCACCGGGAAAAAAGGACCATCAGAAGATGGAGGCGTTTCTGGAAGCGGCCAAGGCGGCGCTCGAATCATGACAGCGCAACCCGACCAGGGCGGGCATTTCGGACCATACGGCGGCCGGTTTGTACCCGAAGTATTGATGGCGCCGATCGAGGAACTGGAAGCTGCGTACCTGACGGCGCGCAGCGACCCCTCGTTTCAAGCGGAGCTGTGGCAACTGCTGCGCACCTATGCTGGGCGGCCGACGCCGCTGTATTTTGCCCGACGCCTGAACGAAGCTCTGGGCGGCGCCCGCATTTATTTGAAACGCGAAGACCTGCTGCATACCGGCGCGCACAAGATCAACAATTGCCTGGGCCAGGCTCTTTTGGCGCGGCGGATGGGGAAGCGCCGCATCATTGCCGAAACCGGCGCCGGCCAGCACGGCGTGGCTACTGCCACGGTATGCGCCTTGTTCGGTTTCGAGTGCGTGGTGTACATGGGCGAAGAGGACATGCGGCGGCAGCGGCTGAACGTCTTTCGCATGCGCATGCTCGGGGCTAAGGTGGTGGCCGTGACCAGCGGGAGCCGCACTCTGAAGGACGCCATCAGCGAAGCCATGCGCGACTGGGTGACCAATGTTGCGGATACCCATTACCTGCTCGGTTCGGCGCTGGGCGCTCACCCGTACCCCATGATGGTGCGCGATTTTCAAAAGGTGATTGGCGAGGAAGCGCGCCGCCAGATTCAGGAGGCCGAGGGCCGTTTGCCGGACACGGTGATGGCCTGCGTGGGAGGCGGATCGAACGCCATCGGCATTTTTCATGCGTTTTTGGGTGATTCCGCGGTGCGACTGATCGGTGTGGAGGCCGGCGGCCGAGGGACGGCGCTGGGGGAGCATGCCGCGCGCTATCGAGGCGGTGCGCCCGGCGTGTTACAGGGCGCGTATAGTTTCGTGCTCCAGGACGAAGATGGCCAAATCGCGCTTACACATTCGGTTTCGGCGGGGCTCGATTATGCGATGATCGGCCCGGAACACGCGTGGCTGCACGACGAGCGTCGCGCCGAGTACACCGCCGTATCCGATGCCGAGGCCCTGGAGGCCGCGCGCGTATTATCGAAGACGGAAGGCATCATTCCGGCATTGGAATCGGCGCACGCGGTAGCCGAAGCCATCAAGCGGGCCCCCACAGCCGCCGAAAAAATCGTGCTGGTGAATCTTTCGGGGCGCGGCGATAAGGACATCGACATTTACCGCGAGAATTTTCCCGAGCTGGAATCGCCAGCATCCCCGGCAACGAGCGCCCAAGCATGACGCGGATCGGGCGGCTGTTCGAATGCCTGAAGCGGGACGGGCGCAAGGGCTTGATCGCTTATTTGACGGCCGGAGATCCATCGCTCGACCGCACGTCGGGGCTGGTTGAAGCGCTGGTCTCCGGGGGAGCGGATTTAATCGAACTGGGGGTGCCTTTTTCCGATCCCATTGCTGATGGTCCGGTCATTCAGCGCGCCGGGCAACGGGCCCTCCAGGCCGGAACAACGCTTCGCGGCGTGCTGGAGACGGCGAGAATCATCCGGAGCCGCTCGGAAGTCCCCCTGCTGCTCTTTACCTATTTGAATCCGGTGATGCGCTATGGATTGGACCGGCTGGCGCGGGATGCGGCGGCTTGCGGCATCGATGGTTGTCTGCTCACCGATGCCAGCGTGGAAGAAGCGCAGGAATACGTCGAAGCGATGCACATTCATGGGTTAGACACGGTTTTTCTGGTCGCGCCCACGAGCACCCCGCGGCGGCTGGAGCTGGTGGCTCGATATTCGACCGGGTTTGTGTACCTGGTTTCGAGAACCGGGGTGACAGGCGAGCGCGAAAACCTCTCGGCCTCGGTGGCCCCGCTCGTTCGCGCGGTGCGCGCTGTCACCAGCCTTCCCCTGGCAGTAGGCTTCGGGGTTTCCCGGCCGGAGCACGTGGCCGAATTAGGAAGCCAGGTGGAAGCGGTAGTGGTGGGCAGCGCGCTGGTGCGCGTGATCGAACGGAATGCGTCAAATCCGAATCTGGAGCGGGAGCTGGAGACGTTTACGCGGGAACTGAAACAGGGTTTCGGGGAAGGGGCATGAACCGCGACGAGGCGCAGCAAAAGCTCGAAGAGTACCGCGTGACCATCGACGATCTGGACCGCCGCATTGTGGAATTGCTGAACGAGCGTACGCGGGTGGTGGAAGACATCGGCCGCGTGAAACGTTCCGCGCAGCTGCCGATTTACGAGCCCAAGCGCGAGGACCAGGTTTTCGACAACATCGGCCAGGCGAGCGCGGATGGTCCGCTGACCAAAGAGGCCGTGCGCCGGATTTACGAGCGGATCATCGACGAGATGCGAACGATTCAGCGCGTGCGCATGGAAGAGGGTGGAGAGGGTTAGCGATGGTTGTGGTGATGCAGGAGGGAGCGAGCGAGCGCCAGATCCAGGTGGTCATCGATCGCATGGTGGATGTCGGTTTCAATGTGCATCGCTCGACCGGAACGGTTCACACGGTTTTGGGCGGCGTGGGGGTGAAGACCGAGGAAATAGATCCTGCCATTTTTGAGGTGCTGGACGGGGTCAAGGAGGCACATCGCATCGCTTCGCCCTACAAACTGGCCAGCCGGAGCTTCCGGCCGGGCGGCACGGTGGTGAAGGTGGGCAATGTCGAGATTGGCGGCGGCCGCGTAGTGATCATGGCCGGGCCATGCAGCGTAGAAAGCCAGGAGCAGATCCGCCGCTGCGCGGACATCGTGGCGCATGCGGGCGGCACCGTCATCCGCGGCGGAGCGTTCAAGCCGCGCAGTTCACCTTACAGTTTTCAGGGTTTGGGCGAAGAGGGGTTGCGCCTGCTGCGCGAGGCGGCCGAGCGGAACGGGCTGCTGGTGGTCAGCGAGGTCATGGACCAGACCCAGATCCCGCTGGTGGCGGCGTATTCCGACATCCTGCAAATCGGGGCGCGCAACATGCAGAATTTTAACCTGCTGCGCGAGGCAGGCAAGCAGCGCAAGCCGGTGCTGCTGAAGCGCGGCATCTCGGCAACGATTGAAGAGCTGCTGCTTTCGGCGGAGTACATTCTCGCGGGCGGGAATTACGATGTGATTCTGTGCGAACGCGGCATCCGGACGTTCGAGACTTACACGCGGAACACCATGGACATTTCGGCAATTCCGGTGGTGAAGAAGCTATCCCATCTGCCAATCGTGGCCGATCCGTCGCACGGCACCGGGCGGCGGGATAAAGTCGCCCCCATGGCGCGCGCCGCGGTTGCCGCCGGAGCGGACGGCTTACTGATCGAAGTGCACCCCGACCCCGATCATGCGTTGAGCGACGGCGCGCAATCACTCCGGCCGGAGCAGTTCGAGGAGTTGATGGGTCAGTTGCGCATGATCGCGTCGGCCGTGGGGCGGGCGATGTGAGCGGGCGCGGGCCAGTGCGCGGTCAGCTTTCTAAATGAACACGGTCGCTATCGTCGGCACCGGTTTAATCGGCGCTTCGTTCGGCCTTGCCCTGCGCCAGGCGGGATTCTCCGGGGCTATTCTGGGAGTCAGCTCGGAGCGCGCGGTGGCGGATGCCGTTGCTGCCGGCGCCATCGATCGGGGACTGCCGCTGGCGGACGCCATCCCTCAAGCCGATCTGGTTTTCCTTTCTCAAGCCGTAAGCCGGATCGTCGAGACCATGAGGGTGCTGGACCCTCTGGTCCGGCCCGGGGCCCTGATCACCGATGCCGGAAGCACCAAAGCGGAAATTGTGGACGCGGGGCGCCGGAACATCACGCGCGCGCAATTTCTCGGAGGCCATCCGATGGCCGGCAAGGAGCAGCGCGGCGCCGTGGCCGCCGACGGCGCATTGTTTGATGGCAGGACGTGGGTGCTTACGCCGGATACGCCGGGCGAGTTGGAAACGCCGGCGGCTGCCGATTTTCGCGGCTGGCTGGAAAAAATCGGGGCGCGTATCGTGGTTCTCGACAGCGACCGTCATGACCGCCTGGTGGCCTTGACCTCACATTTGGCGCAGCTCGCGTCCACGGCTCTGGCCTCGACCGTTGCCGACTGCGTAAGCGGCGGCGAGGAGTTGCGTGTGGCCGGGCCGGGGCTTACCGATATGACGCGCCTGGCGATCAGTTCGTACGAACTGTGGCGCGATATTCTGGCGACGAACGTTGAGCACATCGATCGCGCGCTTGCGCTCTATATACAAAAATTGGAGCATGTGCGCGAAAATCTGCGAAGCCCCCAATTGCAGAAAGAATTCGCAAATGGGTCGGACCTAGCCGCCCGCCTCCGCCGGCCAATTTAAGCTACACTAGCCGTAGCATGGTCGCCGCCGCTGACAAGAGAAAGGCGGCTGACCGAAGTGCAAGCGGCGCGGCGGACCCGCCCGGCCCGCTACACCGCTCGAAGGAATTAAGGATTTTGAATGGAACAGAAATTAAAGATCGCGGTGTTTATCGACTTCGACAACATTGAAATCGGAGTGAAATCCACGCTGCACCGCGAATTCGATGTCGCGGCCGTCCTCGACGCACTCAAAGAGCGCGGCGAGATCGTCACGAAATTCGCGTATGCGAACTGGGGCCGGCAGGAGTCCGCGACGCGCGCCCTTTCGGAGCACGCGGTGCAGATGGTGCAGCGCGATCCGTCGCCGCGGGGCGACAAGAACGGCGCCGACATCAACCTGGCGCTGGATGCGCTGGAAATGGCGTTTACTCACGACCACATCAACGCGTTTGCGATCGTGAGCGGTGATAGTGACTTCATCGCCCTGGTAAACAAACTGAAACAATACGACAAGCGCGTGTTCGTGGTCGGTGGGCGAGCTTTCACCAGCACGATCCTGCAGAAAAATTGCCACGAATTTGTGGCGTACGAAAGCATGATCGATGAGCCGAGGACGCGGCCGCAACAACCACCCCAACAACAACCCCACCAACTGCCCCAACCGCAGCAGGACCGGCCGCCGCGGCCCAACAAACGCGTCCCGCTCGACCTGGTGCAGGCCATGCCTCTGGTGGAGCGAGCTCTGGGCGTGCTGGAGCGCCGTGAAGTGCGGCCGCAGCTGGGGCTGCTGAAATCGACCATGCTGCAGCTCGATTCCACTTTCAACGAAAAGGCTTATGGCGCGAATTCGTTCACCGATTTCGTGGAGAAGCTGCAGAAGGTCGATTTTGTAGAGGTCACTGGAGGAGAAGGCCGCTACATGATCCGCCTCAAGGGTGCGGCGCCGGAAAAACCGGGGGCCAAACCCGAGCAGGCCATCCCCTTACTGCGGGATATTCTGGAGACGCACCGGCTGGAAATAGACAACGGCGCTAATGTGGAGGAACTGGCCGAATGGGTGCGGCAGGAGCATCCGAATTTCAATTGGACCGATTACGGGTTTCAGGAGTTCAGCGAGTTGCTGAATTACGCACAGGACAAGAGCCTGGTGCGGATCCAAGCTGACGAGGAAAAGGGCCTGACGGTGTTCCTGGGCGCGGAATTTCATCCGCCGGCTCCGCCGCCAGAGCCCGTAGCAGAACCGACAATCGAAGAGGATGTGGAAGAGCCGCAGCCGCTCGTGCCTGGCCAGCCGACAGCCACTGGTGAGATCCCTATTCCCGAGCCTCCGCCCAAGCCCATGCGCCGGCCTCGCGTGCGCAAACCGGCGGCGGAAGGCGGCGCCAAAAAGAGAACTTCGCGGCCGCGCAAAAAGCAGGTTCAGTAAGCGCCCGAGTAGCTACTCTTCGCGCAGCGCCTGCGTGGGGTCGAGTCCGGCGGCACGTTGCGCCGGCAACCAAGATGCCAGCGCAGCGATCGTAAGAAAGAAGATTGCCATTTCCGCATAGGTAGCGGGATCGGTGGCCTTCACTCCGATCAGAAGGCTAGTTATGGTCCGCGTCAGCGCAAACGCGGTTGGGAGTCCGAGCCCCACGCCGGCCAGGCTCACCAGCAATCCTTGACCCACGACCTGGCGGAAGATACTGAGAGGCACCGCCCCTAATGCCATGCGGATGCCGATCTCGGCAGTCCGCTGGCGTACCAGGGTCGAGAGCACGCCGTACAAGCCGACTGCCGCAAGAATCAGAGCGATCGACGCGAAGACTCCGATCAACAGCAGCGAAAACCGGGTACTGGACCGGGCGTCGTCGACGAGGTCGTCCATCGTTTTCAGGTCCGTCACCAGCAACTGCGGGCCCGCGGCCACGATGGCGGCCCGAACTCGCTGCGCATATGCCGCCGGCGCGCCCAACGTCCGCAGCACCCAGTTGTTGGCAAAGTTGCCGACGAACCCGTCAGTGACGAATGCCTGCTCGCGCCCGGCCTGCGCCAAAGAACTCTCGCGCTGATGGGCCACCACTCCGATGATTTCGGTCCACTGCGCCTCAGGCGTATTGATGCGGACCAACAAACGTTTCCCGACGGCGGATTGACCGGGGAAAGCCTTGGCGGCGAGTTGATCATCGATCAGCATCAGAGTCCGCTGGGGGCCGTTGTCGGCTTCGGTGAACGTGCGCCCCGCCAATAGGGGCACCTTCATGGTTTCGAAATATCCGGGACGAACGATTTGCAGATCAGCCGCTTGAAATTTGGTGCATCGCCGAGCGCTTCCTCGGTACCCCATCGAACGGGGTTGAATCCGCCAGCCAGTGGCAGGGGGAAGCTCGCCGCCACGCTGATCACGCCTGGGATGGCTGCCAGACGGTCGCGGATATGGCGTTGAAAGGCCGCCCGCAATTCCGGAGCTTGCCCACCAACGCCCTGTAGTTGGAAGGTGAGCAGGTTGTGCGGGTCGAACCCGGGATTCACGTGTTGTAACGCGAGAAAACTGCGGAACATCAGTCCGGAGCCGACGAGGAGAATTGGAGGCGCCACGGCGCGAGCGTTTTTGCCTACCGCGGGCCTCGCTGCGCCATGGCGCTTCCGATCCAACGCTAACGTTTATCGGACTCTCATCGGACGGCCACAGACGAATTCGCTGTTTCAACCAGGATCTTCTGCTGGTCCTTCTCTGGCAAGTCAGGGCGTAGCTTTACTTGGATCTGGTACATCCCGCCGTTTTGCTCCCACCACAGATTCGCGGGAGCACAGGACCCGCCACATGAAACAGGCCGGAAGATCCCAGTACGACCATCCGACAGTGCGACCCAGGCGCTATTGGGCAGATCTCGGTCTTGGAGAATGAGCGTGGAGCCACCGAAACCTGCCGCATAACCAGCATTCACCGCATCCTCCGAATAGTAAAGCGATATGAAGTAACCGTCCTTTCTCACCTCGCCTGATGCCAGCTTTATCCCGCTCTCGGGAATGGCAGATGGCAATCTCGAGGGCAGCAGGATCGGAATGTGTGTTTTGGATTGGATCTGCTTCAGTGCAGGCGTGAAGACCCGGGCTGGTCCCTTCGCCTGCCCGATTCCTGAAGACACGCCGTCCGGGAAAAGGTACGCTTCCTTGAGGTCGTGCGTGCGCTGATCTGTGATTCGCCACAGGCAGGCAAATTTCGCTGGGCCGCCAGCGGTGCCGCCTTGATACAGCCCAAATTCGGCATCACAAACAGCATCACGGTATGCGATCCATTTTCGCGGAGCGTCTGTGAG
>CAZKVF010000472.1:0-9632 GCA_964556085.1 uncultured Solibacteraceae bacterium
CCAGGGCCACACGGTCCCTTGATGGTAACTGCCGTCGCGGGATAGAGGGCCGCCTACGTACTTGCCCCGGTAGTGAGGATCGCTAGGGGCCAGCGTGCGCAGGCCGTACGGAGTGAGGAGATCGCGCTTTACGACGGCCACCACACTCCGCTCCTGCGCGGGCCCGAGCATGTGGTGATCGAGGCTCACGGCGAATATCTGATTCGGCCGAATCGAGGCATCGCGGCTCTCGCCGTCGATTACATCGTAGAGGCAGCCCGCGCGTGTGTTCCAGAAACGCGCCGAAAAGCTCGCTCGAACGCGCGCAGCCAGGGACGCATAACGATGCGCCTCGGCAGAATAAGCAAATGCGGCGCTCCATTCCTCCATGATGCGCAGCGCGTTATACCAGAGAGCCTGAATCTCGACAGGCTTTCCGCGCCGCGGGGTAACCACCCAGTCGCCGATTTTGGCGTCCATCCAGGTCAATTGCACACTCGATTCCCCGGCCTGCAGAAGACCGTCGGAATCCATGCGAATGCCGTAGCGTGTGCCGCGTTCGTGCCAGTCGATGATATCCACGAGCACGGGGTAGAGATGGCGCTTCACGAAATCGTAATCGCGAGTGCGCGCGGCCAGCGCCCGCACAGCCTCGAAATACCAGAGGGTCGCGTCTACGGTGTTATACTCCGGAGCTTCACCGGAATCGGGGAAACGGTTGGGGAGCATGCCGCGATCCACGTAGCGCGCGAATTCTACCAGGATTGAGCGGGCCGAGTCGGAGCGCCCGGTGGAAAGCGTGAGCCCCGGAAGAGCGATCATGGTGTCCCGGCCCCAATCACCGAACCAGTGGTAGCCGGCGATGACCGTGGTCTGCCGTTCCCGCCGGACGAGGAACTGATCGGCGGCGCTAGCCAACGCGCGCGCAAACGGGTCAGCAACAGTGGCAGATGCGACCACGGCGCGCCTGCGCATCTCGGCGTCGCGGTAATTGTCTATGGCGGAGGCGTCGCGGCGCTCAGTGGAGGCCAGGAGCACGGCACCGCTCGAGGTGGGGAGATCGAACCTCAAAAGACAGGGCTGGAACAAGTCCTCGCGGGAGTCCAAGCCGCGCTCCTTTTCGATGTCGTATTCGAAATTGCGGTACCACTTGCCGGCCTTTTCGACTCGGATCGAGTTGTGCGCGAGGTAGAGAGTGGGTAGTCCGGGGTAGGGACTCAGGGCGATGCCACCGGTTTCCTGCTCGATCGACGGATTAAGGGCGCCGTTCTCATGCGTGGTGGTGTGGAAGTCGCGAAACGCAATCAGGGGGCGCAACTCGAGGGCGCGGCCCGCCAGGTCGCCGGAAGTGAATCTGTATTGGATGGCCGTCGTATTTTCGCCATTCACCATGAAGACGGACTTTTCGAGTTCGCATCCATCGAGATCGTAGATGAAGACAGGGTAAGGATCGAGCCGGAAGCTTTTCAAATACCGGTATCCCTGAGGATGCACCACGCCGGGATACCGGTTGGCTGAGAGTTCGTAGCGGCGGCCACTAATGATGACGGTCTCTTCGAGCTTGGACAGCAGCACCATGCGCCCGACCGGGGGTTTGGTGGCGGCAACCAGCAGCCCGTGATAGCGCCGGGTATTCAGGCCCGCGATCGTGGATGAGGCGTAGCCCCCTAAGCCGTTGGTCTCGAGCCACTCACGCCGGGAAGCCACCTCAAGGTTGCGGCAGACAGACTCATCGAATTGGATCACCAGGACACTCCGATGCTACTCACCACTGTTTTCTACAGGCGATAAGTGGGCGGTTTATAGCTTCAGCGGGAGCCATTCCAACCGGTCTTCCCAATCGGATGATTCCGACGCGAGCCATATGAGAAGGAGTTCCTCGATTGCGACCCCAATGTCGAGACTCTGCGGAACGAGAAAGAGTCCGGCGCTGTGTTTTCCAGCTTTCTTGAAATCACGGAAATGGGCGGGCATGGTTCCAACGTCGTGTGAAACGATCACGCGTCCCTGTCCCGCCGCCAAAGCCAGAATCTCGGGATCAGTCAAGCGGCTAAGCCCCGCCGCTCCAGCGGTGAGAAAATCGAGAGTTGGCTCGCGGCGCAGGACCCCGCTCACGATTGCTTTGTTCAGATCGGCGTCAGCCAAGAAGCGAACTTTCACGCGCGGCTTACGTGTATATCGGCGCGAGTACGCATTAGCTTTTCACGGAGATCGCCCGGCAACGGCTCGGCATTCCGCCTTTCCGACTCCCACTTCTTGTCCCGATGGATCAAATAGGCATCGATATCAGCCTGGTTTGCAAGGTAGTAGGCAATCGCACCGTAAACCTGCTCAAGACGGAGAACCTCGAAATTCTGGCAGATTGTTTCGGGAGAGTCTCCGCGGCGAAAGGCATGGACGATCGAATCCAGCGAGACCCGCGAGCCGGCAACGTAATAACCGCCGTCGCGCTCTTCAACGTATTCCTTCGTCATACCCTCCTTGATTGTACTGCCTGAACCAGCTCTTGGCGTATCACTATCCACGGCCATCGTAGAAGTTCGGCCGTCTGCGGAGCCGCAGCGCCAGATGCGCTATGAGTTCGACAGCGATGAACGCGACTCCGGCGAACCACCATGCGGGCCAATGCGTTCGCCGGCGTCCGAGAGCCGTAGCGGTCAGCTTCATACCCAGCATGAGGACTATTCCGCCAACGAACCACACCGCTAAGCGAGCGCCCACCTGTATGGCGCGGGCGACGGCAAGGCGAGGGCGCAGCCAGTTGAGGAACCATACCTCCACCCAGTGGCCACCTAATGACACCCAAAGCACTAATAGAGTGAGAAATGGCCACCGGGCCAGCCCGCCCGAAAACCTGGCAATCACGCCACCTACGACGATCGCGATCGCGCCTGTGCGCAATAGAGTAACGCGAAGAGGTTCCCGGAAGGGCTTAAAGGGTGAGGTCATCGGATGCGGTAACACCGGCCTTCAGCCGGTTGAGCCGGATAGAATCCGGTTCGCGCGCTAGAAGCCTCCCCACGAAGGCATGGTAGTGAATACCTACGGCTTCACCACCGCGCGCAGGTAGGCCAGAACGGCGGAGAGTTCGGAATCGGTGTACGTGCCTATGAATGAGGCGTGGCGCCAGCTGGCGCCGTCGGTCAACTTCACCGCGCCCGGTTCAGCGTTGCGCTGCACGGGGGGAGCGGACGTCAGGTCATAGAATATGGTGCCCTGCTTGCCTTCACTTAAGACTAGCGCCGGCATCGATTCACCGTTCATGGAGGCCGTCTTTACACTGGGCGTGGCGAGCGCTTTTAGAGCCGCAGCCGAGGCCGGTACGTTGCCGATGGGAGCCGCAACGGAAATCCCGAAGCCGCCGACTTCATGGCAAGTGGAGCACCGTGCAAAACCGCGAGTGGCCTCTTTGAACAGGCGCGCTCCGGTGGCGGCCTCGCCAGTGAGCTCGGGCTGCGGCGCGAGTGACGCACCTACGCCCGCGCCTCCGACATTCAGGTCCGTGATGCCATTCAGGCTCGCGACATAGGCAATGACCGCCACCAAATCGGGCCGCGACAAGATCGTGGTGAAGGACGTCATAGCGGTGCCGGGAATACCACGCGTGACCACGCCGGCGATATACGCCTGGTCGAAGTGGCGGCCCGCCAGCCGCGGAGCGCCGCCAGCCGCGCCCCTGGCTCCGTGGCAATATCCAGTGCCGCAAGTCTTGGCGAAGGTCTGCTCACCCTGCTTCAGTACGTCGCTCAGATTTTGTGCCGCGCCGACTTCCAGGGTCAGGAGAGCGGCCACTCCCAGCTGGCAAATGCTCCTCATCGCGATGCCTCCGGCGCGGCAAAGGCCACCAGGGTCGAACCTAAGCGCCAGTCCTGATCGGGAAACAGCGCCAGGAGCGCGCTGCCTACGACAGAGACGTGCCACCCGGTCGGCGTGGCAATGTACTGGCGTCCATTCACGGCATACGAAACCGGCGAGCCGCGATTCCCCGCGCCGGTTTGGTAACTCCACAGCCTATTTCCGTTCTTGGCGTCCAACGCGAAGAATTCTCCTTCGGGGTTGCCCGTGAACACCAGGTCGCCGGCGGTGGCCAGCATGGAAGCCAGCAGCACGTATTTGTAAGGCACGCTCCAGGCGCGTTTGCCGGTAACCGGATCCCAGGCATCCAAGTGGCTGTTAGTGGCGCGCCCTTCCACCAGTTTCATGGGGAATTCGGCGTTCATGTAATTCTTGCCTTCTTCGGCCGGACGGTTGTTGGGCGTAATATCGTTACAAACCTCATTGACGGGAACGTAGAGGAAACCCGTGCGCGGGGAGTAAGCCATGGAATTCCAGCTTTTCGCGCCGGCCACGCTGGGACAGATGGTGGTCGTCTTCCCCAACTGCGGCTCGTTGCGCCCCACCAGCTTGCCGTCCTCGGTGATTCCCGCGATCCACGTCCGCACTTCGGGCACGGAGAATGCGCTGAGGAATTCGCCCGTCCCCCGGTCGAGCACCGTGGTCAATCCGCTTTTATTCATGTGCACGAGCGCCTGCCGCATGCGGCCGCGGATCTGGCGGTCAATCAGAAGAACCTCGTAGGAGGAGTCGTAATCCCATAGGTCGTCGGGAACTTCCTGGTAATACCAGCGCAATTTTCCGGTATCGGCATCGAGTGCGACAACGCTGGCGGTATAGAGGTTGACGTCTTTGCTCTTATCGGCGGCAGGAGCCACGCGCTCGGCATCGTAAAAATCGGCCGCGGCGTTGCCGGTTCCCCAATAGACCAGGTTGAAGGCGGGATCATAGGAGCCAGTGAGCCAGGGGGCGCCGCCGCCGAAACGCCAGCTATCGCCATTCCACGTCTCGTGCCCTTTTTCACCGGGACCGGGAATCACGTACCAGCGCCAGGCCAGGCGGCCGTTTCCGGTATAGAAGGCGGTGATGTAGCCGCGGTGCGCACCGTCACCTCCCGTGCCGCCCACGATGACCTTGTCTTTGACTACGAGCGGGGCGGCGGTAATCTGGCAGCCGCACTGTTTGGTGTCATCGACGTTGACCTTCCATAGCTGGCGACCGGTTTTCTGGTCGAGGGCGACCAGGTAGTTATCCTTAGTGCCGAAGAAAACCTTGCCATCGCCCACTGCCACCCCGCGATTGCCCACAAATCCGCCGATATTGCGCGGCACTTCGGGATACTGGTAGCGCCAGATCTCGCGGCCGCTGGCGGCATCCACGGCGAATACCCGCGCCCGGGCCGTGATCAGATACATGACGCCGTCCGTGATGATGGGCGTGGCCTGCAGGTTTTCGGCGTAGTCGCCCGTCTGGAACATCCACACCGGGATAAGGGCCTTGACGTTGGCCGTATTCACTTGATCGAGCGCACTGTAGCGCAACGAGAACTGTGTGCCGCCGTAGTGCGGCCAATCGCTACGCGTGGCCCCGGCGTCCTGTGCTAGCGCCGAACAAACCGTAAACAGCATCAGGGTAAATCGCATCCCGACTATGATATTGAATTTTTCGGGGCGCGTTAGCCTGCTGCGGGCCAGGCACCCCGGCGACAAGATCCGGGTACGGAGTTTCCGTCGGCGGCGCCACCAGGGGGCGGCTGCTGGTAACGATATAGAATTGAGATTTGAGGATCAGCGCCTTCGGCCACGCTACGGCTCCGCGCCCGGTGACATTGAGGCGGTTGGTCCCGTGCCCGCCTGAAAACATGCCTCCTCGCGGTGGCAATGGACGAGGAAAAAGGGCGTCCCAAAGAAGCTCCAGGGAACTCTGTCGGGCGGGCACGGGATTGGGTTAGGCGCTTATGGAGAAACGCCTCCCAGCGGGCCGGCGCCCGATGCCTGCGTGGCTTCCCCAGACCGCGGGCTATGCGCTATCAGCGGTCTGCCTGATGTGGGTGCTGCACAATTATCCGATCGCGGAACTGCCGGCCGCCCTGCGTTCGCTGGATTGGGGGTGGGTTGCGCTGGGTATAGCGGCAGACCTGGCCGTGTACATGACTCACGCCTGGCGCTGGAACACGCTGCTCAGCCCGGTGTCGCGGCTAGGGTACTGGCGCACTGTTCAGGCTGTCTATATCGGCTTGTTTGCCAACGAGGTGTTGCCACTGCGGATCGGCGAGCTGATTCGCTGTTATTTGCTGGCGCATTGGAATGACCTTCGCGTTTCGCTCATCTTCGCTTCGGCCGCCGTCGAACGGCTCATCGACGGGTTCTTCATGCTGGCAACATTCTTCTTGACCGCCGCCTTCGTCAAAGGTATTCCGCGGCAATTGACCTTCGTTGTGAACATATTAGGTGTAATCATTCTCGCTGGCATCGTGATTCTGGTGTGGATCGTGTATCACAAGCAGCATGTACATCTGGTCTCCTCCGAGAGCCGGTGGGCCGCGACCTTGCGCCACGTTGTGGAAGGCCTGCACCTGATGGGCAACCCGGCGTCGATGGGATACACGATCCTGATCAGCACGCTCTATATGGCGTTGCAGGTGGTCTCGTACTGGGCACTCATGAAGGCTTACGGACTCGATCTCTCGTTCTGGGTGGCCGGAGGAGTGCTGGCCATTGTCCGTTTCGGAACGGCCGTACCGAATGCTCCCGGCAATGTTGGGCTCTTCCAGGTGGCCACCGTGGTGGCTTTGCGGCTCTTTGATGTGGAGCAGAACGACGCGAAGACATTCTCCTTCGTGCTGTTTTTCGCCCTGGTTCTGCCGCTGCTGATCGGGGGGGCGGTGGCCACCGCGCTTACCGGAGTGAACATCCACGAACTCCGCGACCGCGCCCGGCGCGGGACCGAGGGTCTGCAGGGCCGATTGGAGCGGCGGCCAATTGATACCAGCTTAGAATGAAGGTATCAGCCGTGTCTAAAAACTTCACGCGCTTCGCCTGGGCCGTGCTGGCGTTCACTCTGGCCGTGGTGCTTTGGGGCGTTTATGTGCGCGCGACAGGTGCCGGCGCGGGCTGCGGTAATCACTGGCCGCTGTGCAATGGAGAAGTGGTGCCGCGCGCTCCTGCCGTCAAAACCATTATCGAATTCACGCATCGCGTGATGAGCGGGCTGGACGGGCTCCTGATCTTCTTACTGATGATGTGGGCGTTGCGGGCCTATCCCCCGCGGCATGCGGCGCGGAAGGCAGCGGCCGCCTCATTTATCTTCGTGATCACGGAAGCTTTGATTGGCGCGGCGCTGGTGAAACTCGAGCACGTCGCTCAGAATGCCTCGCTGGGACGGGTCTGGTCGCTCTCCGGCCACCTGATGAACACGCTCGCCCTGCTAGCGTGTCTTGCCTTGACGGCACGGTGGAGCGGTATAGCGCCGAGCAACGACCGCAGCGCGCGCTTACCTCTGCGTGGGCTTACGGTCTGGGGAGCGACACCCGGTTTGCTGCTTTTTGTACTCACTGGGATCAGCGGCGCCATCGCGGCTCTGGGCGACACGCTATTTCCCGCCGCTTCGCTGGCCGCCGGCTTCCGCCAGGATTTCGACCCGGCAGCTAACGTCCTCTTGCGGATGCGGTGGTTTCACCCGTTTCTGGCGATTGCAGCGGCCGCTTTCCTTTCCATTTATGCAATACGGCTGCAGATACGCCTGCCGGCAACAAAGCCGTGCACGCGCATGTTGCTGGCGCTCGTGGGGCTGCAAATCGGAGCTGGCATGTTGAACCTGCTGCTGCTCGCGCCCGTTTGGATGCAGATACTCCACCTGCTCCTGGCGGACTTCGTCTGGATCTCGGTTGTCCTGCTGGCTGCGGAAGCGCTACGGCCAACTGCCGCCGAGGGGTTCGTCACAGCCGCGCCAGAGTCTTCACGGATGGGCTTGGTATTGGGCGAACATCGCCGGGTTTAGGAGTTTCCCTGTCGGAGGGATCCCTGAAACATGGTTTGGAGCTCGGTGGCGACCTGCTGCAAAACGCCGGCCTGCAGGCTGAATTGATGGGCGCGGCCGGCCCCATCCTTGGCATTCGCTGCGGTGGATTGGATCGCTTCATTCATCCGGCTGGCAGCGGTGTGGACCTGGCCGATTCCCAGATTCTGTTGCTCGGAGGCGGCGGCCACACATTGCGCGAGTTCGTCCAGTTGCCGTGCAGCCGCTGTGATCATTGCGAGTTTTTCGGCCACCTGTCGCGTAACGGAAACGCCGCGCTCGCCGGCACACATCGAGTGCTGAATCTTGTCCGAAGTCTCCTGGGCAGCCGCTGAGCACCGGTGAGCGAGATTCCGGACCTCGTCGGCTACAGCCGCGAATCCGAGTCCGGCCTCACCCACGCGCGCCGCTTCAATTGCGGCGTTCAACGACAGGAGCTTGGTTTGGAAGGCAATCTCACCGATGATTTTGTTGATATCGACTACTTGCGCGCCGGCCGACTGAATCTGGCTCATCGTTTGGCTCATGGCCTCGGCTTCAAGGGACCCGCCTTCGGCCGCGGCGCGGGCTTGGGGAGCGAGTTGCTTCAGAAGGCGCGAGTGTTCCAGGTTCTCGCTAGCGACACGCTGGATCTCCCGGACCGATGTCGCCATTGACTGGTTGGAAGTTGCCTGGTCGCGAGCCTGCTTCGCCAGGTGGTTGCTGGTTTCGGCGACATGTTCGGCATCCAATGAGATCACATCCGAAGTTGTCGTCAGCTTTTGGACAATGCGGCCAGTGCGGCGCATGAGGCTGCCGGCCAGGAAGAACCAGATGCAGCAGCTGGCAGCCAGAGCCGCCAGACCCATGATGAGAAGCGTGACCCCGCCCGAACGCGCGATTTGATCGATGGCGTGTTGGGTTGCGAGCAATTCCTTTTCGGGGATGCTTACCCCAATCACCCAATCCCAATCTTTGAAGTACTTGAGACGCGCAAGTTTGGAATAAGGAACGGGGTCGCCTGGGTTTTTCCAAGTATATTGGTGCGTGGCGACCTCATCCGGGTTCAGGACCACGGCCTTGCGGCAGATCTCCCGGATCGGGAAGGCGCCCTGGCTGTCCCGTGTGTCCCAGATGTCCTCACCGTCGCGTTTACCTCCTCGAGAGATCACATAATGTCCCCGCGACGCCCCCACTGCGTTAAGGACAAAGACATATCCGCTGGTTCCGACCTTCATGCCAGCGACCGCGCGGTGGAGGAAATCTGTCGCAATGGCCTCCGGTAAACCCACATAGAACATGCCGATCACTTTGTGATCGCCATCCCATAACGGTTCGTAGGCGGCCATATACCAGGCGTTCACTACGAATGCGCGGCCGACGAACGTTTGCCCACGCAACACTGCGGAGACCACCGGGTTCGGCTGGCCTTCGGCGCCCACCGCGGGAATGAAAGTTCCAATCGAGCGTTTTCCATCTGTACCTTTCACTGTGGTTGCTACACGCAGCATATCCCCAGCCGCGTTCATCCGCTGGAAAACAGTGCTGGTCACATTGATCAAGGTCGTGACTTGGTCCACCACAGCGACAGATGTTCCCGAATCCCGGATCTGGCCCAGCCTGGTGCTTCCAATCAGGGCTTTAGGCAAAACCACCTCAGAAGTCGCGTTGGTGAACTGATTGCGGGCTTCCCACCGGACTTGCTCCCCACCCAACCGTATGCCTCCAGCCTCCTGGAGAATTTGTCGCGCCGTGTGGAGATTTTCGCGAACATTATGTTCGAGGGTCATACGGCTGGTCTCGCATAGGCGGTAAACGCCTTC
>CAZKVF010000473.1:0-7481 GCA_964556085.1 uncultured Solibacteraceae bacterium
AAGAGTTCCCCAGGGTCCAGTCCGGCACTGCGATTAGTCTCATGACCACCCCGCCCAGGTTCCAATAAGTTTTGGGAACCGAATGATATGCGGTCATCTAGACGTTTCGTAAAGCGGTGGATCAGGCGGGCAGGGGACTAGAATAGCTCTAGAGTCTCGGATGTCCACTATCCGTGTGCAAGCCCCCGGCGGGGAACTACTCCGCCAACTCGGCTTTTTCACGTCCACCGCGCTGGTGATCTCGAACATGGTGGGGACGGGCATCTTTGTAAACACCGGCTTCATGGCAGGAGACCTTGGAAGCGCCCGGCTGATTCTGGCCTGTTGGGCTGTCGGCGCCCTCTTCGCCTTCGCTGGCGCACTTAGTTATTCCGAACTGGGCATCAACTTCCCCAGCTCCGGCGGGGAGTACGTCTATCTAACCCACGCCTACGGCCCGGAGTGGGGCTTCATGACCGGCTGGGTTTCTTTTTTCGCCGGCTTCTCTGCGCCCATCGCCACTGCCGCCTTGGCCTTCTCCGACTACCTCGGCTACTTCTACCCCAGTCTCAAGCAGGCCAATGCATCGCTGGTGGTCGGCTCGGGCGCATGGGAATTACACTTGGGCCGCGGTCAGTTGCTCGCATGCGCGCTGATCGGCGCGTTCACTATCCTGAACTGTTTCGGCTTGGGCCGCGTGGCCAAAGTGCAGAATGTCCTCACTTCAACCAAACTGCTGGTGATCACCGGAATGGTGATTGCGGGATTCGTTGCCGGTACGGGAAGCTGGGCCCATTTCTCCCAGGCGGCTGTGCGTACCTCCACCGTCAGCCTGCCGGCGCAATTCGTAGTTAGCCTGCTTTACGTGATGGTGGGCTACAGCGGCTGGAATGCAGCCACCTATGTGGCTGAAGAGATCCGCAGGCCCGAACGTACTCTCCCGCTGGCTCTGGCGACAGGCACGGCTATCGTGGCGGCGCTGTATCTCGGCTTGAACCTCCTCTTCATGTACGCAACCCCGCTCGCGGACATGATTCAGACCCTCCCCGGCGGCGAGCGGAGGCCGGTGATTGCGGTCGGAGCACTCGCGGTATCTAACCTGTTTGGCCCCGGCATCGCCGGACTCTTTTCCGCCCTGATGGCACTTTGTATCGTCTCGACCGTCAGCGCCGAAGTCACCATTGGGCCGCGCGTTTACTACGCGATGGCGAAAAACCGTGCGTTTTTCAGCGCGGCTGCTGCCGTGAATCCGCGCTGGCACACGCCGGTAATGGCGATCGTCAGCCAGGGACTCTGCGCCATGGTGCTGACGGTAACCCCGCTGCTGGAATTGCTGGTGTATATCGGCTTCAGCCTTACACTCTTTTCTGTGTTGTCCGTCGGCTCGCTGTTCGTGTTCCGCCGCACGCGTCCCGGCTGGCAGCGCCTGCGGCAAGTGGATTTCGCCTGGCCGCTCATTCCAGCGTTGTACATCGTGATGGGCCTAATCATGATGATCTACGGTGTCTTCCTTCATCCGATAGCTTCTCTGACGGCCTTCGCAACTGTGGGCGCCGGCGCCCTGGTCTACCACTTCGGGATCAAGCCGCGTAGGTAAGTGCACCGGCGGCAAAGACCGCCCGCGCTACCAGTGGCCGTTTCGTCCAGGGTATAAAGGCACCTATCGTACGCCGAAGTTGCTAACCTGAGGGTTGTCTAGTCCCGGCGAGAAATTCCAGAAACTAGTCGATCTGATGGCGCGGCTGCGGGCTCCCGGCGGCTGCCCGTGGGACCGCGAGCAGACATTCGACAGCATCAAGCCGTACACGCTGGAAGAGACCTATGAAGTGCTGGATGCCATCGACCGGCGCGACTGGCGCGAACTGGCCGAAGAACTGGGTGACTTTGTCTTGCAGGCTGTCTTCTACGCGCAGATGGCCGCTGAACAGGGCCTTTTCCGGATCGGCGATTCGCTCGACGCGATCAACCAAAAACTGATTCGGCGCCACCCGCATGTTTTCGGGGATGGCACCGCGGAATCGGCCGGCGATGTGACGCGCATCTGGGGTGAAATCAAGGCCGCCGAAAAGAAAGACCGCGGGCAAGAGGAAGCCGGCCTTCTCGACTCCGTACCGCGCGCCATGCCTGCCCTGGTCGAGGCGCAGCAGATCTCTTCGCGCGCCGCCGGAGTAGGCTTCGATTGGGAAACGGCCGACCAGGTGATCGAAAAACTAGACGAGGAACTGGCGGAACTCGCTGAAGCGCGGCGGCAAGCTTCGCTCCCCGAACTCGAAAACGAGATTGGAGACTTGCTCTTCGTTCTGGTGAACCTGGCACGCTTCGTCAAGGTCGATCCCGAACAGGCGCTCCGCAAAACCAACGCCAAGTTCCGCCAGCGCTTCGCGCACATCGAGCGCGATCTGGCCGCGCGAGGGAAGAAACTGCAGGATGCCAATCTCGCGGAAATGGAGGCACTGTGGCAGCAAGCGAAGCTCGGGGAGCGATGATTCAGGTTCGCCGGCTCGCCGCTCTCGACGAGTTGACCGAGGCCGTTAAGCTGCAGAAGTGCGTATGGGGGTTCTCCGAAACCGAAGTTGTGCCCCTGCCGGTTTTCGTGGTGGCCAGTCAGACCGGGGGCCATGTCCTCGGCGCTTTCGACGGCTCCCGCATGATTGGGTTTTGCCTGGCCTTTCCCGCGCTGAAACCCGATGGGCATCCATATCTGCATAGCCATATGCTGGCCGTGCTGCCGGAGTACCGCAATTGCGGCGTGGGCCGCAGGCTGAAACTCGAACAGCGTTCGGACGCGCTGGCCCGCGGGATCGATCTGATGGAATGGACTTTCGACCCGCTGCAACTCAAGAACGCCTATTTCAACATTGTGCGCCTCGGCGCCATAGTGCGCCGCTATCTGGAAAACGAGTACGGCAACACGTCCAGCCCGCTCGATGGCGGCCTGCCTACCGATCGGTGTGTGGCCGAATGGTGGATGAGTTCGGCGCGAGTGGAGGCGATCCTGAAACAGAGTGCCCGCTCCGACGGCGGGATAGAATCTGTTGGCAGGCGACAAGATCGCCTGCCCCACCAAGAGCGGATCACCATCCCCGCCGGTATCCAGCAAATCCGCCGCGAGGAGCCCCAAAATGCGCGCGAGATCCAGCGCTCTACCGCCGAGCGCTTTCAGTCCGCTTTTTCACGGGGACTCGCCGTGATCGGGTTCGAGCGCACCGACACTGAGGGGTCATACCTGTTCGGACGGTGGCCATGAAGCTGGAGCGAATCATCCTCCACCAGATCCGCATGCCTCTGGTGCACTTCTTCGAGACCAGTTTCGGCCGCACAACGGAACGGCAGATCATCCTGGTCGAGGCGCAGGCCGGCGGCATCTCGGGCTGGGGCGAGGTTACGGCCGGTGAAGACCCGTTCTACAACGAGGAATGGACCGCATCCGCCTGGTTGATCCTCCGCGATTACGTCGCGCCCCACCTGCTTGGCCGCAATCTCGATGGCGCTCGGGATGTTGCTCCGCTGACCGCCCACATTCGCGGTCACCTCATGGCGCGTGGCGGCCTCGAAGCAGCCGTGTGGGACCTCGAAGCCCGCAGCGAAGGCATCCCCCTCTGGCGGAAGATCGGCGGCGGCGCCCGGCGCGAGATCCCGTGCGGCGTCTCCATTGGCATCCAGGAGAGCGTGCCGCAACTCCTCGCGACGATCGACCGCGAAATTGCCGCCGGGTACCAGCGGATGAAAGTCAAGATCAAACCCGGCTGGGACGTGGACGTCATTCAACAGGTGCGGGAACGTTTCCCCTCGATCAAGTTGATGGCCGACGCGAACTCGGCCTATACCCTGGCCGACGCGGCCCATCTCCGCCGCTTGGACGAGTTCTGTCTGATGATGATCGAGCAGCCGCTCGGCCACGACGACATCATCGACCATGCCCAGCTGCAGTCGGAGCTTCAGACCCCTCTCTGCCTGGACGAATGTATCCGCTCGTCGCACCATGTCGAGCAGGCCGTCCGGCTGCGCGCTTGCGGCATCATCAATATCAAGCTGGGACGCGTCGGTGGGTTTGCCGAAGCGCGCCGCGTGCATGATCGCGCCCAGGCCGCCGGCATCCCAGTGTGGTGCGGCGGCATGCTGGAATCAGGAATTGGGCGGGCGCATAACATCGCGCTCTCGACGCTCCCGAATTTCGTGCTGCCTGGCGATGTTTCGGCCAGCCGGCGCTACTGGCGCCGGGACATCATCCATCCGCCCGTCGAGGTGACCCCCCGGGGCACAATTGAAGTTCGCGATACGCCAGGCTTCGGCTATGACCTCGATTGTGATTACATCCGCCACCTTAGGGTTCGCGAAGAGGTTCTGGCGTGAGCATCGCCGGACGTGTGATCCTCGTAACGGGCGGAGCCAAGCGCATCGGACGCGCCATTGCTCTCCGCCTGGCCGCCGAAGGAGCGCGCGTGGGCATCCACTACCACGGTTCTGAAGATGACGCCCGCCGTACTGCCGCCGAAGCCGGCGATGCCGCTTTGTTTCGTGCCAATCTCGAGAGCGTAGCCGAAATCGAGCGCCTGTTCTCGGAAGTCGGCGAGCGCTTGGGACGGCTCGATGGCCTGGTGAACAGCGCGGGCCGGTTTACCAGTTTCGATCCGTTCGAGATCACCGAGAAGGATTGGGACTTCATTCATTCCGTCAACCTGAAGGCTGTCTTCTTTTGCTGCCAGCAGGGCGCCCGGCTGATGCGGAAATCCGGCGGCGGCCGTATTGTCAACATCAGCTCGCTCGGCGGCATCCGGCCCTGGGCCGAAAACGCGCATTACTGCGCGTCCAAGGCAGGGGTTATCATGCTGACGCGAGCTTTATGCAAAGCCTTCGCACCGGATATTAGCGTCAACTCCGTGGCGCCCGGAGCGATCCCCATGATCCCCTTCGATCAGATCGACGAACGCGGCAAGGCGCTGATCGCTGCGACGCCCGCCGGCCGCGCAGGAACGCCGGAAGAAGTAGCCGACGCTGTCCTCTTTTTTCTGAAGGCCTCCGAGTTCATCACGGGCCAGTTACTCGTTGTGGATGGCGGCCTGAGCCAGCGGTAAGCACTACACTGGAAAAATGCTTCGCATTATATTGGCGTTGCTGGTCTCACTGCCTCTGGGCGCACAAAACATTGCGACGTTTTTCAAGGAAACTTTCGAGGAACGCCTTCGCGACGATCCCGAGTTCGCCACTTCTGTTGGACGCCACGATTATGACGACCGCTGGAACGATTGGTCCAAAGCAGGCCGGGAACAGCGCCGCGCCCACCTCGAGCAACGGCTGCGGCAGTTAAGCGCCTTTCCGCAGGGCAGTCTCAACCCTCAGGACCGGCTGAGCGCTCGCCTGCTCGACTATATCCTGCGCAGCCAGCTCGAATCCGGCGGCCTCGAAGACGGTCTGCTGCGCGTAACCCAGCAGAACGGTCTGCACAATCGCGTCTACTCGATTTTCGACCGCATGCCCGCACGCACGCCTCGGGATTACCAGAACCTGCTCGCGCGGCTTCGCGGCGTTCCCGCCTACATAGATCAGAGCATCGCCTTGCTGGATGAAGCAGTAGCACGTGGCCTGACGCAGCCCCGCGTGGTCGTCGATCTGGTAGCCGCACAGTTGAACGGCCAGATTTCGCAGGACCGCAACCGGACCGCGCTGCTGGCCGCTTTCCGGCAGTTCCCCGCCGCCATCCCTCAAGCGGAACAAGCCAGGCTGAAAGCACAAGGCGAAGACCTCTACGACCACCAGTTCCTGCCCGCCTGGCGCAAATACCGGGATTACCTCGCCGGCCCATACGGTGCGAAGGCACGGCCCGATGTCGGCCTGAGCAGTATTCGGGATGGCGGCAGCGATTACAGCATCCTGGTGCGCCTGTATACAACAACCAGCAATACGCCCGAGGAGATTCACAAACTCGGTCTCGCCGAGGTGGATCGCATCGAAGCTGAAATGCGCGGGGTGCTTCGGCAAGCGGGCTTCAACGGCTCCGTACCGGATTATGAGCGCCAGCTCGAAACAGCGCCCGATCAGCATTTTCACAGTAAGGAAGAGATGCTGATCTACTGCCGCAATATCGCCAAAATCGTGGAGCCCCGGCTGCCAGACCTGTTTCAGCACTTCCCGGGGCTGCTCTATGGCGTTCGCCCCATTCCCGAGGAGCGGGAAGCCGCGACGGCAACCAACGCCGAGGCGCCTTCGCCCGATTACAGCACACCGGGGTGGATGAACCTCAACACCTATCAGCCCGAGAAACAGGTGAAATACAACAAAGAAGCGTTGGTTTTGCACGAGGCCGTGCCCGGCCACGTTTTCCAGCTGACCATCGCGCGCCAACTTGCTGGCCTGCCCGAGTTCCGCAAGTTTTATGGCAACAGCGCCTACGTGGAAGGATGGGGCCTCTACGCCGAATCGTTAGGCTCCGAATTGGGTGTCTACCGCGATCCATCGAGCAAGTTCGGGCAACTCGCAAGCGAGCGTTTCCGCGCCGTCCGGCTGGTGGTGGACACCGGTCTTCATGCCATGAACTGGAGCCGGCAGCAGGCCATCGACTATTTCAAAGCGCACGCACCCGATGAGTCTCTAGCCGAGGTGGACCGGTACATCTCCTGGCCGGGGCAGGCGCTCTCTTACAAGATGGGGCAGCTTCGCATCATGCAACTTCGCAAAGAAGCGCAGCAGAAGCTGGGCGCGCGCTTCGACATTCGCGAGTTTCACGAACGCATCCTACGCAGCGGTGTCCTGCCGCTCGATCTGCTGCAGCAGCAGGTGGAGGAGTCGCTGCGATAGTGGCAGCGCTCCGCGGCTCTTTGGCAGGCGACAAGATCGCCTGCCCCACTTGCGTACTATCCACTGGCGCGGATTCGTGGATGCCATGGCAGATCTCCTTTTCGGCTCCAGGGTAAGACGACAGCAAGAGGGGTAGGGGCGAAGATTCGCGTAAGTTTATGAGATTAGGGGATAAAGAAATCTTAAAAATGTGGCACTGACTTTCTTTTGGTACGATAATCTACGTTTCGTTCCCAGGAGTGTGCGCATGAGCCTTCGAATGACTTTGACTTCCGCTGAACTGGGGGCCGAAGACCTTCAGGCGATCACCCGTGATTTCTGCAACACCGCCAATCAGGAAAACGACTTGCAGGTTGAACTGGCCCGCGGAACTGCCGTTTCGGGCACCCGGGGAGACATGGTTGAGATCGGCAACCTGGCCCTGACATTCCTCACCAGCGGCGCGGCCGTGGCTCTGATCAATGTCTGCAAGGCATTTTTCGAGCGGAGTTCCTCGCTCGAGATGAGCTTCGAGCGGGGGGACGGCAAGAAGCTCACGATCAAGGCTCACAACGTCGGATCAGATCAGATCGCCAAGACGATCGAGACGGCGCGCGAATTTTTCGGAACGGGCGGATGATCGAGGAGCGTCGCGCCATTCTCATTGCCAGCAGCCAATTCCCGGAGGAGCCCAAGCTCCCCCGGCTACGTTGCCCGGAGAATGATGT